>CACDUZ010000001.1 GCA_902556105.1 uncultured SAR86 cluster bacterium
CATCAATATAAAAAGCAACTTCGTTTACATCATTAAGGCTAAAGACTTCAATATTTTTTTCTTTTAATAGTTTTGATGATGCCTCTGAACTTGATACTGCGCCTTTAAAATAATTTTTATGTCTCTCAAGTTCCTCTATAAAGAAATTCACAGTTGAGCCTGTTCCAATTCCTAGAACCATATCTTGAGATAATTTTTTTTCAATGTATTCTATTGCTTTTTTTGCAACACTTATCTTTGCAGCGCTCATACAGTTATAATACAAGAAAATTATTACAAGTGATTTAAATTGAGATTAAAAATAAAGAAAACGGGTAAGTTTAAAAACTCGAAGAAGTATTTAAAGCTAATTGAAAGCGCGTCAGTCTATGATGTTGCGATTGATTCTCCCACAACCCATGCAGCTAATCTATCAATTAAAGAAAATAATAATATTTATCTTAAAAGAGAGGATCTTCAACCAATATTTTCTTTTAAAAATAGAGGTGCATACAACAAAATAGTTAATCTGTCAGAAAAACAGAAGTCCCTTGGTATTATTGCTGCCTCAGCAGGAAATCATGCGCAGGGAGTTGCACTAGCGTGTAAGAAATTAAAATTGACCTGCAATATTATTATGCCTGTTACAGCTCCTGAGAATAAAATAAATGCTGTAAAAAGATTAGGTGCAAAAATCACTCTTCATGGTGAGAATCTTGCAGATGCATTAGTCGAAGCAGATAAAGTCTCAAAAAAATATAAATATACTTTTGTTCATCCTTTTGATGATCAATTCACTATTGCCGGGCAAGGAACAGTTGGAAAAGAAATTCTTGAAGATGGAATTGACTATGATTCAATATTTGTTCCAGTTGGCGGTGGCGGACTATTAGCGGGGATTTCTGCTTGGGTTAGACAAAAAAATAAGAAAATTAAAATTGTTGGAGTAGAGGTTGACGATTCTGCTTGTTTGACTGAAGCACTAAAATCAAATAAAAGAGTTCTTTTAGAAAGAGTAGGGCTGTTCGCAGATGGTGTTGCCGTATCTCAAGTTGGTAAAAATAATCTAGATGTTATTAAAGAATGCGTCGATGAAGTAATTACAGTAAATATAGATGAGGTATGTGCTGCAGTAAAAGATATTTTTGAAGACACTAGAATACTTTCAGAGCCCTCAGGAGCGGTAGCACTAGCAGGATTAAAAATTTACTCAAAAAGAATGAAAAATAAAAACCTTATGGCTATTAGCTCTGGAGCTAATGTGAATTTTCAAAAACTAGGCTTTATTGTAGAAAGGTCTGAACTTGGCGAAAATAGAGAAAAGATACTTAGTATAAAAATACCGGAAAAACCTGGAAGTTTCCTTAAGCTATCCAAAGTATTTGGAAAGATGCCAATCACAGAATTTAATTATAGAAAATCTGATAAAAAAGATGCCTTTATTTTAGTTGGTATAAGAACAGCCTCAGAGGATAGTTTTACTAGATTGAAAAATAAACTTAAAAAATTAAATTATAAATTTAGCGACTACACCAGTAATGATATTTCAAATGATCATCTCAGGCACATGGTAGGCGGCAGAGTAACAGGATCTGAAGAGTCAGAACACAACGAAAGAATATTCAATGGTGAGTTTCCTGAAAAACCTGGTGCTCTTTTAGATTTCCTAAAACATTTTGGAACTAAGTGGAATATTTCCTTGTTTCATTACAGAAATATTGGATCCGCTTATGGAAACATTCTAATTGGAATCGAAGATCAGAATAAGAACAAATCTTTATTATTAAAACATCTAGATAAGTCCGGGACTTTATTCAAAGAAGAAAGTAATAACAGGGCATATTTAGATTTCTTAAAATGAAAATCTTTAATACTTTAATCTAAACTTTATAGAAAAAATTTCGTTATCTGGGTTTTCCCAAGGATCCCTAAATATCTTTGATGTATTTCTTTCATTTTCATCATCATAAATACTTCCCCCTCTCGTATAAACCAAATAAAAATATGATAGCGGCGCAATTTCATATTTATACCTGACTTGGAAAGATGTAATACCCTCAGTAAATGACTTAACTTGATTGTTTGCGTTCAAAAGATATCCGCTTTTATCAACTGATAAGCTTTTAGGATTTTTTGCCTCTAAGGCTACAAATTGACTTTTAAGTCTAATCTCGTGCTTGATGCCTTTATACCAATTCATATCTATAGAAATAATTTTTTGACTAAGATCATAAACTGCTAACTCGTTATCTTTTATCCAGTTCAACCATTCGTCTTCCTTTCTTACTCTAAATTGATAACTGATTCTAAAATCATCAATTGGATACAAAGAACCTGCAATCTTTGCAAACCTTCTTTCATAACCATTTGAATCCCAAGAATCATATTTCTCTGCTGTCTCATAGCCAGTCCTCCAATCGTATTCCCAAGTGCCAAAGCTTGGAGATTCATAATCAAGGTTGAAACTAAAACTACCTTTATTTTTTACATAAGGAAAATCCACATTCTTTCTAGTAATTGTTGTATCTTTTCCAGAGGTTTTTAAGTCCCATAAAATCTTAAAACTAGAATTATTTTTATAATTAAATTCATAATTTTGGCTGGCTCTTATCGGATTTGAATTTCCAGAAGTATCAGAATCATAGTTAAAATCTGTTCTTATTTCTCTTTCCTTAACTGAACTAAGCTCAGCAAAATTAACCTTTGTTGCATCAAATCCAAATCCTATATGGAACCAATCATTCTTTTTTAGGTATCCAAAATCATTAAGCCTAAAATCATCTTCAAAATATAATATACTTCCTGATCTTTTTGTAAGCGGGGTAGGTTTATAAACAAACTGCGATCGAATACCAATACCAGAGATGCCTTCTTTTTCAGAGGCAAGTAAATCTGTATACAAAGTTAGTTTTTTTGATTTGATGTTAGTAAAGTCGATAACATTTACAGTAGCTTTTTCATTTGTAAAATTATTCTCAACATGAGTAAGAAAGTAACCTATTGATCTTGTTCCTATCTTATTTTTTGATCTAAAGGCATAAAAATTTCTACCTCTTGTAAATAGTTCATTTGATTCTTGAGCCACAAATAATCCAACATCACTATTACTATTTTTCTGTGTATACCTCAATGCAAAATCTATATCCGTATAAGTTTTTTTTGCATCATTACAGTCATCCTCTGACGAAGACTCTTCACAATCATAGCTGCTTGCAGCTCCTATTCTTCTTGTATTGATAACTCTATATCTATCGTAATGAGACAAATCAAATAGAGATTGATTCTCATTAAAAAACGCTCTCTTTTCAGAGTAAAAAGTTTCTTGTGCAGAAAAATTGACTATGACCTCATCACTTTCTGCTTGCCCAAAATCTGGATTAACAGTCAAATTGATTTGCTTACCTGTACCAGTATTTAAAAAGACTTCAGCACCTAATTTATTTTCATTAAAACCTGTAACAGAGTTATAAGTTTTAGATATATATGGAAAGTAGTTAAGCTTTCTTTTTGTGAAATTTCTAACCTTAATTGTTCTTAGATTGGACAGGAAATTTGTCCTAAAACCACTCGTTTTTGTATCATTTAACCAAGCTTGATCTGTTGTTAGATATCTAAAAGTTGTAATATTAATTTTTCTATAGGGTGTATCAACATTTTTCATTAAAACAACATTCCAGGGGATTAAAAATTCTGATACCCAATAGCCATCATATTTTTTCATTTTTACATCCCAATCTCCATCCCAATCAAATTCTGGCCATCCACCAAGCGGCCTAATCCCATCTCCTTGAATATTCGCTAGAGTTGCAAAAAACATATATGCCTTTAGTCCATCTCCATCAAAATCAATTGCCACTCCATTTTGTTCAGCATTATTTGGGATCTCATCTCTCATTGATTTGTTAGATAACATAGAAGCATTATCTTGAAAGTTAGTGAAGCCAATATATATTCCTTCTTCATTTGAAATAATTCTGGTCACTGTCTTTACATCAGGAGTCTTAAGGGTATATGGAACAGCTTCATAATATTTATCAATTACAAAGGCTTCTTCCCATTCTGGTTCATCTAAACTACCATCGATAATTATCCCTTCAGCAGAAATAACAGCTATAGATAAACCTAAAAGATATGTAAGAATTTTATTCATATTTGAATTCTGTATTTTATAGTTCAGCTATATGAAAGTATATTGGTTTCAGTAATTACAAGATCATATTTAATATCATGTGGCTCACCAAATTCTTCATCGACAATCTGAAAGTCATAACCAAGACCAATTATCAGAGGCTTTATTTTTGAAGTGTTCATTTTTGATAAGGCTCTATCAAAAAAACCGCCTCCATATCCAAGCCTACAGCCATTACTATCAACTCCAACAAATGGTATAAACATTGTGTCAAATAAAAAGGGGTCAATGAAATCTTGGCTTATTATTTCATTAATCCCAAACTTATTTTTTTTAAGGATACTGTCTTCTTTCAAAAGGTTAAATCTCATTATTTTTTTAGAAATGATGCAAGGCATATATATTTTATTAGCATGCTTTTTTAATTCTGAAGTTATAAGATCTAATGCGACCTCTTTTCTAAAAGGAAAGTACAAAAGATTATTTTTTGATTCTTTGATATCAATTTCACTCATCAAGACTGTTTGAATTTTTTGATT
Organism: uncultured SAR86 cluster bacterium; assembly: GCA_902556105.1. Lineage (GTDB taxonomy): Bacteria > Pseudomonadota > Gammaproteobacteria > Magnimaribacterales > D2472 > SAR86A. Next base: position 4,648 of record CACDUZ010000001.1, read on the forward strand.
TGCATCTGAAATAAATTTATTAGATAAAAGCTCCCCCTGTTCTAGAAGTAATTTCCTAATATTTTTTTTATCCATAATTTCTACAGAAAATAACAAACCAGATCACCGCTATGCGTTATACCTGAACCGAAAGTTCAGGTGGTGAATATCTTATCAGATCAGGCTTCCCTATAAGGTATTGCACAACAAAGACAGAGGAAAATCACCTTATTTATAGTATCGGTTCAAATTTATTAACACATTAGCAAATGAACCAGAATGTTAATAAAAGTATAGTAGAGTTAGTATTTAAGTTAAAGACTATTTCTCTAGAGTTTTTTCAATCTTTTTTATAAGCTTTGAAAAATCTGCATCAGCGCTGCTTGATTTGTTATTAGACTCACTGGTAAGCAGCTTATTTGCTAGAGTTAATCCAGCAATTATTAAAGCATTATTTTTGTCACTTATATTATCAAGCTCTTCATTGAGAAGATTAGCAGCTTTAATTAAGTTATCTTTTTCTTTTGGTGGGCATGCAATTGTGAGATCTCTACCAAATATTCTTAAAGATACAGTTTCAACTTTACTCATTTTTTGCTTTATTTAAATCCTTTTCAAGACGAGAGACCTCTTTTCTGTGAAGGACCTTATCTTTTTTCCAATCCCTTTCTCTTTTGATATAAGAATTAATGATACCTCGTTGCTCTTCAAATCTTTTAATTAGTAAATCCAATTTTTTTTCTAGATCTTTTGAGCTTGATTCGATTTTTTTTGGCATTTCAATAGTTTAAATCTACTTTAATGAATTGGAAAGTTTGTTTAAAAGAGTAAAATACTCCAATGGATAATACTATATATAAAAATAGAAGAAATAGTTTAAAGGAATCACTTCCAGAAAATTCAGTTTTATTGATTCCTGGTGCAGATATGCAATATAGAAATGCAGACTCAGCATATGCCTTTAGACAAGATAGTAATTTTTACTATTTTTCTGGATTTTGTGAACCTACCTCTCTCATAGCAATTGTGAATAACAAAGACGGTATTAGCACAATAATATTTGTTCCGCCTAAAGATAAGCTTAGAGAGATATGGGATGGATATAGAGCTGGACCAATAGGGGCAGTGGATGATTTTTTATTTGATAAAGCTTATGACAACACTCAAATTGATACAGTCATGCCAGATATTCTCAACGGATCGAATCAGGTCCTTTATGCCATCGGAAAGAAGTCTGGATTTGATCAAAAAGTTATAGATTGGACTACCCAAGCAGGCTCAAAGGATAGACATAGTAAGTCAATAAACATAATTGATGCTTCATCCTTGCTTGGCAATGCTCGACTAATAAAGGATGACCATGAAATTAGTTTAATGAGAAAAGCATGTGATATTTCTGCTGAGGCGCATATTGAGGCAATGAAGTCTGTTAAGAGCATAGACTCAGAACAACATATCGAAAGCTTATACTGTAATGAATTCTCAAAAAGAGGAGGTAGGTTTCAAGCTTATACACCAATTGTTGCTGGCGGTGAAAATGCTTGCACCCTTCATTATGTTGAAAACAATCAGAATCTTAAGAAATCAGATTTATTGTTAGTTGATGCAGGATGTGAATATGAAATGTATGCATCTGACATAACAAGAACATTTCCGGTCAGTGGGAAATTTTCTGACGAGCAATTAAAAATTTATGAGATTGTTTTGGAAGCAATGAATGCAGCAATTGATCAAGTTAAACCTGGTAATGATATTATGCAACCTCAAGAAATATCTGAAAGAGTTATTACCGAAGGCCTTATCAGAATAGGATTACTAGAGGGAGATCCTGAAGAGTTACATAAATCAGGAGCCTTTAAAGAATTTTACATGCATAAAATAGGACATTGGCTTGGTCTTGATGTTCATGATGCAGGCGATTATATGGAAGGGGATGAATACATGAAATTTAAACCCGGGATGATCACTACTATTGAACCTGGAATATATATAAGCAGCTCTATGGATGTGGATGATAAATGGAAAGGTATCGGTGTAAGAATTGAAGACGATATCCTTGTCACAAAGGATGGAAATGAAAACCTCACATCAAAAGTACCCTCTGATCCAAAAGAGATAGAATCTTTAATGTCATAGCAAGGTGAAATCTTCTGTTACCGTATCAGGCGGAGGAATTATAGGCAATTATATTGCTTCCAGATTGGCCAACAATAATATTGAATCATTGGTTGTTGAAAAGTCAGATGGAAATAATAATCAAACGGAAAATATAAGGACACTGACATTAAACTCATACTCTAAAAAGCTTTTAGATGACATAGGGATCAAAATTCCTTGTGCTGAAATAAAGACAATCAAAGTTTTTGAAGGAGAAGGTTCAGGCAAGATAGATTTTAGGGCCGAAGAGATTGATGAAGATAATTTATCTTATGTAGTATTTTTTAATGAACTTCAAAATCTTTTACAACAGAAGGTTCTAGAAAAAACTTTATTTAGAAGTGAAATTAAAAAGATCACTAAAAAAGATTCTGAAGAGATTTCTGAGGTTTATATATCTAATGATAAAACAATAGAAACTAAATTTATTGCTGGTTGTGATGGAAGAAACTCTAATGTTGCAAAGTTAGCTGAATATACTGAAATGACAGGTGATTACAATCAAACTGCTATTACTTTCACTGCATCATGCTGTCTTGAAGATAAGCATGCGGCATATCAAATTTTTTCTGATAAAGGTATTTTTGCAATCATGCCATTGCCATCGAATATTGGCGATTCTACTCATACTGTTGTTTGGTCGGTTGATAACGAAAAACTGGATAATCAAAATATTGAACAATATGTTAATGAATACATGTCCTATTTTGAAGGAAAGCTATCTTCTGAAATTAAAGTAAATTCAAGCATTTTAAGTTTTAAATTATTCAATCATCATTTTAAAAACTATGTATCTGGATCAACAGTTCTTATAGGTGATGCAGCTCATTCAATTCATCCTTTAGCAGGCCAAGGTATAAATCTTGGGTTTGCAGATGCAGATGCTTTTTGTGAGGAAATAATCAATGGCTTTGAAAAAAGTATCAATATAGATCAAAGGCTAGTTCTTAAAAGATATGAAGTAAGAAGAAAAAATATGAACTTACTTATGTTGAAATCAATGGATTTCTTTGTAAATCTTTTTAACTCAAATAATTTATATCTAAAGCTATTAAGAAATATAGGCCTTTCGAGAGTTAACAAAACCCAGTTCCTAAAAAAATTCTTTATAAGTCATGCATCAGGAAAGAATAAGATATAATCTAGCTGCACACCGAAGATAATTCTTATTTCTTATGAGGTGAAAAAATGAAAAAATTAACAATAATATTATCAATATTTATATTGGTTTCATGTTCATATCAAGCAAATGATGAACTAACAATATACACCTCAAGGCAGCCACAATTACTTGAGCCAATAATTGAAGATTTTTTTCAGGATACTGGCATCAAGGTAAATCTTTTATCTGGTAATGCTCAAGAATTAATGGAGCGAATTGATATAGAGGGAGAAGATTCTCCTGCTGATATTTTTATGACTGTTGATGCAGGTGTGCTATGGCAGGCTACTGAAAGAAAAATTTTCAGCGAAACTAATTCCGACATCTTAAAAAAAAATATTCCTGAGTATTTAAGAGATCCAAGCAACCAATGGTTTGGATTTTCTAAAAGAGCTAGGACAATAGTATATTCAAGTGATAAGTTTTCGGATAATGACTTTTCTTCATACGAAGCTTTATCTGATCCAAAATGGGCAGGTAAGTTATGCTTAAGAACATCTAAGAAAGTTTATAACAGATCATTGATGGCAAGTATGATCGATGCTTATGGTTACGATGAAGCAAAAGCTGTTGTTTTAGGCTGGGTATCAAATCTTGCAACAGAAGTTTTTTCAAATGATACCAACGCTCTTAAAGCAGTATCATCTGGTCAATGCGGAGTAACTATCGTTAATACATATTATCTAGCTAGATTATTAGATGATCCTAAATATGACAATCTTAGCCTTTTTTGGGCAAATCAAGGAGATAGAGGCGTGCATGTAAATATTTCTGGTGCCGGTGTAGTCAAAACCTCAAAAAATAAAGCGAATGCTGTGAAGCTTCTTGAATATTTATCATCCATGAAAGCTCAAGACTTTTATGCATCTGCTAATAAAGAATATCCGGTTCTTGCTTCAGCTGATATCGATGACTCTATTGAAGGCTGGGGTGAATTTTCAGAAGACAATATAAATGTTAGCAAGCTAGGCTCACTTCAGAAAGAAGCTGTATTTTTGGCCCAAGAGGCTGGATATAAATAAGTTTAGACTTTTTCGCCGCGAGATCTAATTTCTTTAAGGACTTGGCTTATGCCTTTCTTATCGATGATTCTCATCCCTTTTGCTGAAACTTTTAGATTAACAAATCTATTTTCTGATTCAACCCAAAATTTGTGAGTATGAAGGTTAGGAAAGAACTTTCTCTTAGTTCTATTATTGGCATGAGACACATTGTTCCCTGCTTGTGGAATCTTTCCTGTTACTTGGCATTTTTTACTCATTGAAACGCGATTTTATAGAACAGAAGCATACATATCAATACTATAATCAATAATATATGAAAGAAATATATATTCTTAGACATGCAAAATCATCTTGGGAAAATATAAACCTTGCTGATTTTGACAGGCCGCTTGCTAAAAAAGGCATTGATGATGCAAAAAAACTTTGTAGTTTTTTAAAAAAGCATAAATTTAATGCCGCAAAGGTGATATGTTCCAATGCAAAAAGAGCAAAAGAAACCTTTGATTTAACAGCTGATGGATTTCAATTCCTTATCGATGATGCAACTTATACAGATGAGTTATATTTTGGAAATATAGATACTGTTATTGAAAAAATTAAAGAAACAGAGGAAGAATTAAAAAATATTTTAATAGTTGGACATAATCCAACCCTTCACTTATTAGTTGAAAATTTAATAGATGAGAGCATTCAAAAATTTTCTACGTGCAATCTAGCTATAATAAGTTTTAAAGATAAATGGAAAAATCTTTTACCTCATAAATGTAAGTTAAAATCACTAATAAGACCTAAGGAAATAAAATTTTGAAAAAAATAAAAATAAAAATAATTAATCCTCTTATGGGAGATTCAATACCCTTACCAAAATATGAAACATCAGGATCTGCTGGACTTGATCTAAGGGCCTGTCTTGAAGAAAAGATTATATTGAAGCCAGGAAAGACTTCTATGATACCAATGGGTTTTGCAATGCATCTTGAAGATGAGGGATTGGCTGCACTTGTCGTTCCAAGATCTGGCCTAGGTTCTAAACATGGAATCGTCCTAGGAAATCTTGTTGGCCTAATAGATTCTGATTATCAAGGAGAGCTAATGGTGCCTGCATGGAACAGGTCAGATAAAGAGTTTGAAATTGAACCTGGAGATAGAATAGCTCAAATGATTATTGTTCCAGTTATTCAAGCTGACTTTGAGATTGTTGATGACTTTGAAAAATCATCTAGAGGAACTAAAGGTTTTGGGAGTTCTGGAGTAAATTGATTAGACTACTTTTTTTTACCAAATCTTTCTTCAAATTTTTGAACTCTTCCACCAGTATCAATAATCTTTTGCTTACCTGTATAAAAAGGGTGTGAAGCAGAAGAGATATCAAGAGCGTAATATGGGTAAGTTTTTCCATCTTCCCATTCTTTTGTCTTTTCAGTGTTTAAGGTTGAATGAATGATAAAGTACTCATCCACACTAGTATCATGGAATAGAACTTCGCGGTATTCAGGATGTATGTCTTTTTTCATATTAAAATCAAATTAGGATGAGAACTATAGCAAATATTAACTCCATTACAATTAAAAAATGAATATTTTTTACTATGATATAGCTGTAGGCTTGCCGATTAGGCAATGTTTTACCTACAAATCCAAGGATGATATTAAAAAAGGTACCAGGGTAATTGTTCCTTTTGGCAACAAGACATTGATAGGAATAGTTGTAAAAAAAATAGCTACTTCTGAATCATTAAAAGGATTGAAGGAGATAGTTTCAATTCCTGATGATTATACTTGCTTTGACAAATCAATCTTTGAGACGATCTTATGGGCTTCAGACTACTACCACCATCCTATAGGGGAAGTATTTCTTTCTTTTGTACCAACCTTACTTAGAAAAACGAATGATAAAGTTATAAGCACTTCAAATGAAGAATCCGAATATAAATTAAATAATGAAGACAAGAACTTTAAACTAACTAAAGAACAGAGTGCTAGCTTATCTAAGCTAAATAAAATTAAAAAATTCAGTCCAGCATTAATCTATGGAGTTACCGGCTCTGGCAAAACAGAGATATATCTGCAGTTGGCTGAAAAATTTATCAAAGAAAATAAATCCATACTTATTTTAGTACCTGAAATAAATCTCATTCCTCAACTTTTAAAGAGATTTAAAAATCGATTTAAAGGTGAAATCGGTGTATATCATTCAAGGCAAACTCCTAATCAAAGATTGAAAGTTTGGTTAAGATCAAAATTTGGTGAAATAAAAATTGTTATTGGGACTCGATCTTCTGTTTTGATGCCCTTAAAAAACTTAGGGGCAATAATAATTGATGAGGAACATGATCATTCTTATAAACAAGCTGATGGTTTTAGATTTTCAGGAAAAGATTTAGCAATTAAAAGAGCGCAATTAGAAAATATACCTGTTTTCCTTGGCTCTGCGACACCGTCGTTACAAACACTCAAGCTTGTAAAAGACAAAAAATATAAAAAATTTGATCTGCTTAGAAGGGTGGATGGTAAGAAACCTCCAAAATTAATTCCATTAGATATAAGTAATTCTCCTTTGCTAGGAGGAATCGCAATTCAAACGATGGGCATTATTGAGTCAGCAATAAATAGAGGAGAGCAAGTTTTAATATTTATAAATAGAAGAGGGTTTGCTCCATTATATGAGTGTGATAATTGTGGTTGGGTTGCTAAATGCTCATCATGTGAATCAAATTTAGTTTTTCATAAATCAAAGAATAGACTGATCTGCCATAAATGCGAGTCAGTTTATGGAGTTAATGATAACTGCCCAGACTGCCAATCAACTGAAATTAATACTTTTGGCACCGGAACTGAAAGAGTTGAGGAAGTTCTTCGGAGTACTTTTAAAAAAGTACCAATCATCAGAATGGACTATGACTCAACAAGGCTCAAGGGCTCAATAGAAGCAATCTATGAAAAAGCTAACGAAAGCAAGGAAGCAATATTAGTGGGAACACAAATGTTATCAAAAGGGCATGACTTTCCAAAAGTTACTTTATGCGTGATTCTTAATGCCGATGGGGGTTTGTTAAGTCCAGAAATAAATGCTGTAGAAAAAATATCACAACAACTAATTCAAGTTTCTGGAAGGGCTGGAAGAAATAACAATCTTGCAAAGGTTGTTATACAAACTAGATATCCAAATGATCTCAATTTAAAACAAATTAAGACTGGTGATTATCAGCTAGTTGCTGATCAGTGCCTTAAAACCAATAAAGCTATTGGAATGCCTCCTTATTCAACTGTCTCAATATTAAGAGTTACCTCTCCAAATCATCTAAGCTGTTTAAAATTTTTAGAAAAAGTAAGTAGTCTCTTAGATAACAAAAAAAGTATTACTATCATCGGACCACTCCCTTCAATACCTTTAAAAATAAAAGGAAACACAAGGAATCATTTAATTATAAAAACCAACACTAAGTCTTATCTAAATAGAGTCCTTAAATTTTTAACTAGCGAAATCCAAGGTTGGCCTGAGACAAAAAAGGTAAAATGGGGATACGACATAGATCCTCATGATATGTCTTAAATCTTTATATTTCTATTTTGATTATCTGACCTGGATAGATAGATTTGTTTTCAAGATTATTCATCTTATTTATAGAATTGACTGTTACACCAAATCTAATAGCAATTTCTGATAATACATCTCCTTTTTGAATTTCATAGTTTAGGTAATTAGGATAATTTTCTAAAATTGATCCTGAAACTGGAGTTTCTTTAAAGTAGTTATGTATGCCAAGAAATATTGATCTTGCTATCATTCTTCTGCCAGCTTTAGTTTTAAGCCTCTTTGCGTCCTCAGGATTCGTTATAAACCCTGATTCAACTAACACGGACGGTATATCAACAGATTTAAGTACTCTGAAATCAGCATACTCAACATTTTGTTTGTGAATCTTTGTAAAAGGATCTCTTTTTAGTTGATCTAATATTTTAGTTCCTAATATCTTGCTTTGATCAATCTTATTTTTATAAGTATTTGGATAAAGATCTCTTGCAGCATCCTCATTGAAGTCATAAGTTTTTAAATTTTTTATTTGAGCTTGTATTCTTTTTCTTTCTTTATCTGAAAGATTCCTTGCAACACTGCTAGAGGATTCTTCCGACCATATAAAGACCGAAGCACCTTTAACAGATGCCAATCTAAAGCCATCGGCATGAATTGAGACAAATGCATCTGCGCCAAACTTTCTTGCATTTTGATATCTATCATTGAGACTAACAGTACTGTCATCACTTCTAATTAATACTGCCTGGTATCCCTCCGTATCTCGAAGAGTCCTTTGTAATTCTTTTGCAATTAATAGAGTAATATCTTTTTCTAAAACGTTATTACTACTTACTGCACCAGGATCTTTTCCACCATGACCTGCATCAATTGCAACTATAATATCTCTAACATTATTTTTTAAGCTCTTATTTTTTTTAACTTTTATTTTTAGCAATATACCTTTATCTGTCTTTTCCTGCGTAGGCTTACTCCAATTAACATACTCATATAAATCAATAACAATTCTAGTTAAGTCTTCTTTTGATGAAGCCCTAATTTGTTTAATAGGGTAGTTATATTTTTTCTGAACATCTGATTTTAAATCGCTTTGATAAACATCAATCACAATTCTTGAAGGATCAACAAGAGAATATGACTTTATAAAAGATACTTTGTCTAAAAGAAAAGATATTTCTGTAGATTGATCATCAGAATCTTTTACTTCATAAAACGAAATCTCATTCGAATATATTAGTGATGATAACGCTAATAAAAATAATGAGAATTTATTCATAATATTTGATTAGATCTGAGAATAGTTTATTACCATCATTTATTGATATTTTTCTTTTATCCTCAAAGTGCTCAAAAAAAATCTTTAAATCAAAATCTCTTTTTGAAACAAGTTTTTGAGGCCACTCAATAATTATAATTTTTTTTGGATGCGTTTTTCTATCTAAATCAAAAATGTAAATATCTTCAGGCTCGTTGGTTCTATAAAGATCAATATGTAAGAAAATTAAATCTCCCAAATCATATTCTTCACATAAAGTATAGGTAGGACTTTTTACCATTCCGCTCCAACCTGAATTAGAAATTATGGACCTAGTTAGAAATGTCTTCCCAGTTCCAAGATCTCCTTCAAGATGGATTTCAACTGAAGATTTATCCATCTCTGCAAGTTTTTTTGAGATCAGTGCACCAAGATTATTTGTGGCTTCATCATTTTCTAGAATAATATTTTTCATTTATTAATTAGATCTCTAATAGTTGGTATTAATAATGATGCATTTAAACCAACCTCGCCTGTTTTGTTTTTAAATATTGTTCCTGCTCTGGCATGAACAGCAACAGAAAGCATGCAAGCATCCATAATATCAAGTTTTTGAGCAATAAGGGCGGATAATACTCCTGCAAGAACATCTCCAGTACCCCCAGAGGAGAGCTCTGGCCCTCCTTCTGAGCACTGAAATACAGCATCACTATTTTGAGAACAAATAATCGTATCTTTGCCCTTTAGAATTACATAAGCTGAGAATTTTTTTGCAATTGACTTTGCAGCATTGACTCTATCTTCTTGTATCTGATTACTAGAAACACCTAAAAGTTTAGCAGCCTCTCCAGGATGAGGAGTAAGGATAATATTCTTGTTATCTTCAATAGCCTTTTCACTAATTAAGTTAAGCGCACCTGCATCGAATACCCAAGTTTTAATCTTTCCTGTATTGAAAACCTCATTAAAAACATTATTTGACCATGTATCATTTTTTAATCCTGGACCACATAACAGAACATCAACTTCGTCAGGTATGGATAGGCTTTTATTGATACCAAGTGCCATTATTTCAGGATTTCTTATTAAACTTGCTTCAACATTTGATGGATGTGTATTTAGATGAACTAATCCAGCGCCACAAAATAAACAAGCTTCAGATGATAAAATGCCAGCACCCCCCATACCATCCGAGCCAGCGACAACAAGCACCTTCCCATAGTTACCCTTATGAGAGTTTTCTAATCTTTTTGGGATCTTTATTGCTATAGAATCAAAATTAAAATCTTGTGACATAAACTTAATTTATCGAAAAAGAACCCAGTCTGTCTGCGTGAAAAGAACCTATATAAACCTTTTTATTTACTGGGACTGCAACTGTTGGGAGTCCAAACACAGTTTTACTGAAGATATATTTATTCTTAAGCTCCAAAGTATCTTTATTTAATTCATAAATAGAAAAGGGCAGAGAACAATTTACTTTAAATATGCAATCTGGAGCATCATTAGGCTGAAAGTCCAACGAAGTCATCCAAAGAGAGTTATCCTTAATGTATGGATTATCTGGAGACTGGATGAAGTAACTATTAATTCTTGAATTATTTGTTAGATCAAAAATAGTTATCTTATCTTCTAAGTTATAACTTATATAAAGCTTATTAGAAGCTTCATCTAGCGCCAAGCCATTTGGACTACTGCCTTCAGATCCTTTAAGCTCGTTAAAATTAGAATCCTCCCAAAAGATAATATTTCCAGAATTACTTTTGAATAAAGCTATCATTAGCCACTCATTTTCAGAGATACCTCTTTTGTACATATGAGAAGCATAAAAACTTCCATTTCTTTTAAGACTCAAATCATTAAAGTAAAACTTATCTGGAACATTTACACATCCTCTCCAAATCATTTCCCAATCCAAATCATTTTTTCTTAATTCAAACATTTCAACCGATTCTGTCGGGTAATGATTAATAACTCCGATTTGATACTTTCCATCATTTCGCTTTACTAGATCAATCCCATGTGGACCAAAGCCATCTGAATTTTTCCTTGAACATGTCTCTTCCCCCCATGTGTTCTCCTCTATGATTATCTTGGGAATAATTTTCTTATTTGAACTTATCTCCATCATTGCAAAATATCCTGGCTCATTTTCTCCCCAAGGAGCTATCGAACCCATTTGAGACATAAAAAGAAATTCTTTATCTGGAGTGATAACAATATCTTCAGCATTATTAAATTCACATATAACTTCAATCTGATCATCTGATTCACAATTACTAATATCTTTTTGAGGACCAATATAATCAGTAGAGACGATTAAAAAGGCTAAGAAGACCATAATCATTGAAATAGGGATAGAAAATTTGTAATAGTGTTTTATATATATTGGTAGTATTTTTTTTATATTTTCTAGAAAAAATATAATGAAGATACCTCTAATCAAAAGAAGAATGCCAAGAACTAGAGTTACAACTATCCACATTCTTTCATACCAGAAAGATTGTATTAGACTGAAGTACGTAAGTGAAAATCCTATAATAAATGTTATAAGTCCAGCTTTATTAAGTTTTTCTGACCTCATGACCCAATCCGAAATAGATTTTATGAAAGGCTTAAATAAAATTATTACTGAAAGTGATAGAAAGAAAAAAAAATAAAAATAATTCATATAGAGATTTAAAATAATCTATTTTTGATTATATCAATTATTTCTATTGGCTTATCAAGCGGGACATGATGCGCCGCTTCTGGAACTTCTTTGAATTCCATTATGTCAGAATACATATCCTTGATATTTTCTAAAATATTCCCAGACATTAAGAGGCTATTTGCTCCATGGATGAAAAGAGCAGGGCAATCGAATGTAAATTTATAACCAAAAAGTCTCTCGAGGCTATTAAACATTGAATCATCAAATTTCCATCGCCAACCTTCATCGGTCTCTTTAACAGAATGATCAGCTATATACCTCATAAACCAATCATTATTACAATCCTGCTGAGGTAATAATCTAAATCTTTCTAGTATTATTTTTTTTTCAGGGTAATACTTAATCATTCTCAAAGGACCTCCCTCATGCTGAGAAGGGTCCCAATCAGGAGGTCTAATAAAAGTATCAATCATTATTAAGTTGTTAACTAATTCTTTTTGTTCTGACGCAACGTATGCAGCAACTTGACCACCCAGAGAATGCCCCACTATAGAAACATTATCTATACCATTTTTAATTTTTTCATTTTCAATAATTGAGATGATGCATTCACCAAAATCTTTAATGCTGTATTCTTCTCTAAAACCGGAATCACCCATACCAGGAAGATCAACAGCAACAATATTAGTGTCCTGCATAAACTGAGGTGCTATTGGATACCACCATCTTTTATGAGCTCCAGTTCCATGAATAAGAATTAAAAGCTTCTTATTTTCATTTAAACAATTCCATCTAGAATAAGATAAATCACCTCTTACATTTTTTATTATTAATTCCGATGGTTTAATCTTTAATGCATCAAGAAACCAACTTGGAGCATTTGAGATATCTTCTTTTAGATTGTCAGTAATTCTCATAAGCAGTATTCTAAGCTATATCAATTAGATTTATGAATAATAATTTAACTCCAGCAGCTACCGTTTTAGTTTTAAGAGATCTCAAGGATGAAATGGAAGTATTGATGGTTAAGAGATCTAAGAAACCTCCATTTGGAAATCTCTATGTATTTCCTGGAGGAAAAATAGATGATGATGATCACTTAAAAGATTTAGAAAACTATTCTGATGCCCTAGATGATAAAAATGCATCTGAATTGCTTGGGTTAGATAACGGAGGATTAAGCTACTGGATAGCATGTATAAGGGAATGTTTTGAAGAGGTTGGCATTCTTTTGGCTACTAAAAGAACTGGTGAGAAACTAAATCTTGAAGATGATGAAAAATCTAAATTTGATAGTTATAGAAAAAAACTAGTTAATAATGAGATAAATTTATTAGATATATGCATAAAGGAGGACTTACTTCTGTCTACTGCTAATATTGCACCACTATCACATTGGATAACTCCTAATATTGAATCAAGGAGATTTGATACAAGATTTTTTATTGCTTATTTACCAGAAAAACAGATTGTTGAGCATGACGGTTTAGAGCTTACTCAGAGCTTATGGATTAATCCAAATAAAGCTGTTGAAATGGCGTTCAAGGGTGAGATGCAGATGATTATGCCCACTATAAAAAATCTTCAGTCTTGTTCAGAATTTGAAGTTGCAAAAGATATGCTTGATAGCCAAAAAAGACTAACAAATAAAGATATTCCTCCAATATTGCCTAAGTTTTTTAAAGAAAATGGTAATTGGGTTGGTTTATTGCCTGGCGATGATGGCTATGAGGACCATTAATGAATGATTTAATTAAGAAAATTACCGCTCCTAATGGAGGAGTTTTTACAGGTCAAGGAACTAACTCTTATTTAATTGGTAAAGATGATATTACGTTAATAGATCCTGGACCAAATATTTCTGAACATATTGGAGCTATTTTGGAAGAAGGCAGGGGTAATATAAAAAGAATTCTAGTCACTCATACACATACAGATCATTCTCCTGCAGCATTACCAATTTCTAAAGAATTGAATATTCCAATGTTTGGAAGATTGGTTGATAGAGAATCTAAGTGGGAAGATGAAACTTTTAAACCAGATACAGTTTTAAATCATGGAGATATCATTTCAACTGATGAATACACACTCGAAACTATTCATACTCCTGGACATGCATCTAATCATTTATGTTTTTATTTAAAAAAGTATAAATGCTTATTAACTGGTGATCATATTATGGATGGCTCAACTGTTGTAATAGCTCCTCCCGATGGGAATATGACAGAATATATAAACTCTTTAAAACTATTAGAACAATATGACATTAGTTACTTTGCGCCAGGCCATGGGAACTTCATGCAAGAGCCATCTAAGACTATTCAATCAATAATTAGACATAGGCTCTCAAGAGAATCAAAAGTTTTAAGGTGTATAGAGAAAAATAAGCAGTCCAATTTGGATGAGTTACTGCCTCTGGTATATAACGATGTTCCGGAAATGCTTCATCCTATTGCAAGAATGAGCCTACTTGCCCATATAATTAAACTAGAAGATGATGGGAAGATAAAAAATCAAAAAAATCACTATTCTTCATCTTGATCTTCAATAATAATTTCATCATCTTTTTTTAAATCAATATCTAGTTTGAACCTATTTTTTTTATCTCTTTTGTTTTTTTGTTCTTGGCCTTCTTTTGATGCCATCTCTCCTTCAATACAATCGTTTTGATCATAGACCTCAGTAGTTGGAACCTTATGATCTGCATTAATTGGAATTGGAGGGCGAAGGACCTGTAATTGCATACATGTAATTAGAACTCTGGAGTTTACTTTGCTTAATATTGCTGGATCTGCATCAGGAAGCATTGATTTGTCATAATTTTGATTAGTATTGCAAGCCACAATACTCAATAGAAGTAATAGAGCTAGGATTTTTTTCATAAACTTATTTTATTATTAATTAAGGACTTCACAACCGAGGGATCCGCAAGAGTTGTTGTATCGCCTAAATTAGAAAGATCACCTTCGGCAATCTTTCTTAAAATCCTTCGCATTATTTTTCCAGATCTAGTTTTCGGTAGGCCAGGAGCATTTTGTATTAGATCTGGTTTTGCAATAGCGCCTATTTCTTTAGCAACAAATTGTTTCAATTCATTATTTAATTCATCAGACAATGATTCTCCTATCATTAAAGTAACAAAAGCATAAATACCTTGGCCCTTGATGGGATGATCAAATCCAACTACTGCAGCCTCAGCTACTTTTGAGTGAAGAACAAGAGCACTTTCTATCTCTGCAGTCCCAAGTCTATGTCCTGAAACATTTAAAACATCATCAACTCTTCCAGTAATCCAATAATATCCATCCTCATCTCTTCTGGCTCCATCACCAGTAAAGTAAATATCTTTATACATACTAAAATAGGTATCTATCATTCTTTGATGATCACCATACACACTTCTAATTTGACTTGGCCAAGACTGTTCCATAACTAAGTTTCCTGAATTTGCTCCTTCTAGTATTTTGCCATGCTCATCGTATAGTGCCGGTTTCACACCAAAGAAAGGAAGGGTAGCTGATCCAGGTTTTGTTGGAGTAACTCCTGAGATTGGAGATATAAGGACTGAGCCAGTCTCAGTTTGCCACCAAGTATCTATAATTTCACATTTTGATTGACCAACAGTACTGTAATACCAATCCCATGCTTCAGGATTAATTGGTTCACCAACAGTGCCTAAGATTCTTAAAGAGCTCCTTTTAGTTTTCAAAACAGGCTCATCGCCTTGCGCCATAAGTGCTCTAATTGCGGTTGGGGCGGTATAAAAAATATTTATTCTATACTTATCGCATATCTCCCAGCATCTCGAAGCAGACGGGTAAGTTGGCACTCCTTCAAACATTAAAGTGGTAGCTCCATTTGATAAGGGACCATACAGGATGTATGTGTGACCAGTAATCCAACCAACATCCGCAGTACACCAATATTTATCTTCAGGTCTTATACCAAATATATATTTAAAACTAATATGAGCACCCAATAAATATCCAGCAGTAGTATGAAGTACTCCTTTGGGTTTTCCTGTTGAGCCAGAGGTATAAAGAATAAAAAGGGGATCTTCCGAATCCATTGGTTCAGGCTCACATATAGATTCAATTCCTTTTGAGATTTCTTCATACCAGATATCTCTTTCATTATTCCAGGATATATCTCCACCAGTTCTTTTTATAACTAAAGTGGTTTTTACATTAGGACATTCATTAAGAGCCTCATCCACATTTAACTTAAGAGGTACTTTTTTTCCTCCTCTAAGACCTTCGTCAGCTGTGATAACAAGTTTACAATCAGCATCAAGAATTCTATCTTTGAGTGACTCTGGCGAGAAGCCACCAAAAACCACAGAATGAACTGCCCCAATTCTTGTGCATGCAAGCATTGCAAATGCAGCCTCCACAATCATAGGCATATAAATGCATACTCTTGAGCCTTTCTCTACCCCAAGTTTTTTAAGAACATTAGCAAATTTACAAACCTCATCATGAAGCTCTTGGTATGAAAGTTTTTTTGAATCAGATGGATCATCACCTTCCCATATAAGAGCGGTTTTGGTTGCATTATTTTTTAGATGTCTATCAATACAATTAAAGCTTACATTGGTTTTACCACCCTCAAACCATTTAGTATTTGAAAAACTTTCATTATGAACTTCATCAAAATCTTTTAACCAAGATATATTTTCATCTGCAAGCTTATTAAAAAATTCCTTAGGATTTTCTAGAGATTCTTTGTAAAGCCTATGATAGTGCTCAATATCTTCTATATATGGGTTTGTTGTCTTAGGCGGATATAGATTTTGTGACACAACTAATTTTTTAAATAATTGAGGGCTGAGGATTAACGAAATTCTTTCCTTTTGGATTAGACATAATCATAGATACAAGAGCCTCATAATCAGACTCATTTGATTCAAGATTAATATCTGCAGCATTTATAATTAATAAAGGTGCAGATTTATAATCTAAAAAAAATCTTGAATAAGCATCATTCAGTCTTTCTAAGTAGTCCAATGTTAAATACTGTTCATTAATATTACCCCTTTTAGTAATTCTTTCTTTTAATATTTCTATAGGAGCTTGAAGATATATCACCAAATCAGGATTTGGAGCATCTAAAGTAATATGTTCATATACTTTGTCATAAAGGCTCATCTCTTCATTCGAAAGTGTTACTTCTGCAAACAATCTATCCTTTTCTATTAAAAAGTCTGCAACACGAACATTTTCAAAAAGGCTTCTCTGCTTTAAATCTTGTATTTGTTGCATTCTTTGAAAAAGAAAAAATAGCTGAGTTGCAAGAGCTGACTGACTTGGATTCCTATAAAAGTTTTTTAAAAAAGGGTTTTCTGCTGGTTGTTCTAAGAAAGCATCATAATTAAATGTTTCAGCTATCTTATTTGCTAGTGTGGTTTTTCCTACCCCAATAGGCCCTTCAATGGCAATATACTTTGGTAATGGTATTTCGTTTAAAGCTGGCTTCATTAAAATTTATATTTACTAGTTAATAGATTATCTTAACTCTTCAGAGAAGCCAAATATTTTAGGTGTTTCTTGAATATTTTTTTCTTTCAAATCATTTATTAACGCTTTTTTTATATTTTCATCATTTTTTTGAAAATCAGTCCACCACTTTCCAAGATCTTGCTTCTTATTAGTTGCCCTCTCTCTTAACAAAAGAAGATCATATGCTGCCCTAAATCTTGGATGTTTAAGAGTTTTATATGGTTGTTTTCCAATTCTACTATGAAGCTTAAGCTGTAAAACCCATATATCTTTTATGTAACTCTGGAATTTTCTTGGGACAGCAGTAATTTTTTGTTGATTTCTCAAAACATAATCCATTGACCTAAAAAATTTTCTTAAATTTATTTCGCCCTTAGATAACGATCTTTCAATCAACCCTGGCCATAACAAAGCAGCAATAAGAAAGCCTGGGGTAATAGATTGACCATTTATTAATCTTTTATCAGTATTCCTTAATGATTCAACTATTAGATTTGTAGTAAATTCACTTCTTTCAGAATCAGTGCTGATTAGATATTTGCTAAGACCATAAGAGCTAAGCTTATTGAAATTTTTCTCAGCCATTCCACTCAGGAATATCTTACAAAATTCATCAAAAAGTCTAGCATTTGAGATATCTGATAATAAGTGACCTTTTTCATAGATAGCTTCTTTTATATCTTTATCTATCTTAAAATTTAATTTGTTGCTAAATCTTATAGCTCTTAAACTTCTTACAGGATCCTCTGAAAACCTTTTTACTGGATCCCCTATAGAGACTATAGATTTTTCATGAATATGCTTCATGCCATCTTTATGCCCAACAATTTTTTGTGAAATAGGGCAGTAATATAGTGCATTAACTGTAAAATCTCTTCTGTAAGTATCTTGTTCGAGATCACCCCAGATATTGTCTCTAATAATCTTTCCAGATGTATCTTTAATTAAGTTATTATTATTAGAAGAATCATCACCTGCTCGAAAAGTAGCAACTTCAATAAGCTCTGATCTATTAAAGACATGTACTAATTTGAATCTTCTTCCTATTATTCTGGAGGCTTTAAATATTTTTCTTACTTGTTCGGGAGTAGCGTCTGTTGCAATATCAAAATCCTTAGGCTCTAGTCCACACATAAGATCTCGAACACATCCACCA
Organism: uncultured SAR86 cluster bacterium; assembly: GCA_902556105.1. Taxonomy (GTDB): domain Bacteria; phylum Pseudomonadota; class Gammaproteobacteria; order Magnimaribacterales; family D2472; genus SAR86A. The sequence goes on from CACDUZ010000001.1 coordinate 23,046, forward strand.
ACCAGGTATGCTTGAAAGTTATTTTTTTGAAGATCTTTTATTATAGAGATCGAAAATTTATTAATTTTTTTATTATCAATCAAAATCTACTTTGATAAGGATTTGTGAACTATCCGCTGAGTTGCTTTTCTTTAATCTCATCTAGAGTTTTGCAGTGAATGCAATGTGTTGCAGTTGGCCTTGCTTCTAATCTTTTTATACCTATTTCATCCCCACAAGATTCACACCAACCATAATCATCTTGTTTAATTTGTTCAATCGAAACCCCAATTTTATTAATGAGTTTTCTTTCTCTATCTCTTGTTCTGAGTTCAAATGCGAACTCTTCCTCTTGTGAAGCTCTATCAACAGGATCAGCAAAAGTTTCACCCTTTGTTCTAAGATGATCAAAGGTCTTTTGCATCTCTTCTTTAAGGTGCTCTTTCCATAACATAAGCACAGCAATAAAATGTCTTTTCATGGCTGCGCTCATATATTTTTCATTTTTCTTAGTTTTGTATGGAGCAATTTTAGACTTGTTGTTAGCAATAGTATTGCTAGATTTTGTTTTTACAACTTTCTTTGGTTTAGATATTTTTTTTGCTACCACTTTTTTTGTGGTGGACTTATTAGCTTGAACTTTTTTTACTGGTTTCTTTTTTGCTTTGATTGCTTTTTTTACAGGCATTTGTTTAATGAAAAATTTTCAGGGGAAGAGAGTATCTGATACTTAAGAGATTTGCTAGCTTTTTTTCAATTTATTTGAAACTTCTTTGTATCCTTCAGGAGTTAACCTAGGTCCAAATGTTTCAACAACTTTTGATGAAGCATAGTTACTAAACTCTGCACATTCAGACAAATTAAATCCATTTAAGTATGCATGCATGAATGAGCCAGCATACATGTCCCCGGCACCGTTAGTGTCCAATGGAGTAATTTCAACAGCTGGTGAGAATATTTCCTCCCCATCTTTAATAACAATGCTTCCTTCAGATCCTTTTGTTATTGCAATCATATATGGTTGAGTTTTGTAGAAGTTAATAGCTTGATCTAAGTTTTCTGTGTCGGCAAACGCAATAGCTTCGTCATCATTACAAAATATCATGTCAATTCCATAAGACTCAATTTCTTTAAATTTATCTTTGAATCCGTGAACTATTCCAGCATCTGATAATGAAAGGGCTTTTAAGGTATTTTCACTTTTAATATGCTGTAGGACTGAAGTTACAGCATTAAAATTCTCATCACTTGTGACCATATATCCCTCAATATAAAAGATCTTTGAATTATCAACAGCATCATAGTCAATGTCTTTTGATCCGAGATATGCACTTATACCCAACATACTACTCATTGTTCTTTTTGCATCTGGAGTTACAAATATTAAGCATTTCCCAGTTGGCAAGTCAGAATCTTCTTTACTAAAACCAATATGCTTAACTCCTGCGACCTGAAGACTATCTAAATATTTTTTGCCATCATCATCAGCAGCAACTCTGCAAACATGATGACAATTTGAGCCATAGTTTGCAGCTGCAACTAAAGAGTTTGTAGCTGATCCACCACAATCAGACACAGAATCAACTCCCATCTCTTCAAGCTTCTTAATTATTGGCCCATGCTCTTCTGCTGAAGCAAGCGTCATTGAGTCTGCCTCAAGCCCAATGTCATTTAAAAATTCATGGTCAACCATGTATTGTGTATCTACCAAAGCATTTCCAAGAGCACTTATGTCGTATTTCATTTTATATTCCCTTATTTAATATTTGTTTTACTTTACTAATTGTATTATTAATTTCAGTAGTAGTATGCATTGATGAAATGAATCCCGCCTCAAACTTTGATGGAGCAAAATAGATTCCTTGATTAATGCAACCGTTTAAAAAATTTTTAAATTGTTCATTATTTGTATTTGTAACATCTTGAAGATTTTTTGGTAAGTCCTCTGAAAAGAAAAATCCAAACATTCCTCCAATTTGATTGGTTGAAAATGGAATATCTTTTTTTCTAAATAATTCTTTCATGCCCATAAGAAGGTTTGTCGCATTATTTTCTAATTTGGAATAAGGATTAGTTTTAATTAGTAATTTTATTAATGCAGATCCAGCAGCCATAGCAAGAGGATTTCCAGACAAAGTTCCCGCCTGATAGACAGGACCATTAGGAGCTAGATAATCCATTATTTTTTTCTTACCACCAAAAGCTCCAACAGGAAGACCGCCGCCTATAACCTTGCCCAGTGTAGTTAAATCAGGCTTAATCTTATATATTTCTTGAGCTCCACCAAGAGACACCCTGAATCCAGTCATAACTTCATCAAATATCAGTAATGATTTATTTTCTGAGGTCTTCTTTCTCAATAATTTCAAGAAAGATAGATTGCCAGGAATAAATCCCATATTCCCTGCAATAGGCTCCACAATGACTGCTGCTAAATCATCTTTGACTTTATCAAAGATTTTAATAAATTCATCTTCATTATTAAATTCACAACTCAATGTTTTCTTAGCTAGCTCATTTGGTATACCAGGAGAGTCTGGAAGGCCAAATGTGCTAACACCCGAACCTGCTTTGATAAGTAACGAGTCAACATGGCCGTGATAGCATCCATCAAACTTAATAATCTTATCTCTTTTGGTGAAGCCCCGTGCAAGTCTGATTGCGCTCATGGTCGCCTCTGTCCCAGAATTAACCATCCTTATCTTTTGTATAGAAGGGACACACTTTTTAATCAGTTTTGCTGTATCTGACTCTATACTAGTAGGAGCTCCATAACTTGTTCCAAGTTGAAGTTGCTTTGAAATAGCTTTTAATATTTCCGGATGAGAGTGCCCCATTATCATAGGACCCCAAGATCCAATGTAGTCGATATATTTATTATTATCTGCATCAAACAGATAAGCACCTTTTGCCTTTTTAAAAAAAATAGGATTACCATTTATGTTTTTAAACGCTCTTACTGGTGAGTTAACTCCTCCAGGCATGTGTAATTTTGCTTCTTTAAATAATTCTATGGATTTTTTTATTTTATTCATAAGTCTAAATTAGTTGCAAAATCTTCAACAGCTTTCCAATCAGTAAATTCATATGTCTTTGATGTATCTGTGGGACCTTTTGTAATCCACATAATAAATTTAATTGCATATTTATCAATTAGTTTATATTTTGGATAATCAATTTTTCCTGCAAACACACCAATAATTTTTGGTTTCCAGTCAATTTTGTTTAAGAACTTTATTACATATGGGTTGGTTTTAGGAGTTGATTTTTCTGGCTTTCTAGCTACCACATTCACTGAGAAGAATGCGTTATCAAGCTTATTTAATGAATCTAAGTTACTTTCAATAAAGTCATATATCTCATTTCTATATTTCCCATACCGAATACTAGCTCCAATAACAACCGCCTTATAGTTATTAAGATTTATTGACGGTGAAATAGGGAGTATATCGATATCCTCAACATTATAGTAACCAGCAATTTTTCTACAGATTAGTTCCGTTTGACCGTCAACAGTTGAATAAGTTAATAAAGATTTTTTCATTTATTAAATAGTAAAATTAGATATCTTGAAAAAAAAGTTTTTAGGCATAAGTATATTTTATACTGTAATTTATATTTATAATTATCCGCAATGCAAAATTTAGAAACTAATTCTATTACTTTGACTGATAGCGCCTCAGCAAGAATCAACAATGTGATGAATGCAAACAGCGAACTTGGTTCAAGATTTAGAGTTTATGTAACCGGAGGCGGGTGTTCTGGATTCCAATATGGCTTTAAATTTGACTCAGAAGTTGCATTTGATGACGACGTGATTGAGTTTGGAAACTTTTCTGTTTTACTCGACTCTATGTCATATCCATATTTGTATGGATCAACATTAGATTTTGTTGAAAATTTATCAGGATCAAAATTTGTTATCAACAATCCTAATGCTAAAACAACTTGTGGTTGTGGAGAATCTTTTACTACTTGATTTCGAATATTTCACCCTTTTTTAAATACGCCAAATAAGCAAATCCTGCTGCCTCAACATATTTAGAAGGAATTTCATTATCTGTTGTTTTTATGGAAGTATTTAATTTACTTTCAATTAAGTTCATTAAAAATAAATTTTTAGTTCCACCTCCATGGAAAATAACCTCATCAGGCTCATCACAGAAGTCATAAAAATCTTTAATTTTTTCAGCGGTAAACTCAGACAAAGTCCTTAACAAGGAATTTTTATTTATTTCTAAAAACGAATTATTAAAGATTTTATAATAGTCTTTTTTATCATCAGCTCGAGGATATTGCATCTGATTAGACCCACTTAAGAGTTGATCTAATAGTTCAAGATTAATTTTTCCCTTTGATGCTTCATCTCCATTATTATCAAAAGAAGTGTTAAATTTTTCTTTAGAGACAAGATCTAAAAGACAATTTCCAGGCCCAACATCACTAGCTAAAGATATTTCTCCATTTTTTAAAAAAGTCCCATTAGCTATTCCGCCAATATTAAATACTAATTTTTTTTTGTCATTTTCAGAATATAAATACTTATGAAATGCTGGTATTAATGGAGCTCCTATCCCTCCATTTTTTATATCATGGTTCCTAAAATCAGAAATAACGTTTATTCTTGATTCATTGGCTAGAAATCTTGGATCACCAATTTGGTAACTTTTATTATTTGTATGAAAGACTGTTTGCCCAGAAAAACCCACATAAGATATATCAGAAATATTTAAGTTAGCCTTTTTGATTAAGTTATTAACTAGCTCAACACTTTTCTTGTTAAGAATTTTTTCAAGTTCAGCTAGTGTTTTTGATTCCTCTATCGTTTTATAGCCATTCTTTATGGACCACTCGTAGTCTTTTTTGTAAGAATTATCAAGCTCAAGACTTTGTGTCTGAATTAATTTAAACTCCCCATCAAATGAAACTATACAACCATCAAGAGCATCAGCACTGGTGCCAGTCATAAGGCCAATAAAATAGTTATTCATATTCGATAGAGCTATATTTACTAAGCATATCAAGATTATCATTCAATAAGCTTTTAAATTCGGGAAATTGATTTTTGTTAATAGGTTTTGCTGATGGTAATTCAACTTTAATTGGGTCAGTTCTTATTTGTCCTTGCCAAAACTCAAAATGAAGATGAGTTCCTGTTGCTTGCCCAGAATCTCCAACATACCCAATTATATTTCCTTGTTTCACCTTACTTCCAACTTTAAGTGATTTATTAAACTTTTCTAAATGCGCATAAAGGGTCTTAATATTGCCACCATGTTTGATTTCGATAGTTCTCCCATAACCGCTTTGTCTTCCCACAAAAGAAATAACACCATCTCCTGATGCCATAATAGGGGTATTTCTTTTGGCGGCATAATCAACACCATTATGAGCTTTTATTTTATGTAAAATAGGATGCATTCTATTTGGATTAAAATGTGAGCTGATATATGCAAAATCAAGTGGCGCTCTTAGAAAAGCTTTTTTTACGTTATCACCATTTTCATTAAAATATTGTTTACCCTGAACATCATCAAAAAATCGCTGAGCAATATAGCGATTATTCTTATTAATAAATTCAGCAAAAATAATATCTCCACTTGAAACCTTTTCACCTTCTGAATAGTCAGTTTCATATATAACTGAAAAAGCATCTCCTTTTCTTACATCAAACACAAAGTCCACATCCCATCCAAAAATATATGCAAAATCCATAATAATGCTATCTGGTATACCTATCTGACTTGCATTCTTGAAGAATGAATTTGTTATAACACCTTTATTAATAGATTTAATAATTTGAGATTTTTTTTCAACTTTTTTTATTGAGATTTCATCCTTAGTCTTGATAAGGATTGAATTTATTTCATCTTTTATTATTTCGATGCTGATGAGTTCATCCCCAATATAACTAAATTGCATTTTGTCGCCAGGCATTATGCTTGAAAGAAGATCATTTTCATCAAAGTTAAAAATTTTATACGCGGTGTTAAGCGGAACACTTTTGTCTTCAAATATAACTGAAAGACTCTCACCTTTACTAACCTCATGTATTCTTTTATTTTCAACAGATGATGGCATTTCACTCAGATCTTCTGAGAATGTCATTTCCTCAATAGGAAGAGGTTTATTGTTTTCAAGATCTATATATATTAAAAAAATTGCTACGAAAGATATTAGAAAAACACTAACAATTAATTTTATTGGAGGTTTCTTAAATCCAATCATAGATCTTCTTGAAGATTAAGCAGTTCAGTATTTCCTCCAAATGCCACAGAATTTTTTGATATAACTTTTTCATTAAGAAATTGAAGCAAATAATTAGGGCCACCAGCCTTAAAACCACTCCCAGAAAGACCAACACCCCCAAATGGTTGAGAGCCAACTACAGCTCCAACCATATCTCTATTAATATAAATGTTTCCGACTTTAGAATTAGCCCCAAAATAATCAGCTCTTGATTCTATTCTCGTATGGATGCCCATAGTCAGTCCGTAACCACTATTGTTAACTTGTTCGATCAGTTCATCGATCTTACTTGATTCATATTTCATAACATGAAGGATAGGTCCAAATTGTTCATTTTGAATATCTGAAATCTTATTAATTTTTATTATTGTAGGTCCTATATGGTTTGCAGATTTATGATTATCTGATTGAAAAATTTCCATACCTTTTTCAGAACAATTAGAAATATAATCATTGAGCTTGCTTAAAGATTTTTTATTAATAATTGGACCGATATCAATATCAAAATTATTTGGATCACCAATTGTTTGAGTTTCTATATTGCCTTTAAGCATTTCAATAAGATCTTCATATATCTCCTCTTGAATACAAAGAACTCTTAATGCAGAGCATCTTTGGCCAGCACTATCAAATGCAGACCTAATAACATCATCGGTAACTTGCTCAAGCAAGGCGCTTGAATCAACAACCATCGCGTTAATGCCACCTGTTTCAGCAATCAAAGGAATGATCTGATTTTGATTTTCTAAAAGATTAGACTGAATTTTTTTTGCTGTAGGAAGTGAGCCTGTAAAAGCAACTCCATGAAGTGGATTGATTTTAGTTAACATTTCTCCATAAATACCATCACCTAAAATTAATTCTAGTGTATTAACTGGAACCCCAGCTTCATGAAATCTTTTAGTAACAAGATAACCCAAAATAGAAGTATGTTCAGATGGTTTAATCATGACATTATTTCCAGAAGCCAAAGCAGCAGAAATTTGACCAATTAAAATAGCAACAGGAAAGTTCCAGGGACTGATACACAAGAATCTACCCTTAGGACTGTATGAAATGATATTCTCTTCACCTGTCGGCCCGCTAAGTTCAACTTTTTTAGAAAGACTTAAAATTTGATTAGAATAGTACCTTAAGAAATCCACTCCTTCTCTAATCTCATCAATTGCATTTTGGATAGTTTTGCCTGCCTCATTGATTAAGTAATAAATTAGTTCGTGAGGATTTTTTTCAATGTCATTTGCAATCTTATTTAGAATTTTTGATCTTTGCTCAGTTTGAGTATTAGACCATTCATTTGAACTTTTTTTCTCAAGACATTTTTTTAATTGTGCTTGCTCATCGAAGACAACATTGCCAATGTGATGTCCAGAAGAAATTGAAAATACTTCTTCGCTTGTTTTTTTTGAATCTTTTCTGCCCTCATAAAGCGAAACAGCATTTACTATTTTTGTCTCATAGACTTTTAAATTCTCTTTAAGCACTTCTAAATTTTGTTTTTCAGTAATATCTATTCCTGATGAGTTAGGCCTACTTGTATATATATTTTTTGGTAAAGGAATGTCTTTTGTTTCACTTTTAATTCTTTTATATGGATTCTCAGATAACCATTTAGGATCTGTCTCCGCATCTAACAATCTATTTATGAATGAGCTATTTGCTCCATTTTCTAGCAACCTTCTTACTAAATATGGCAGTAAATCTTTATAGTCTCCAATTGGAGAATAAACAGAAGGTTTATCTTTTAAATCAAATACCTCCGACGCACTTTTGTATAATAATTCTCCCATTCCATATAGCCTTTGAAATTCATAGTCACAACCCTCACCCAAATGATGAATTGAAGAAATAGTATGTGCATTATGAGTAGCAAATTTTGGAAAAATGTTTTTATTCTTTAGTATTTCTTTAGCACATGCGAGATAAGCTATATCTGTTAAGGACTTCTTTGAAAAAACTGGATAACCTTCATACCCAGATACTTGAGCATGTTTAATCTCATAATCCCAATAAGCTCCTTTAACAAGACGTAAATGCATACCAGCTCTTTTTTTCAAATGATCATTTAACCAATTTATTACATCAAATGACCTCTTTCCATATGCCTGAAGAGCAATGCCAAATCCAGGCCAATCTTTAATTTTTTTTTCAAAAGCAATTTTTTCAATTATATGTAGACTTAATGAAAGCCTATCCTGTTCTTCAGCATCAATTGTTATCTCAACATTCTGTGAGTGAGCATAATTAACTAATTCAATTAATTTAGGTATTAATTCTGATTCAACTGCATCGATCTTTCTCATCTCATATCTTGGATGTAGTGCTGAGATTTTTATTGAAACCCCATTAGATAAGTTCTTATTTGAATTAATTTTTCCAACCTCATCTATTGCATTTAAATATGAATCAAAATAATTCTTAGCCTGTAATGGAGTTCTTGCTGCCTCACCAAGCATATCGAAGGAATGAACTTCTTCTTTAAGGCTTTTAAGTTTTTTAATTTCCTTAAAATTTTTACCTATTACAAATTCATGACTTAAAATTTGCATTGCTGCAAGAACTGCATTTCTTATTGGCATTTCCCCTGATCTTGATATCAACTCTGATATAAAATTATTAGGGTTGTCAGACCACTTTGTTGGAGTATTAACAACTTTACCTGCCAACAATAATCCCCATGTTGATGCATTAACAAAAATGCTATCGGCTTTATTAAGATGATCGATCCATTTACCTTCAGAGAGTTTTTCAGAAATAATTAAATCTCTAGTTTTTTTATCCGGAATTCGTAACACAGATTCAGCCAGACACATTAAGGCAACACCTTCGTTATTATCTAATCCATATTCATTTAAAAAAGCATCAAGTTTAGTTCGATCAGTTTTGTTTTTTCTACAGAGGTTAATTATCTCTTCAGCATTCCGAGATATTCTTTCATTACTAAGAAATCGTGTTTCATTTGATAAGCTTGATAATAGTTCGTTTTCACAAACAAATTTATTTTTAACTTTGAGCATAGCCATTATTTTAATCTTAAAGTTGTAAGTAGCAACTTTGTGATTCTAATAATCATCTAAAAATACTATGATAGTAATATGAACGATTCATTAAAGCTTATTAAAAGGGGCTCGGACGAGATTCTTACTGAATCTGATCTTAAAAAAAAGTTAGATTCTGGTAAGCAGTTAATTGTTAAAGCTGGATTTGATCCAACTGCACCAGATCTTCATTTAGGACACACAGTTTTACTCAACAAATTAAGGCACTTCCAAGAACTAGGCCATAAAGTAATATTTCTAATAGGGGATTTTACAGGACGAATTGGAGACCCCTCAGGAACTAATAAAACAAGACCAACACTTGATGCAAAAGATTTGGTTGAAAATGCTAAAACATATGAAAAACAAGTTTTCAAAATTCTTAAAAAAGAATTAACTGAGGTAAGATTTAATTCAGAATGGTGCGATGAGCTTGGAGCTGACGGCTTAATAAAATTAGCTTCTAAATATAATGTTGCAAGAATGTTAGAAAGAGATGATTTTAATAAAAGGTTTACCACAAATAAGAGTATAGCTATTCACGAATTTTTGTATCCCTTGGTTCAAGGCTACGATTCTGTAGCTCTTGAAGCAGATGTTGAGTGTGGAGGCACTGACCAAAAATTTAATTTGTTGGTTGGTAGAGAGCTTCAAAGAGACTATGATCAAGAGCCGCAAGTTGTCATCACTGTGCCGATTTTAGAAGGTCTTGATGGCGTTAAAAAGATGTCCAAGTCATTAGATAATTTTATCGGTATAAATGAAGAGCCAAATGAAATGTTTGGGAAAATTATGTCTATTTCTGATGAGCTAATGTGGAGATGGTTTGAATTATTGAGTTTTATATCAGAAGAAGAGATTACCAAATTAAAAGAGGAAATGAGTTCTGGAAAAAATCCACGTGATATTAAATTTGTTTTAGCAGAAGAGTTAGTAGATAGATTTCATGAAGATGGAGATGGAAAGAAATGTAAAGAGGCTTTCTTAAACAGATTTCAAAAAGGAAATATGCCAGATGAAATTGAATTAATGGAAGTTACAATTGAAAAGGATACAATCCTGTTGGTTAACCTTTTAAAAGATGCAAACATGATTAAAAGTGTTTCTGAGGGGAATAGATTAATTAAACAAGGCGGAATTAAGATTAATTCAGAAAAGATTGAAGATTCAAAATTAGAAATTTCAAAAGGTACTGAAAACATCTACCAAGTTGGCAAAAGAAAGTTCCTCAAAATAAAAGTTTAGCTATGAAAAATCTTATAACCTTCCTTAGTTTATTTATATTATTTTCATGCGTCCAAGATAGTCCAAATGTGCAGCAAATTGGAAATATGCAATTCTTTATTGATAATAAAAAAAATGTTGAGGTTGTTGAAATCAAACCAGGGCTTCAGTATTCAGTTATTAATCAAGGTGATGCAAGTGGACCAAATCCAGAATTAAATCAAACCATAACCGCTCATTTTCATGGCACTCTCACAAATGGAGAAGTGTTTTGGAGCTCTCTTGATAAGGAGCCATTAGAAATAGAATTATCAAAATTAATCATAGGTTGTCAAAAGACAATATCTTTAATGAGAAAGGGAGACAAATGGATGGTCTATATTGATCCCACTATGGCATACGGAGAGGATGGTAGACCAGGCATTCCATCTAACTCAATTCTAATATTTGAAATAGAATTATTAGAAATAAGTTAAGAAGTTTTAAATTTTTACTAAAGGATTATAAGTAACCCTATCTGGAATTTCTTCTGCACCAGGTACTTCTCGAGCAATTAAAAATGGTTTTAGTTCTTCAATTGCTTTTGGCTCATCATAATGACCAATGTTAGGATGAAGGTGGTGCACAAAATGTAATTGCATTGAGTGATTAAGATATCTTGGCATCCAATGTTGCCAAAATCTCGTATCTTTATATCTTCCAACTTCTGTACCAATATGTGGATAGTATGAAAAAAATATTTGCGTATATATAGTGCCAATTTTTGCTGGTAGCCACCATAAAAACAATGTTTGAAGTGGAAACACGAAAACTAGCATCATTAATATTGTCCTATATGCCAATCCAACCTTAATACCCTTTTCAAAGCCTTTTTGAAAAGCTACATCATTAGAATATATTTCTTTAGCTTTTTCATATTCTGTTGATGCTCCATTAAGAGATACCAAAATAAGTTCTACAATAGATTTAGCATTTGAAGTTAAAAAATCAGGATCTTTATCATCATGATTAGTATATGCATGATGCTTCATATGAGTAACTCTTAATATTTCATAGGGATAAATTAATGTTACAAGAGTCAAGTTACCAACAAAAGAATCCAACCATCTTTTTTTAGGATTGCCCCTTGAGTAGTTTCCATGCTGGGCTTCATGTGATGGCAAGTAGGCCATACACGCACAGATGCTAGCAATTATAAATCCTACCCATAAGGGCATGATTTCATACATAACCAATGGCCATAAACTTAACCATATACAGGCTTGACCAATGCCAATTAGAATCATTTCCCATTGAAATCTTTGAGCATATTTTTTGGCAACAGCTTTTTCTTTTTCAAATGAAAACTCTTCAGGTACAGCACTATTAATTTCTATACCCAAAGCCATTTACCTCTTATATGTGCTAATAGCCCAACTATAAAACCAATAAAAAAACATACGAGAGTAAGATAAGGCACCCCAGTAAAGAAACTAATCTCTTTAGTAATTGCATTTAGTACACTGCCAATAAAAATAAGGCCGAACCATATCTTGTTCAGATTAAGGAAACCCTCCAGTAATTTTTCCATAATTTATTTTAACAGAACTGTTTAAGAATTTGGTGGGCCTGGGAAGACTCGAACTTCCGACCTCTCGATTATCAGTCGAACGCTCTAACCAAAACTGAGCTACAGGCCCTATTAGGAAAGTGCATTCTACCTTTGAATTATGATTTCGACAATTAGTCTAACTAACTTTAAGTGATTTATAGAGAGTAAAATAAATATATCCTAATGGGACGACAAAAATATATTCAACAACAGCTAATATAAATAATTGCAAGATTCCAGATGGAATCACGCTAGTTAAGATTATTGAAGAGGTAAAAATTAAACCAGCAAATATCAGCGTAAACATAAATAGTTTTGATCCGTATTCATCTGTTTTTTCCCAAGATGCTCCGATGGATTCAAAAACTTTATTATCTTCATACATAATTTGAGCAACTATTAGAGAGAACCTTGCTAATAAATATATACCAGGAAGTATTAATAATAAGAATCCAAAAGCTGCGGCTATAGTCACAATAAAATAGGCACCAAATAATGGAAAAAATTTTGATAACCCGGCTTGAAGAGCATTAATAGGATTAATATCCTTACCAGAATCTATAGACATAAATCCGACCCACATTCCTCCCATAAACGATATTTGAATTATTACACCAACTATTCCAACCAATGAAATCACCAATGAATTTGTTTCAAAAAAGCCAATAATATCTTCAGGTTGTGTCATTTCCCCAAGAGGAACCACCAAATAACCTGTTAAAGTTTCAATAGCAATCACTGGCATCGCCAAGGCTAAGAAAAATTTCCAATTGTTAAAAGCGTATTGCCAAGAATTATTAAATTGCTCCATAAGGTAATTGTAAAGTAATATGTTTTTTATGTATAAAAAATACTTTAATTTATCTATTTTAGTTGTATTAATGTCTTGCTCCAATCAGGTCGAAGAAATGAATTATCCTGAAGCAAAAAAAATTGAGTTTACTGAAAATATTCATGGCTATGAAATCAATGATTCATACAGGTGGCTTGAAGATTTCACCAGCAATGATTCTCTTGATTGGGTCAAGAGACAAAATAAATTTACTAAAGCATTTATCAGTAAAAATAAGTACAAAAAAGATATAGCAAATTATCTTGAACAAATTTGGGAGAATGAATCTATTTCTATCCCATACAAGATTGAAGACAAGACTTTTTACTATTTCAATGATGGATCTTTCCAACAGAGTAAATTGATGATCAAGGATTGTGATAAGTGCGATGAGCGTGTTTTGATTGATCCAAATACTTTTTCAGATGATGGGACCATATCTTTAGGTGGCACAAGTGTAAATAATTCAGCCAATATGATTGCTTTTTCAATTTCTGATGGAGGATCAGATTGGAGAGTTTGGAAGGTATTAGATATTGAAACTGGTGAAGTGCTTGAAGACGAAATTAAATGGGCTAAATTTTCCGGTGCTTCGTGGGAGAACGATGATTCAGGATTTTTCTATCAAAAATATGATGAGCCAAAGGGAGAACTTCTAAAGGAGGTAAATGAGTCGCCAAAATTAATGTTTCATAAAATTGGTACAGATCAATCTGAAGACTATGTTGTATATGAAAATCCAGATCAACCAAGATGGGGTTGGGGCATAAATGTAATTGAAGACACTAATATTAAGATATTATCTATATCTGAAGGAACAGATGAAAGAAATAGGCTATATATACAGCTAAATACTGGTGAAAAATTCATTCCTTTAATTGATGAATTGATTGGAGCTTATAGCTTTATAGACAGTAAAGAGGGTATTTTATGGTTTTATACTACAGAAGGTGCTCCAAAAGGGAAAATTGTTAATTTAGAAATAAAAAACAACTCCTTTGTATGGAATGATGTTATACAAGAATCAGAGAACTCTATTAGGTCTGTCAATATTGTAAATAATTCATTTGTTATAAATTATTTAGTCGATACTTTTTCTAGTATAAAAATTTTTGATCTGTCAGGAAATTTTGTTCAAGATCTTGAGTTGCCAAAAGATGGAACCATTGGTGGATTTGGTGGAGAGATCGATGACACTAAAACTTATTTTTCAGTTTCAAATTATGTTACTCCAAGAGAGATATATGAAATTAATTTGGATTCATTAGATGTAAAACTTTTTTGGAAAGAAGAAATTGTTGGATATGAGTCAGAAGATTATGTTTCAGAATTAAAATTCTATCCTTCAAAAGATGGAACAAAAATTCCTATACATATTAGCTACAAAAAAGGCCTAAACATAAATCAAGATACACCTTTGATGCTATATGGATATGGAGGTTTTAATATTTCTCTTTTACCAGGTTTTAGAAAAACTCATGCTGCTTGGAAAAATTTAGGGGGAGTATATGCTGTAGCAAATTTAAGAGGCGGCGGGGAATATGGCAGTGAATGGCATAAAGCTGGAATGTTATTAAACAAACAAAATGTTTTTGATGATTTTGCATTTGCTGCAAAATTTCTTCATGAAAATAATATTGGCTCTGAAAAAACTACTGCAATCATTGGCGGTTCAAATGGAGGACTTCTTGTTGCAGCTACCATGTTACAAAATCCAGATCTATTCAAAGTTGCTATTCCACAAGTTGGAGTTTTGGATATGTTGAGATTTAGTAAATTTACAATTGGTTGGGCATGGGAAAGTGACTATGGATCTGTAGATAAAAAAGATGAGTTCGAAAATCTTTTAGCTTATAGCCCACTTCATAACATAGAAAAAGATAAATGTTATCCAACTACATTGGTAACAACAGCAAGTCGCGATGATCGAGTTGTTCCATCACATTCATATAAATTTGCAGCTAAACTTCAAGAATATCAAGGCTGCGAAAATCCGATATTAATTCGGATTGAAGATAGAGCAGGACATGGCGCAGGAACTCCAAAAGATAAAATTATAAATCAAATTTCAGAGATTTATGGTTATGCTTTAAATTCTATAAATAACTGATATGCTGTAATATTTTATCCATTACGATTAGGTAGCTTCACTAACTTAAAAAAATTTATTCTATTTATTAGATATATTTTCTTTTTCCAATAAATCTGCAAGCTGCTTCTGCAAATCAGCAAGAGTTTTTGTATTATGATCAGATTGTTTCTCTAACTCATCTAGAGTTTTTTTACTTTTTAGATTATTTTTCTTAATCTCATTATCAACATTTTTGAGTTTAAATTTTTGAAATACTCCAGCTTTTTTTGAAATTTGTTGAAGAATTCTAAAACGTAGTGAGATATTTAAAACTTCAGCGGGTGTGATTTGATCGAAGTATGATAGATCATTTATAACCTTTCTTTTTGATAAATGAATTCTTCTAGAATTATTGATTGCACCATATCTTTTTTGTTTTTCAGCATTTTCATTATCAAATCCAGATTTAGGATATTCCATTTTTTCCATCTCACGTTGCTCCCTTTTCAAGGATTCACTTCGAATTTTATATACACCCCTTGATTCAGGATCTCCTTCATTAGGATTAATAGATTTTTTGAAGTTTTGCATTTCACTTAAAGCTTTATTATCTAATAAGCTATCCATTTTTTTACAAGCATTAATTACAAGTTCCGTAAAGTCAATTTCTAAATTTGCTAATTTCATCTCAGGATTGAAATTAGGGATAAGATTAAAATGTTCTGGACCAATTGAACTATCACTCATTTCATTTAAATAATCTGGTCTCAAAGCTGATAAGAAAATCTCTCTAATTAACTTTATAGGATGCCAGGCGATTTCTGGTAAAAATAAGTCTCTAATCTCATAATTATTTTCAGAACTCTGAACTACACAACATGGAATCATAAGTTTTCTAATGCTATGAAAAAGATCAAAGCTTTCTGAGTTTTTTTTCAAAAGCTGGCTTGATAAAGTTCTTCTTTTTCCGTCAGAAATATTACTTGTCAAAACATTAGGAAAAAAACTTTGATCTAGAAATATTTGTAAAAGATCTTCAATAATTCTAGGCGGCGACTTTCTTAAACCTTCATCGACTTGTATCAAAGAAGATAATATATCTAATGTCCAACGTGTCTTTTGATTTACACTTAGTAAAGAGCCATGTCTTGAAAAAGAAAGACTATGGTTATATTTAACTTTTGCTGAAATAGTATCAAACAAAATATTAATTTTTTCTTTTGATACTCCAAAATCATCAATATCTTTTCCAGGAAATGCAATTTCAGCTTCATGACCCCAATTCGGTGCTGAGCTTATTTTTTTTATAGATTTAGTTATAAATTCATCTGACATGGTTAGATTTTAATACTTTTGGTGTAAAAATCAACATACTGAAGCAAAAAATTGTACTTTTTGACATAATCTACTTGAAATATACTTCAGAATACATATATTAGATAATACTGAAGTAAAAAATTACTTTTAAATTAACAACGACTTTTATAATGTAAAAGTCTTTTCAGGGTAAAACCGGGAGGAAATGCTTATTTATTAAATCTGGGAGATATTAATTTATCTATTCATATTACTCCTATTCCCAGATTTAATAAAAAAGCAACTTAATATTTATGGAAAATACAAAAGAACCATCTAAAAAACAGATAAAAGAATCTAAAGAAATAAGGCAAAAAGTTGAAAATTGCTTTAATCAATTTTTTTCAGTTCTTTGTGATGAACAGGGTTATGACTATGCAGCTGTTTCTATGGCTGTTTTACTTTATGCCGAGGAAGAAATATTTCAGCGTGAAAACTTTGACAGAGCTTTTTTAATAATTTGTCAAACAGCAATGGCTGTTCATATGAATGAGCAGAATTTAAAAAATAGATCTGATTTCTTAATTGGTGAAGATTTATTAATAACTAAGGAAATCCATTAATTAAATGAGTTTAATAAAATTAAGTCGATTTGCAGTTGAAAAATCAATTCAATGTCCAAGATGCTACTGGCTGCATTATAAACATAAGATAAATTTGAGTAGTTTTCCATTTACTCTAAATATGGCAGTTGATAATTTAGTTAAAAATGAATTTGATCACTACAGAGAAATACAAAAACCACATCCTATTTTCGAAGAAAACGGGATAGATGCTGTACCTTTTAAGCATATCAAGATAAATGATTGGAGAAATAATTTCAAAGGTGCATATTATCGTAATGAAGAGGAGGGATATATTTTTGGGGGAGCAGTAGATGACCTTTGGCAAAAAAAATCTGAAGAACTAATAGTTGCTGACGTTAAAGCAACTTCCAAAAATAAATTTGATTGGCATGATACTTTTGAAAGATACGATTATCCAAAAGCTTATCAAAGGCAACTAGAAATGTATCAATGGGTCTTTAGAAAATTTGGGTACGATGTTGCTGATGAGGCATATTTACTTTATTTCAATGGAAGAAAAAATGAGGATATGTTTAACAACGAACTAAAATTTGATACCCACCTAGTAAAGCTTAATTGTTCAGATATCTGGGTAGAAAATCAAATCAAAAAAGCACGAGATATTTTGATGAGTGATAGCTTGCCTGATCCATCCAAGGGTTGTGATACATGCGACTATATAAAACAAAGATGGAATTTACATCAAAGTGACGTAAACGAATTTCTTGATAGATGTTCAGACAAACCATCACCAAGAATATAAAAATCCACAAATGGTATATTAAAAAATTATGAACTTAAAAATAATAGATAGATTAATTTCAAGCAGCGACTCATGGAAATGCCTATATGACGATTTATGCACAAATAAAGAATATTCTGAAAAATTTAAGGGAGATGTATTTGAAAGATTAACTCAGGCATATCTCTTAACAATGCCTGAATACAAATCAATTTTAAAAGAAGTTTGGTTATATGATGATGTGCCTAAGAAAGTTCTTGATAAACTTGCACTTCCATCAAAAGATTTTGGAATAGATCTTATAGCAGCAACAAAAAATAACGAATATTGGTCAGTTCAAAGTAAATTTAAGTCACCCAATCAAACTTTAAGATATTCAGATCTTACATCATTCTCTACCTTAAGTTTTAGTAAGAGTAAGAATATTAGCCTTGGGATTATTTCACATACATCAACAAAACCAATTAGAAATAAAAAGTTACTTGGAAATATTACTGAATTAGGATCAGGTAGATGGAAAAAAATTTCTGATAATGAGTGGGGTAACATTAGAAATTTTTGTCAGCAAAAACCAATCAAACTTAAAAAAAGAAAAAAAAGGAAACATCAAATAGAAGTTATAAGTGCAGCAAGTGACTACTTTGTAAAAAATAAAAACAATAGAGGTAAATTAATAATGCCCTGTGCGACCGGTAAAAGTTTATCAGCTTTTTGGATAGCACAGTCACTAAAGTCAAAAAAAATTATTGTTGCTGTTCCAAGTTTAGCTTTAATCAAACAGAGTCTTAATGACTGGACTAAAGAATACATGGCTCATGGAATTATTCCGGAATGGCTTTGTGTTTGTAGTGATAAATCAACAGGTGAGGTCGATATTGATGAATTTGATTCAGATGTTTACGATCTTGGAATTCCAACTACTACCAACCTCGAAAAAATTACTAAATTTATTAAGAAAAGATCTAGCAATCCAAAAATTATTTTTGTTACCTACCAAAGTAGTCCTAAATTAGCTTCAGCGTCAACAAATGCAAAAGCTAATTTTGATTTAGCTATTTTGGATGAAGCTCATAAGACAGTTGGAGTAAAGAAGAAAAAATTTTCTACTCTTTTATTTGATGAAAAAATAAAAATCAAAAAAAGATTATTCATGACAGCAACAGAGAGATTTTTAAGAGGATCTGATGATGAAGTTGTTTCCATGAAAGATAAAAATATTTATGGAACTTCATTCTACACAATGACATTTAAAGAGGCGATTGAAAGAGATATTATAAGTGATTATAAAATCTTGACGATTGCTGTTTCTGATAGTCAAGTCAGTCAATTAATCGAAGATAATAAATACCTCTATGTAAGTAAAAAAAATAAATCTGAATTAGGTGCACAAAATCTTGCTGCTGGAATAGCACTAAAAAAAACGTATAAAGAAAAAGGAATAAAGCATGCCATTTCATTTCATAGAACTATTGGTAATGCAAAAGACTTTCAAAAACAACAAGACCAACTCAATAAAATTCAAGGCATTGGACCTAAAGTAACAAATCTTCATATATCTAGTAAAAAAAGTACAGGAGAAAGAGCAGAGCTAATTGAAGACTTCAAAGATAAAAAAAGATCTTTAATTACAAACGCGAGATGTTTAACAGAAGGCGTAGATGTTCCTGCAATTGATTCTGTAATTTTTGTAGATCCAAAACAAAGCGTTATTGATATAGTTCAAGCTGCTGGAAGAGCACTAAGAAAATATGATGGTAAGGACTTCGGTTACATAATATTACCAATCGTTGTTCCAGATAATATGGAGGTAGAAGAATTTGCAGAAACTACTCCATTTAAAACTATTACAAAAATTATTGCATCTCTCTCAACGCAAGATGAGAGAATAGCTGAAGAATTCAGACTAGAGAAAAATGCTAAATCATCTAAAGGAAAGATCATTCAGATTGATACAAAACTTAAAATTGGAATGAAAATCGATATTGAAAAATTCTCCGAAAAAATAAATACAAAAATTTGGGAAAAGGTAGGAAAAATTAATTTTCGAGAATTTAAATTTGCTCGAGAATATGCAAGAAGTTTGAAATTAAGCTCACAGGCAGAATGGCGAGATTTTTGTAGCTCAAAAAAAATGCTAGCTGATATTCCTAAAAGTCCAGATTTAGCATATAAAAATAAAGGTTGGATAAGCTGGAATGATTGGCTTGATCACGGATATATAGCAACTCAATTAAGAGAATATAAATCATATAAAGACGCAAGAAAATATATGCGAAGTCAAGGTTTAAAAAATCAACAGGAATGGAATAGATTTAAAAATTCTATAAAAATGCCACCTGATATTCCTAAAACTCCTCATACTGTTTACAAAGAATGGATCAATCTTGGTGATTGGTTGGGAACGGGAACTGTTGCGACTAACGAAAGAAAATATAAATCTTATGATGAATTAAAAAAATATGTTCAAAGCTTAAAAATTTCTACTTCTCAAGAGTGGTTTGAATTTTGTAAGAATCAGACTCTCCCTCCTGATGTCCCAAGAAACTTACCTCATGTTTATAAATCAAATTGGAAAGGTTGGGGTGATGTAACTGGAACAAATAGAATCTACAGAAAAAAATTTCTTCCATTTAAAGATGCAAGGTCACGTGTTAGAAAGAAAAATTTCAAATCAGCGAAAGAATTTGGTAAATGGAAAAACAAACCAAAAAATATTCCATATCATCCAGAAAGAAATTATAAAAAAGATTGGAATGGATGGGGCGATTGGTTAGGCACAGGGAATATTGCAACTCGAGGAAGATCATATAGACCATTCAAAGATGCAAGAAAATTTGTTAGAAAACAAAATTTAAAAAATCAAAAAGAATGGTATGTTTTTATTGGATCTAAAAAACGACCAAATGATATTCCAAGTGTCCCTGAAAGGATATACAAAGAATGGATCAATCTTGGTGATTGGCTGGGAACATTTAATGTTCAGGGCGGTAACAAAAAGAAGACTAATAAATAAATTCTTTTAATTTTCTTAAAATTTAATAAAATAACTATATGCAAAGGGGTGGCATTTGCCTGAGATCTTTTGAAACTCTTTGAACCTGATCAACACAATAGTTGCGGAGGAATTGCATATGTATATCAGAAAAAAAATTCTATTTTTATTGTCCTTATTAGTTTCATTTATTGTCTTTTCACAAGACATCGAGGAAATAATTGTAAAAGGCGAGTATCGAGAAAAATCTATCAGCGAAGAAGACTCAAGTATTTTAATCATTCAATCAGAAAAAATTAAGTCACAAGCTATAAAACATTTTCAGCAACTTTCACATCTTGTACCAAATTTAAATTATGCAGCCTCAGATTCAAGAGCAAGATATTTTCAGATACGAGGTATTGGAGAAAGATCTGGCTATCAGGGAACACCAAATTCTTCAGTTGGATTTCTTATTGATGACATTGACTATTCTGGTCAAGGAGGCATTGCAACTTTATTTGATGTTGATCAAGTTGAAGTATTTCGTGGACCTCAGGGATCTAGGACAGGTGCAAATGCTTTAGCAGGATTAATTTACATAAAGACCAAAGATCCAACAGAAAAATTTGAAGGAACTTCTGAGCTAACTTTTGGAGATTATGGAACTCAAAATATAGGTGTTGCATTTGGAGGACCATTAAAAAATGAAAAAATAAAATATCGTTTGGTAATGAGAACTGACTATGCTGACGGATTTAGAAAAAATACTTACTTAAATAAATCAGATACCTCAAAAAAAGATGAGCTGACTTTGCGTTATAAACTTGATTGGGACATTAATGAAACTACAAATATTAATTTTCTTGTTTCAAAAATTGATATGGATGATCCAGCTGATATTTGGACAATTAATGGAAGTTTAAATACTTTATCAGATCGTCCAGGAATGGATTCACAAATAACAGATTCAATTGGAATAAAAATAACTAAGAATTTAAATAATTTTGATCTCCAAAGTTTAACAAGCTCAACAAAAACTGATGTTGTTTTCAGTTATGATGCAGATTGGGGTAATCCTGACTCACATTTTCCATATACTTATGATTATTTTTCTGAAACATTAAGAAAAAGAGACACTTTTAGTCAAGAAATACGTTTTTTGTCAAAAAATAAGGATTTTTCTCAAAAAAATCCATTTGAATGGGTCTTTGGGTTAGATTTTAGTGAGTTAGATGAATCAAATATAACTAAAGATGATGGAATTTATGGAGATCCGTCTGATCCCTTTGGGCCATATGCAAGTGAATCTTCAATTTCAAGAAATTATGAATCTAAAAATTTGTCAGTGTTTGGAAATATTGATTATTTTTTAACAGATAAAACTAAACTTGCTTTCGGCTTGAGATTGGAGAATTGGGATTCAAAATATAAAGATTCAAATAATGAATCTTTTAGTCCTTCAGATAATATGAGTGGTGGAAAATTTTCGATAGTCAAAAAAACTAATGACGATTCAAATATTTATTTTTCAATAGCAAGAGGATATAAACAGGGTGGATTTAATCTCGGTCTTGATGCTACAGATAATTTAGTAAAACAATCTCTTATTTATGATCCTGAATATCTAACTAATTATGAATTCGGTGTAAGCTCAAACTTAAAGGATAGAGATCTGAATTATTCACTTGTAATATTTTTCTCTGAAAGAAAAGACCAACAAGTTTTGATTTCTAGACAAGTTGATCCAAGTGACCCTAATACTTTTTCATACTTAACTCAAAATGCTGCAGAGGGAGAAAACTACGGAATTGAAATTACTTCAAATTATTTGGTAACAGATAGTTTATACATATATGCTAATTTAGGATTCCTTAAAACAAAGATAAAAAATTGGGAATCAAGAATTGATCTAGAAGGTAGATCACAAGCTCATGCACCTGACCATTCATATTCTATAGGAGGCAATCTTAATCTTAAAAATAATCTTTATTTAAAATTAGACATTAATGGAAAAAGTAGTTTTTATTATTCAGATTCACATGACAATCAATCTAAAAGTTATCAACTAACTAACATAATATTTGGATACTCAAATACTAATTTTTCTGCTGATCTTTGGATAAGAAATATATTCGATAAGTACTACTCCACAAGAGGTTTTTACTTCGGAAATGAGGCACCAAATTTTGAAGATACCTTGTACAGAAGACAGGGTGATCCAAGAAATTTTGGTATTTCTTTAAGGTATAACTTTTAAAATTATATGCATAACTTAGTAATTGAGAGCATAGCTGTTATAACCGCTATAGTGTATTTATTACTGGCAGCAAAAGAGGACATAAAGTGCTGGTATGCGGCAATAATTAGCTCATCATTATATTTTTATATTATGTTAAATGTAGGACTTCTAATGGAAGCATTTCTGCAGATTTTTTATATAGCGATGGCAATATTTGGATGGTACCAGTGGAAAAAAACAACTATTAATAATGAATCACTAAACATCAGCACATGGAATAAAGCTACACACATCTTAGCAGTAACTACAGTAATAATATTATCGATATTAATAGGACAATTTTTAGATACAAATACAAATGCAGAATTACCATTTCTTGATGCTTTTACAACATTTGGGGCTATAGTCACAACATATATGGTGGCAATGAAAATTTTAGAGAATTGGATTTATTGGTTTGTGATTGATTCTATCTCAATATATTTATTTATAACTCGAGAACTTTATTTAACCTCAATACTATTTTTAATCTATTTGGTAATAATAGTATTTGGGTATTTCAGATGGAGAAAAATTTTTTTAACAAATAATGAATAATCTTCAAGAGCTAATAAATAATTTAAATATTAAATTTGAACTTAGTAAGGAAATTAGAAAAGGGGAAACAGCAAATACATATTTAGGCAATTATCAAAATGAAAAATCAATATTAAAACTATTCAAGAAAAATCATAATAAATTAATTACAAATCAATATTTAGATAATGAAATAAATAATCAACTTATTAATAAAAATTTATTTCCAGAGATTTACTATATCAATAAAAAAAATGGGGTGCTCATATATAAATATTTTGACGGCATCCAGTTAAATAAAAAAAGTTTTAAAAATATAAATTTAATTGCAAGAAAATTAAAAACTCTTCATTCTATTGATTGTTATAAAAAAAACAAGACACTCGAAGATCAATTTATCTCATACAAAGAAATTTTAAAATCTCATAGTAAGATCGACCTTATTAATGAAGGATGGAAACATTTTTTAAATTTAAAAGACAAATCAGATGAACAAGTTTTCTCACATAACGATTTAAATAAAACAAATATACTTTCAGATAACGTAAATATAGTTTTTATCGATTTTGAATATTCAAGTATGAATAGCAGATATTGCGATATTGCTAGGATAATTGAAAGCTTCAGTTTTAACGATAATGAGACTGAAACTTTTTTAGAACTTTATGGAATGGAAGCAAACTCCAATATAATTAAAAGCATTGATGAATGGAGCCTTACCAATACTTACATAGATTTAATCTGGGCATATATTGTAGATAAATTATACCCAGGCGCGATTGAAAATAATTATATAGTTAATTTAGAGGCTAAATTAGACAATAAAAGCTATAAATATAGTAATAATTAATATAGCTGTAGGTATAATTTTGTCAATTTTCATGATGATTTCATCCTTTTTTGGAAGTTTTGGTAATTTTAGAGAAAAAAGTGTGTATTTTTCATTATTAATGTTTTGATACGCTCTAAATTCTTCTTTCTTTTCAATGGGTACAAATATATTTTCTTTTTTTGACAATATTTTCTGATTTACATCATTAAAATTTGTCTGATCATGCATGTTATCATCAAATTCATCAATTTGAGCATGTTTATTTGCTATATTATCAAGCTCTTGAAGTATTTTATCTCTCTTTTCTCGGGCAACGTTAATATCTGTAGTATCTAGAGATTTTTTAATGAAATCTTTACCTATTACCTTAGAAACTGCTTTAGAGACTCTTTTTTGAATAAAATATATATCTTTATTTTTACCTCTTAACACCAGGTATTTGTTATCTATTGTACTCATAATGTACTCATCATTTTACATTTAATTTAAAAATATGCAATAATTTGTACTCATTTATACGGACTTTGTACTCATATACTATCTGTACCCACAATTTTTTCTATTTTAATTGATTCATTCTTAATTTCTTCTAACAATATTTCTTTTTTTAGAAGAAATAATAGTAGATATAATTCAAACAGTATAAGTTAAACATTTTAATTTATTTGTTGTTTTTAATTCATTTTGATTTAACATTGGTTAATTATTTTTAACGGGGGATAAATATGAAAATATTATGTGTGCTGTATGACGATCCAATAACTGGAATGCCTGATAAATATGCTCGAGATGACTTACCAAAACTTGATAAGTATCCTGATGGCATGACTTTACCTTCACCAAGTGAAATAGATTTTACTCCTGGAGAACTTCTAGGATGTGTATCTGGCGAACTTGGCCTTAGGAAATTTTTAGAAGATGCTGGACATACTCTTGTAGTTACTTCAGATAAGGATGGAGATGGTTGCGAAGCTGATAAAGAGTTGGTAGATGCTGATATTGTTATATCTCAACCTTTCTTTCCATACTATCTAACCAGAGACAAGATGGAAACAGCACCAAACTTAAAAATGGCCATTACTGCTGGGATTGGATCAGATCATGTTGATCTTCAAGCCGCTATGGACAATAACGTTGACGTTGTTGAAGTTACTTACTGTAACTCAAGATCTGTTGCGGAACACATTGTTATGATGATTCTTTCAATGGTTCGTGATTATCACAATCAACATAGAATTGTAAAAGAAGGTGGCTGGAATATCGCTGATGCTGTTCAAAGATCTTATGATGTTGAAGGAATGCACGTTGGAACAGTAGCTGCAGGAAGAATCGGTATTGATATGTTAAGAAAAATGAAACCTTTTGATGTTCATCTTCATTACTTTGATATTCACAAGTTACCAGATGAGGTTGAGGCAGAGCTAAACCTTACATACCATGACTCAGTTGAGTCTTTAGTGGCAGTTTGTGATGTAGTAAATATCAGCTGTCCTCTTCATCCTAAAACTGAACATCTATTTAATGATGAAATGATTAGTAAAATGAAACGAGGCGCTTATATTGTTAATACTGCGCGTGGAAAAATCTGTGATAAAGATGCAATCGCAAGGGGCTTAGAGTCAGGTCAACTAAGTGGCTATGCCGGTGATGTATGGTTCCCACAGCCTGCTCCTAATGATCATGTATGGAGAACAATGCCAAACCATGGCATGACTCCTCATACATCTGGAACATCACTTTCAGCACAAACAAGATATGCTGCAGGTGTTAGAGAAATATTAGAATGTTTCTTTGAAGGTAAGCCAATTAGAGATCCGTATTTAATTGTCCAAAATGGAGACTTGGCTGGTATGGGAGCTCACTCTTATACTAAAGGAACTGCAACAGACGGTTCTGAAGAAGCTGCCGAATATAAAAAATAAAACTGTTAGATTTTAATTTAGAGATGAAGCTTATGCTTCATCTCTAGTTTTTTCTTCCTCATTTATGGCCTTATAATACTTTAATGAAAGTATCTTATTGGCAATTAAACATAATTATTCTAACCATCCTTTTATCAATATGGTTTCTCGTTTCTTTTGGATTTGGAATAATTTGGTCCGATCATTTAGATGAAATAAGAATAGGCGGTTTTAAATTAGGTTTTTGGTTTGCTCAGCAAGGCAGCATTTATTTTTTTATTGTAATTATTTTTGTTTATGTTTTCTTAATGAATTGGTTAGATAAAAAGTTTTATTCTGAATCAAAAAAGACTTTTCAGGATGAAGGCTAATGAGTCTCCAGGGCTTAACTTATTTATTTGTTGGAATATCATTCGCAATCTATATTGCAATTGCTATTTGGTCTAGAGCTCAATCAACAAGTGATTTCTATATTGCTGGTAAAGAAGTAAGTCCTATTGCAAATGGAATGGCAACAGCAGCAGATTGGATGTCTGCAGCTTCTTTTATTTCTATGGCTGGACTTATAGCATTCCTTGGAAAAGATGGGTCTGTTTATCTAATGGGTTGGACAGGTGGATATGTTCTTCTGGCTTTGCTATTAGCACCATACTTAAGAAAATTTGGTAAATATACAGTTCCAGACTTTATAGGGACAAGATACTACTCTAAAGCCGCAAGACTTGTTGCAATAATTTGTCTAATTTTTATTTCTTTTACTTATGTAGCAGGGCAGATGAGGGGAGTAGGAATAGTATTTTCAAGATTTTTGGAAGTTGATATTAATACTGGCGTTGTAATTGGAATGCTAATAGTTTTTTTCTATGCAGTGCTTGGAGGTATGAAAGGCATTACATATACACAAGTCGCACAATATTGCGTCTTAATATTTGCCTATTTAGTCCCAGCTATATTTATTTCTCTTTTAATAACTAATAATCCAATTCCGCAGTTAGGCTTCGGAGATAAGATAGCAGGCTCCTCAACATACTTATTAGATAAGCTAGACCAACTTTCAATTGAACTAGGCTTTAATGCTTATACAGAAAATTCTAAAAGCAATTTAGATATTTTTTTTATAACAGCAGCTTTAATGTTTGGAACTGCAGGGTTGCCCCATGTTATAGTGAGATTTTTTACAGTTCCAAAAGTAAGTGATGCCAGGAAATCGGCTGGTTACGCACTAATATTTATTGCTCTTCTATATACAACAGCGCCGGCTGTAGCTGCATTCGCTAAGATGAATTTTATTGACTCAGTTCAAGAGGTTGAATACAAATCTGCTCCAGCTTGGTTCAAAAATTGGGAAGAAATAGGTTTAATTGCATGGAAAGATAAAAATAATGACGGACTTATTAACTACTCTTCTGGAGATGCTCTGGAAGGGGTTAAGCCAAGCTACATAGATGAAAGAGGGCGATACGGTGAGAGAAAGTTATTAAATTTACCCGACATTTCAAATTCAAATGAAGTTTATATAGATAGAGATATTATAGTTTTAGCAAATCCTGAAATAGCTAAGCTACCTAATTGGGTGATAGCTCTTGTTGCAGCAGGTGCATTAGCAGCTGCTTTATCAACAGCTGCTGGACTCTTATTAGTTATTTCTTCCTCAATTTCTCATGATTTAATGAAAAAAATATTAATGCCAAAAATTACTGAACGTCAGGAATTATTTTTTGCTAGATGTGCTGCGGCTGTTGCAATTTTTATAGCAGGATTATTTGGTATATACCCTCCTGGTTTTGTAGCTCAGGTAGTTGCATTTGCTTTTGGTTTAGCTGCTGCAACTATATTCCCTGCATTATTCTTGGGAATTTTTTACAAAAGGTTGAATAAAGAGGGGGCTATTGCAGGAATGCTTTCTGGACTTATAGCAACAGCAACTTACATCAGCTATTTTAAATTTATTAATCCTGTTTTAAATAGCCCTGATAATTGGTTATTTGGAATATCCCCTGAGGGCTTTGGCTTTCTTGGCATGATAATTAATTTTTGTGTTGCATTAACTGTATCAAGTTTTTATAGTAAACCACCAAATGAAATCTATCAGATGATAGACGAAATAAGAAAACCATAATTATGAAAAAAATAGTTGCTGTTATAGGCTCCTCTGGAGCTATTGGAAATGCTATATCAAATAGACTGCTTGAAGATGACTCAGTAGAAACAATATATAAATTTTCAAGATCTCAAAAATCTGAAGGCAATCAAAAAGAAAAAAATTTCTTTATTGATATTGAAGACGAAAACTCTATTAAAAAATCAACTGAGAATATCCCAGAGGATATTAAGTTTGATATGATTTTTGTGGCAACAGGAATACTTCATAATGACGATGACATCTTCCCAGAAAAAAGTATAAAAGATATTAATGCTGATAAATTAAAAAGAGTTTTATCAATTAATACAATTGGCCCAACATTAGTTGGGAAATACTTCATACCATATTTAAACAATAAGAATAAAAGCATCTTTGCTTTTTTAAGTGCTAGAGTTGGAAGTATCTCTGAAAATAAATTAGGTGGTTGGTATTCATATAGATCTAGTAAAACAGCTCTTAATCAAATAATTAAAAATTTTAGTATTGAAATTAAAAGAACAAATCCAAATGCAATTTTTGTTGGTTTGCAACCAGGAACAGTTAGTAGCTTCCTAAGCAAGCCTTTTGAAAAAAATGTTAAATCAGAAAATCTCTTTACCCCTGATTTTAGCGCTTCGAAATTATTAGAGGTAATTAATAATCTGGAATCAAAAGATACTGGAAAACTTATTGCCTGGAATGGGGAAGAAATCCAGCCATAAAAAAACCCAGCATTAAGCTGGGTTTTCTTGAATAAAAAGTAATTATTCTGAGTCGCTTACAGCTGCTACATAAATAGCTAAACCAAACGCGATTTTGTTAAGAAAATCCGCAAGGTTGTAGATTAAGTTAGCATTAGCCATATCAGCACCAGGACCAGTAGCCATCCAATAACCTATTGGATAGATAGCCCAACCAACGGTAACAATTAATCTAATTGTACCGAAAGCACTTTGTGCTGCAGCATTACCACTTGAAGCATTAAGTTTTCCAGCTTCACCAGAAAATACTTCATAGATAATGTATAACCAAGCCGCAGTAGCTATAACACCGCATACCATCGCATTGCCACCAGTTTCTCCTATGAAACCACCAACAAGCATAACTAGTGATGCTACTAATAGTCTCCAGAATAAACCTGAACTAACATTCGTACACACTTTAAGTATTAAGTAGAACTCAATAATTTGAAGTGGAACTGTAATTAGCCAGTCAATGTATCTGTACACTGTAGGTGATGTTCCAGTATCAACCCAAACACCTCTCATATAGAGATAATGCCAAAACGCCACACCAGTAACTAAACCAGCTACTGATAATGATGTTTTCCATTTACCGTGAACTCTGTCTCTTTCAACAAAGAAAAATACTGTTGCAGCAAGCATAGCAGCTGTTACCAGCCAGAATGATACTCCAGTAAGATCACTTGTTTGCAGATCCGCAGCAAATGCAGGTAGTGCAACCGCACCAACCATCATTAATAAAAATTTCATATATAACTCCTTATATAAGTGTTAGGAGCAATAATTTACTCCCCCCATTTCATATGAACTTTCTATGATACAAAAAACTGAATAATGTATCAAATTTAAACGGATTTTTTAAAATTGAGTATTTTTGTAAAATTTTGATTAACTAAGAATTTTTAGTATTATGCAATTATATGAAAGTTGCAATTTACCCAGGCTCATTTGATCCAATAACGTATGGACATATGGATATCATCGATAGGGCATGTGGTCTTTTTGATAAGATTGTTGTCGCAATTGCAAAAAGCGAATTAAAAAACCCTTTATTTACACTTGAAGACAGGATAAAGCTTGCAAAAAACATTTATAAAGAAAACCCTAAGGTTGAAGTAGTCGGATTTCCAAGACAATTAACCGTTGATGTTGCAAAAGAACAAAATGCTTGTGCAATTATAAGAGGCTTAAGAGCAGTTTCTGACTTTGAGTATGAATTTCAGCTAGCAACAATGAATAGATCACTAGCACCAGATATAGAAAGTATATTTCTAACTCCTAAAGAAAGCCTGATATATGTTTCTTCGAGTTTAATTAAAGAAATTTGTGATCTGAAAGGTGATATAACTAAATTTGTTCATCCGTCTGTAGAGCAAGCGTTAAAAGCCAAACTTGGTTCCTAGGACTGACAAACCTCACAATAAAACGTTGCTCTTTGCCCAATAATAATTTTTTTTATTTCGGAGTCACAGTGTTTACATATCTCATTATTTCTTCCGTACACTTTTAACTCAAGACTAAAATATCCCTCACTTCCATCTGCTGAATAAAAATCTTTTAGGGTTGTCCCCCCCATTTTAATTGCATATCTAAGAACTTTTTTTATTGCCTTTACAATTTTAGAACAATCATCGAGTGAGATTTTTTTACAAGATCTATTTGGCTTGACCCCTGCAAGAAAAAGACTTTCAGATGCATAAATATTTCCCACTCCAACAATTTTCTTCTGATCCATGATTAATTTTTTAATATCTAAATTACTAACTTTACAAAGATTAAAAAGATATTCCTTGTTAAGATTTTTTGAAAGAGGCTCCACTCCTAGATTTTCAATTAACTTATGCTTATTAAAATCATCAGTTAAATGAATTGAACCAAATCTTCTCGGATCATTAAAAACAATTTTTTCATCTTTAAAAATAAATTCAGCATGATCATGCTTTTTAAAATAATTATTTTTAGTGCTTTGAATTCTTAATTTTCCTGACATCCCCAAATGAATCATTAGATATGATTTATCTAAATGAATGAGAATATATTTGGCTCTTCTTGTGATTTTTTTTACTAGCTTTCCCTTGGTGTCTAATTCAACTGCCTCACCAACTTCCCATCTCAAGTTTTTATTGTGAACAACAACTCTCTCGAGAATATTATTTTCAAACTTATTAATTGCTTTGACGGTTGTCTCAACCTCAGGCAATTCAGGCATTACTTTATTTTAGTAGATTATTTATCTCTACAATGTCACTGGGACTTATTGTTCCAGCAGCAAGTGCTAATCTTAGATTAGCCAATATGTAGTCATACTTTGCATTAGCAAGATTTTTTTCAGCACTATAAAGGTTCTTTTCTGCTTGAAGAAGATCAACTATATTTCTTGTACCAACTTTATAACCAACTTGTGTTGCTTCTAGAGCGCTAGTTGCTGAAATTACAGCCTGTTGTTGAGCTTCAACATTTGCCACAAGAGTAACAACATTTGAGAACTGAGATCTAACTTCTTGTATTACTCTTCTTTCTGTAAAAAGTGAATTTTCATCCGCTTCGTTATATTGTGAATATGCTTGCTTTCTTCTTGAGCTGACAGCCCCACCTTGGAAAATAGGTATACTCATCTGAATAGCATAATTCCTTCTTCCTGTTACTGACGGAACTGGTATTCCTTGTCCATTTATTTCAAAACCTTCGTAATTAAATTGATTAGTTTCTGATTCAGAGCCTGAACCAACAATATCTATTTTTGGAAGATGATTAGATGCAGCACTTCTTGCATTACTTTTAGCAGCATCTTTTCTCAAAAAAGAAGCTTTTAATTGATAGTTATTTTCTAAAGCAGTTTTAACCCAATCTTCTTTTGAATTAGGGTATGGTGAAGACACGCTAAGATTATCTCCTAATTCATCAAGAGAAAAAATTTCCCTTCCTATTAATGCATTAAGAGCCTCTCTGGCAGAAAAAAGATTCCCTTCATTATTTATTTTTGAAGCTCTGCTTAAATCATATGCGAGTTGAGCCTCCTGAACACCAGTTATAGCAGAGAGGCCAACCTCATATCTTTGTTGCGCCTGATCTAACTGTTTTTTGATTGCTTTTTCTTCTGATATTGCTGCATTAAGATTGTCAATCGCCCTTAAGACTCCAAAATATAATTCAGCAGTTCTTAATAAAAGATTTTGTTGCTGATATCCAAAATCTGCCTCAGCAGCATTTGTAAGTGATTTAGATCTCTTAAAATTGAACCAAGTATCTAGTCTAAAAAGTGGTTGGGTTAACCTTGCTGATTTTGAGAAAGAATTATATTCCTGCTGTAATTCATCATTCTGGTAATACTCATTCCAGTTTGTTGAGCCACTAAGCGTAAGGCTTGGAAGAAGAGCAGCTCTTCCTTGAACTAGAATCTGTTTATCGGCTAAATATGAATATTCTGCAGCTTTGTATGTTGGATCATTTTCAAGAGCTTCATTGTAAATATCAAGAATATTTTCTGCATTTAGGCATGAACATGAAACAAGAACTAATAAAAAATTTGTATGAACATTGTATAGCATATGTATATTCTAACCTATTAAATGTTTGCGGTGTAAACATTATAATATCATTCATATTGTTTACACTTGTAAACAGGCTATCAATTGTTTAAAAATTTGAATTTAAACGTTTTTTTTATTTGTTTAGAGTAGAATAACTAAAAAACTTTATGAAAAATTTTTTTAAAAAAGGTTTTTATAAACTAATCCATAAGGCAAATTAGATTGGCCAAGAATACATACGACTCAAAAGCGATTGAAGTTTTATCAGGCCTTGATCCTGTTCGAAAGAGACCAGGAATGTACACTGATACTTCTTGTCCAAACCATTTAATACAAGAAGTCCTTGATAATTCTGTTGACGAAGCCATAGCTGGACATTGCTCAAATATAAAAATTAAAATTCAAAAAGATGGTTTTATATTAGTCTCAGACGACGGCCGAGGCATGCCTGTTGATATTCATCCCGAGCACAAAGTTAGTGGAGTAGAATTAATTTTATGTAAGTTACACGCAGGCGCAAAGTTTTCTGGTGATGAATATAGTTTTTCAGGAGGACTTCATGGTGTTGGAGTTTCAGTTGTAAATGCTTTGTCCGATGCTCTTCAAGTCAATATTAAAAGAGACTCTTGTGAGCACGAGATGCATTTTGATAATGGAGACAAGAAGAATGAACTCAAGGTTATTGGAGAAGTTGGCATAAGAAATACAGGCACAACTATTAAATTTAAACCTAACCCTAAATATTTTGAATCTGATCAAATCAAGGTCAAAGAACTTAAGCATTTGCTGAAAGCAAAAGCAGTGTTATGCCCTGGCCTAACAATTGATTTTCATAATGAAAAGAATAAAGAAAAAATAAAGTGGTTTTTTGAAGATGGACTTAAAAGCTATTTAGAGGAAGCATCAGATGGAATTGATTTGGTCTTAGAGGAGTCAATTCTGTCTTCTAAGGATTCAAAGACTCAGGAGGTTGAATTTGTAATTAATTGGACCGGAAGGCCGCCAAAAAATAAACTTGATGAGACTTATGTCAATTTAATTCCAACTGCTCAAGGTGGATCTCATTTAAATGGATTCAAATCAGGTCTTTTGGAAGCATTAAAAGAATTTTGTGAGTACAGAAGTTTATTGCCAAAAGGGTTGAAATTAAATGCTGAGGATGCGATTAATAATGCAGTTTTTGTTGTTTCTTCTAAAATGCAGAATCCTCAGTTTGCCGGGCAAACAAAAGAAAGATTAGATTCAAAAGACCATATGTCATTTGTAAGCAGCTCTACAAAAGACGTCTTAAGCATATGGTTTAACAAACATACTGAAGAAGGAGAAAAAATTGCTGAGCTAGCAATTATTTCTGCTCAGGCTAGGGCTAAAGCCTCAAGTGTTGTAGAAAGAAAGAAAACTTTTAAAGGTCCTGCACTACCAGGTAAGTTATCTGATTGTAATAGCGGGGATTTAAATAAAACTGAATTATTTTTAGTAGAAGGTGATTCAGCAGGAGGATCTGCAAAACAAGCAAGAGAAAGATCTTTTCAAGCAATAATGCCATTGAGAGGAAAGATTTTAAATACCTGGGATTTGGAAAGTGATGAAATAATAAAGTCTCAAGAAATAAAAAATTTATCTACAGCAATTGGAGTATTACCAGGTAATGCTGATATTTCCTCTTTAAGATACGGGAAAATATGTATCTTAGCTGATGCGGACTCAGATGGGTTACACATAGCTACGTTACTTTGCGCACTATTTTTAAGACACTATAAACCACTTGTAAATGAAGGAAGAATTTTTATAGCTATGCCGCCATTATTTAGAATTGATTGCGGAAAAGACGTTTTGTATGCATTAGATGAAAAACAAAAAGAAAAGACGGTGAAAGAATTCAAAAGCAAGAAAGGTAAACCAAAAATAAATATTCAAAGATTTAAAGGTCTTGGCGAAATGAACCCATCACAATTAAGAGAAACTGTTATGGATCCAGATACAAGACAGCTAGTAAGACTATCAATTTCGGCAACAGATAATGCTAATGCAATGATGGATCTTTTATTATCAAAAAAGAATGCTCCTGCCAGAAAAGAATGGCTTGAAAAGAAAGGTTCATTGGTGAGGATTTAATATGGCAAAAGATCAATTCGAATCAATCAGCCTTAAAAAATATGCCGAAGAGTCATATTTAAATTATGCAATGTATGTAATTCTTGATCGTGCATTACCAAATGTAGGCGATGGCTTGAAGCCTGTTCAAAGAAGAATTTTATATGCGATGTCGGAGTTAGGATTAGATGCTTCTTCTAAATACAAAAAATCAGCAAGAACTGTAGGCGATGTAATCGGTAAGTTCCACCCTCATGGTGATAGCGCAGCATATGAGGCAATGGTCTTAATGGCACAAAATTTTTCATTCAAGTATCCTCTAGTTGATGGCCAGGGAAACTGGGGTTCGCAAGACGATCCAAAGTCTTTTGCAGCAATGAGATATACAGAATCAAAATTAACAAATTTTGCAAATTTATTAATTTCTGAACTTAAATCTGGCACTGTTGATTGGCAACCTAATTTTGATGGGTCCCTGCTAGAACCAGTTATTTTCCCATCCAAAATACCTATGATTCTTTTAAATGGAACATCCGGAATTGCAGTAGGTATGGCAACGGACATTCCTTCTCATAATATTAATGAAGTAATTGACGCAACAATAGAAGTTTTAGAAAAACCAAAATCAGAAGTAAAAGACTTATTAAAAATTATAAAGGGACCTGACTTTTCTAATGATGCTTCAATAGTAGCTAATAGTGAGGAGCTTGAAGAAATGTATTCTTCAGGACGTGGGGGCTTTAAAATCAAAGCCAATTGGAGGCAAGAAAAAAATCAAATAATAATTAATGCTTTGCCTTATCAAGCATCTGGATCAAAAATTCTTGAACAAATTGCTGAGCAAATGCTCAATAAGAAACTCCCTATGATTGTTGACTTGACTGATGAAGGCGATCATGAAGACCCAGTTAGACTAGTAATCACAATGAAATCAAATCGCGTAAATGCAGATGATTTAATGAATCATCTATTTGCATCGACAGATCTTCAAAAAACTTACAGAATGAATATGAATTTAATTTCATTAAAAGGTGGTCCTAGAGTATTTTCGCTAGTTGATCTTCTCAAAGAATGGCTTGTTTTCAGAAAAGATACCGTCAAAAGAAAACTTGAACATCGTTTAGATCAGGTAAATGATAGACTCCATATTCTTGAAGGTTTGTTAACAGTATTTATCGATATAGATAAAGTGATAAAGATTATTAGAAAATCTGATGAACCAAAAAAAGAACTTATAAAAATTTTCAAGCTATCTGAAATTCAAGCAAATGCTATTCTTGAGATAAGACTAAGACAGTTAGCAAAATTAGAGCAGATAAAACTTGAGGATGAAAGAAATGAGTTAGTTAGTGAACGCGATGATTTGGAAAAAATATTAAAGTCTAAAACGCGTTTAAAAACACTCATAAAAAATGAACTTATCGAAATAAAAGAAACATTTGGAGAAGAAAGGAAATCTCTAATTATTGATTCAACTAATGCTAAGGTCTTCTCTGAGGAAGAAACTCTTGTAGTTGAACCAATAACAGTTGTTTTATCCAAAGCTGGATGGGTTAGAAGTGCAAAAGGACATGATATAGACCCAGAATCGCTGTCATATAGAGGTGATGATTCCTTACAAGATTTTGCAAGAGGAAAAAGTAATCAATTGGCTGTATTTTTAGATTCTAATGGAAAAGCATATTCAATACCTAGTCATTCATTACCAACTGCAAGGGGAATGGGAGAACCAATTACTGGAAGATTAAATGCAGATTCAGGAGTGCAATTTATTTCATCCGTTATTGGTATAGAAGGAGATAGTTTCTTAATTATGAATACAGCTGGATATGGTTATATAGCTGAATATCAAAATATGGTTTCAAATAAAAAAACTGGTAGAGCTTTTATGAAGCTGCCTGAAAATGGAAAAATGCTAAAAGCTATCCCAATTAAGAAAAGGCATACTCATATAGCGGCTGTATCAAATATTGGAAAACTATTAATCTTTAAAATTGATGAGCTTCCAACATTAGGAAAGGGTAAGGGCAATAAAATTATCAATATACCAAAAGATAAATTATCTGCAGGTGAGGAGTTCATGGCTCATGCTCAAGTTTTATCAGAGGATAGTTCTTTAAGAATAGAGGTTGGTAAAAGATCAGTCACTCTTAAGCCAAAGGATTGGCCAGAATATATTCTTTCACGAGCGAAAAGAGGCAAGAAGGTCGGAAAATTGATAAATATTGAAAGACTTATAGAAGAAGTTAAACCACAAAAAGAAGATACTTAGTCAATTAAGAAGGATTTAATCAATTGGTTTTAATTGAAAAAATAAAAAACTCAAATTACTTGATCTCATTAAGTCCTAACAGCTCTCTAGTTGGAGTTTATAGAATAATTTTTTTAGCAAGCATAACCTTTGTTTGCGGAGGCATAGCAATAACATTTTATTTTGTTGGGGCTTCATTAATACTACCATTCGCAGGCATTGAGTTAACAGTTTTATTTATAGCATTTTATTTAAGTTTTAAATGGAGTAGCAAAAAAGAAAAAATATACATTTCTCAAGAAACTGTGAAAATTGAAAAAGGTACAAATAAAGCAGAATATTTATGGGAAGAATTTCGAACTTTTACATCATTTCAAATAAAAAAAGAAAAAGATAAAACTCTTAGATTGAGCTTTAAGTCGAAAGGGCAAGATGTTTATTTTGGAGACTTTCTCAATGAGGATGATAAAAACTTATTGAAAGATTCAATAAAGGATATTATTGAAGAGTTAAACGCTCAAATTAATTAATTTTTCCAAAGTGGTAGCTTTTTCTTTACCTGCAAAAGTTTAAGTTTTTGAGTAACTGGAATTCCATCTTTAAATTTTGGATACGCTTCCCCTTTTATTAGTGGACTTAGATATTTAATTGCCTTAGAAGTAACATCAAAGCCGTTGCCAGAAATATATGATTTAGGTAATTTTTTTTCAACATTAGCTATCTTGGATAAAGATACAGGTGATATTTTCCAAGAATATTTCTCTCCTGTTCCCCTAACTATCACCGGCATTACGCCATTCATACCCTTTACAGCATACTTTACAGCATGAATTCCAACAGCTTCAGCATGAAGAAGATCAGTTTGCGAAGCGATATGCCTTGCACTTCTTTGTAAATAGTCTGAAACGGCCCAGTGATTTTTCAATTTTAATTTTTTAGAGATCATAGAGCCAAGATAAGGCGCAACTCCTCCAAGCTGAGTATGTCCAAAGGCATCTTTAGTATCTGATTCTGCTAAAAACTTGCCTTTACTATTTTTAACACCTTCTGATGCAACAATCACACAGTATCCATTTTTTTTAACACACTTTCTTATCTCATCTAAAAATTTACTTTGATTAAAAACAACCTCAGGAAGCAGAATAATATGAGGAGGATCATTTTTTGATGTTCTTGCAAGTGCTGAAGATGCAGCCATCCAGCCTGCATGCCTCCCCATGACTTCTAAAATAAATACTTTGGTGGATGTTTCGCACATAGATGCAACATCTAGAGAAGCTTCCATAGTAGAGGTCGCTATATATTTTGCTGCCGATCCGAATCCTGGACAACAATCCGTTACTGCGAGATCATTATCAACTGTCTTAGGGATAGCAATACAGTTTATTGGGTAGCCAAGTTTTTTACTAATTTGGGAAACTTTATATGCAGTATCAGCAGAATCATTACCGCCATTATAAAAAAAGTAGCCTATATCATGAGCCTTGAAGACATCAATTAAGCGCATATATTCTTTCTTATTTTCATCCAAACTCTTTAGTTTTACTCTACATGAACCAAACACTCCACCCGGAGTTGTTTTTAAGGAGTTAATAGCTGATAAGCTTTCTTTTGATGTATCAATTAATTCTTCTTTAAGAGCCCCAAGAATTCCATTTTTTCCAGCAAACACTTTTCCAATTTTTGTTTTATGTTTTTTTGATTCAAGAATCAAGGCAGCAGCAGTTGCATTTATAACTGACGTTACCCCTCCTGACTGAGCGTAAAATGCGTTTTTTTTCATTATTTCTCCGCTTAAGCTTTGAATAAAATCCAAGTATCGTATTATAACTAATATGAGAATACATATCCTAGGCATTTGTGGAACCTTTATGGCAGGCTTAGCACAAATACTAAAGGAATCAGGTCACGAAGTATCTGGATCAGATAGTCAATTTTATCCTCCAATGTCAGATTATATTCAAAATCTTAATATAGAAATTATTCAAGGATTTGAAGAAGACACCCTTCCAGAAGCTGATTTGTACGTTATTGGGAATGCGCTATCAAGAGGAAATGAATGCATTGAGAAAATTTTAGACCAAAAGTTACCTTTTGTTTCTGGCCCCGAAATATTAGGCAAAGAATTAAAAGATAGAAATGTTTTTGCAGTATCTGGAACACATGGTAAGACCACTACATCCTATATGCTTTCTCACATATTAATTGATCAGGGAAGAGATATTGGATATTTGGTTGGGGGAATATCTAAGAATATGGAAAATCCTGCAAAACTTGGAACTAATAAGACATTTGTTATTGAGGCAGATGAATATGATTCTGCTTTTTTTGATAAAAGATCAAAATTTATACATTATTTTCCTTCAAACTTAATAATTAATAATATCGAATTTGATCATGCAGATATTTTTGATAATTTGAATGATATCAAAAAACAATTTCATCATCTTATTAAGATTATTCCTAAATCAGGAAATATTATCTACTTTGAAGATGATATAAACACAAATGAAGTTTTAAAAAGGGGACATTGGTGCAATAAGCTAGCAATTAACAATGACACAATATCTGCAGACTTTAATTCAATGGAGTTTAAGATTGATAATAAGGTTTATTCCCTGAGTGATTTGCCTTTAATAGGCGAACATAATTTTAAGAATTATATTTGCGCAATTCTTGCAGCAAAATTGGACGGAATTGATATAAATGACTCAATAAAATCTCTTAAAAATTTTGAGGGTGTTAAAAGGAGGATGGATTTTGTCAAAGAGATTAGTAATATAAGAATATATGATGATTTTGCGCATCATCCAACTGCCATTTCACTTTCATCAAAAGCAATAAGAAAAAAGTATCTAAACAAAAAAATTATCGGAATTGTTGAGCTTGGATCTAACACGATGTCCTCTGGCTATCATAAAGAGAATCTCATAGATTCTTTTGAGTCATTTGATGAAGTATTTCTTTTAGATCAAAAAAATATTTATAAACATCCTAATGCTTACCAATCTAGTGAAGATCTTTTTTGGAACCTAAAAGAAATAATTTTTGAATATGATATTATTTTAATAATGACTAATAAAAATAGTCAAAAATTTATTCAACCAATAATTAAATACCTTGAAAAAAAATAATTTACCAGTCTTTCCACTAGGCTTAGTTGCACTTCCTGGAACAATTCAGAATCTTCAGATATTTGAGCCTAGGTACATAAAGATGGTTAAAGACTGTATGGAGCAGGACCATGGTTTTGTAATAGTTTTTCAAAAACAAATTATAGGTAATAATGAAAACGAGATATCTAAAAAAGGATGCTATGTAGAAATAATAGATTTTAATAATCTTCCAAACGGACTATTGGGTATTACTGTCAAGTCAGTCAATAAAGTATCTATAAAAAATTTAACTCAATTGGAAGATGGATTACATATTGCTAAAATAAATCCTGAGGTTGACCCAGAGGTAGATGACCAAGCTCTCTTGGCAGAATTTCCAGAAATTACAAATATCTTAAATCAGCTAGTTAAACATCCAAGAATAGTTGATATGCCACTAAATGTTGATTTTAATTCGGCAGACTCCGTTGCCTATCATCTAGCAGGATTAATTCCAATTCCATGGCCTCACAAGCAAAGTTTATTAGAAGCTTTCGATGCATCACAAAGACTATCCATACTTTCAAAGTATATTGAAGAAATTTCTTCAAGTTGAGGTCTAAATTTCTAAGGGAGGTTTATCAGATTTCTTTCTTAACCAATTTATTGTTTTAAGAATACTTGGTATCGCTATAAATCTCTTTTCAATGAAGTATTTACCAGGATAATTACTAAGCATCAATCCAATCATAATTGTAAATAAGCCTTGGCCAGGCAAAACTAACATCAAAATACCTCCAATTATTAGCGCATATCCTAAGATATTTTTAATGATTATTGATAGCAACCAGATAACTGGGTAGCTGGATCTAAATCTTGATGAGGACTTATTAATAAAATAGTCACTTGGTATTAATGCAACTAACCATTTAATACTAAATAGACTAAATATAAAGATAAAAAAGGAGATTGTCCCTAGCCATAGGATAAAATTCTTGTAATTTGATATAAGTTGAGTAACTTGATTTAAAACTTCATTTTCCAAAAATTACTTACCTTTTTTAACTATTTTGATTTAGTATATCAATTACTACTTTTAAATAAAAAAATTATCAATTAATCGAAATTATTAATCTATCTTGTCTACAAAAAATCTCTCTAATATTTGCAATCACAGCTTAATAGAAAGCAAAGCTGTTGATTTGTTATCGTTAGATGTCAAAAATATTTCCTCATTTGCCGATGAGATAATCCTAGCTACTGCAACTTCTAATCGTCATGCAGTATCTGTTTCTGAACAACTAGTAGATCGTCTAAAAGAAAATAAATTTCATATCTTGGGAGTTGAGGGCGAAATAGACTCTGGTTGGATTCTTGTAGATTGTGGTGAAGTTGTCATTAATATTATGAGACAAGAGCAAAGAGATTTTTATGATCTTGAGGGCCTTTGGGGAGAGAATACTCTTCTTAAAAAAAACAACAAATGACTATTAAAATTATCAGTATTGGTAATAAGTTAAATTCATGGGAGTCTGAGAGCATTGATTATTATAAAAAACAACTTCCTAAAAACTTAACTTTAGATTTTATTAATTTAAAGAGCCTTCAAAATCCAAAACTTTCTAAAGAAGAAGTAATTAAAAAGGAATCAGAACTTCTTCTATCAAGAATAACTAAATCTGATTTTATAGTCTCTTGGGATATTAAAGGTGATGAAATTTCAAGCGAAGGGTTTAGTAATTTTATTTCTTTATGTCAGCAAACTAATAAGTCAATCTCATTTATCATAGGAGGCTCTTTTGGCCTTTCATCAGAAATAAAGAAATGTTCTGATAAAGTTTTTTCAGCTTCTTCATTCACAATACCACATAAATTATTTAGATTAATATTAGTGGAACAAATTTATAGAGCCCATACAATAATTAGCAATATGCCATATCACAAATGATTGACTTTAAAGAAAGATACTCTGAAAAAAAACATTTTTTTAGAAGATTAATACTAATATGTACTTTTTTTGGCGCCCTTTTCTTATATTTACTTTTTAAAACCTTTTCTCTTCAGATATCAAGTTATACGGATTATGAGTTAGCTGCTTTAAAAAATAAAACAAGAGAAGTTCTGATTCAACCAAGAAGGGGAATAATTTATGATCGAACTGGTGAAATTATTGTTAACAATGTTCCAAGTTATAATTTAATTCTTAATCCATCACAAATCACAGATTTAAATAACCTTCTTTTAGAAATTCAAACAATTATTAACTTAAATGATAGCGATATTCTTTACGTAAAAGAAAATTTTAAAATTAGATCAAAATTAAATAGAGAACTTATTTTAAAAAGAAATCTTACAAAAGAAGAGATTGCAAGATTTGAAGTTAGAAAATACAGATTTCCTAATTCTTACATAGCAGAAAGGTATTCCAGAGAAAATTTATTTCCATATT
This sequence comes from uncultured SAR86 cluster bacterium, assembly GCA_902556105.1. Classification (GTDB taxonomy): domain Bacteria; phylum Pseudomonadota; class Gammaproteobacteria; order Magnimaribacterales; family D2472; genus SAR86A. The sequence goes on from CACDUZ010000001.1 coordinate 65,500, forward strand.
TATTTTCTCATTCAGTAGGGTACGTAGGAAACTTAAATGATGATAGCCTTCAAGAAATTTTGTCTTTGCAAGATTTGAGCCCCAAGGAAACAATCTTTAAGTATTCAAATGGCTTTCTATCCGGAAAAACAGGTATTGAAAATGTTTATGATCAAGAATTAAGAGGCTTTTTTGGTAAAAAAATATATGAGGTAGATGCATCAGGCAGGTTATTAAAAGAGATAGATACGATCCCAGCAATAGATGGTAAAGATATCCATACATCTTTAGATCTTAAAAGCCAAAAAGTTGCATTTCGCGAACTAAAAAATAGAAGAGGATCTGTTGTGGCTGTTGATATTAGCGATGGTGCTATTGTAACTTACTTAAGTTCACCATCCTTCTCAGTCAATAAAATAGCAAATGGATTGTCTCAAAATGATTTTAACGAACTTATTGAAGACAAAAATAAACCATTCTTTGATAGAGCTGCTCAAGGAAGGTATTCGCCTGCATCAACAATAAAACCTGCAATAGGTTTATTTGGCCTTGAAAATAATATTATTGATTGGGATTTTACAATTGATGATCCTGGTTATTTTGAGCTGCCTGAAGATGGAAGAATCTACAGGGGTTGGAAGAAAGGAGGGCATGGAAAAATTAATTTACAAGATGCAATCATTGAGAGTTCAAATACATTCTTTTTTTCTTTGGCATATAAATCAGAAATTGAAGAGCTTATAAAGCATTTGTCTTATTTTGGATTTGGGAGAAATGTTTGCTTAGATTGTTTTCTTCCTGACAATGGTCTTCTTCCTAATCCCGCATGGAAGATGAATACTCTTAATTTTGGTTGGTTTAAAGGAGATACCGTTAATTTAGGTGTTGGTCAGGGATATATGAGCGCTACCCCCCTTCAGTTAGCGTACTATTCAGCATTTATTGCCAATAAAGGAGCCTTAAACAAGTTCTCATTTGTTCAAGATGATAAGACTTTTCCCAAGGACGTTTTTTATAGTAGCAATATAGATGATAAAGATTGGGAAAAAATTCATAAAAGCATGATTGGAGTAATAGAACAACCTAAAGGCACAGCAGGTAGACTTCGCGAATTGAAAGATTATATTATTGCAGCAAAATCAGGAACGGTTGAGCTGGTAAGTACAGATACGAAAGAAGATTATAAAATAATTAGAGAGGAGGAGGCCAAAAGAGATCATGCAATAATAGTTGCATTTGGACCAATGCCAAATCCAAAATATGCTGTAAGTGTTGTTATAGAAAATGGCGAAAGTGGTGGATCGGTTGCCGGCCCTGTTGCAATAGAAGTTTTAAATAGCCTTTTGGATTATGAATAAAATATTCAATCCAAATAAATCAAAAATTTATTTTGATCAGTATTTATTCATTTCAATTTCTTTGCTTTCAATAATGGGGCTTTTATTTCTTTACAGTGCGTCGCAGGGGAGTACTGAAACTATTATAAAGCAGTCTTTATTTGTGGTATTTGGTTTAATTTTAATGTTTGTATTGAGTCAGCCAGATCCAGATTTTTATAAGAATAATGCCTTATTTTTTTTAATCTTATCTATTATTCTAATATTTTTAACAATGCTGTTTGGAAAAGAAGTAAATGGAGCCCAAAGGTGGCTGGATCTAGGATTTTTTACATTACAGGCATCTGAAATTATAAAAATAGCCTTACCAGTTTTTTTGGCAGCCTATTTATATGACAAACCACTACCAATTAACTTATTACAAACTTTTATAACCTTAGTTCTTATTTTGACTATCGTGAATTTGATAAGAGTACAACCAGACTTAGGAACAAGCTTAGTAATTCTTGTTGCAGGCCTGTATATTTTATTTTTAGCAGGGTTAAGCTGGAGGTTTATTGGCATTTCTTTTGGAATTTTTATTTTATCCCTGCCCTTCATTTGGAACAATTTTCTAGAACCTTTTCAAAGACAAAGGATATTAACCTTGTTAGATCCGTCTGCAGATCCTTATGGCTCAGGATGGAATATAACTCAATCTAAAATTGCAATTGGTTCCGGAGGTCTTGAAGGTAAGGGTTATCAGATGGGTTCGCAGGCCCACTTAGATTTTTTACCCGAAACCGAAACAGATTTTATATTTTCTGTTATTGCCGAAGAGTTTGGATTTATTGGAGTATGTATTTTAGTTTCTTTATTCATTTTTATTTTATTGAGATGCTTATACTTAGCTCTTAATGCCAGAGACAGATTTTGTAGACTGACGATAGGTGGATTGAGTTTACTATTTATATCTACTGTATTTATAAATCTGGCAATGGTAGTTGGAATAATTCCAGTAGTTGGAATGCCACTCCCATTTATAAGCAAAGGCGGATCATCTTTGTTATCATTCTATATAGCTTTTGGAATTATAATATCTATGGCCACCCACAAAAAATTGATGCAAAGATGAGAAAAGTACTTTTATTTACAACGATAATTTACAGCCTTTCTGTATTTGCAGATTATTCAATGCATGTAGATAGCGAAGAAGTAATTAACGAGTTAGTAAACGAACATGGGTTTGAAAAAACTTTTGTAATTAATGTATTAAAAAATGCAAAAAAAAGAAAAGAAATGCTTGAATCAGTTGCAAACCCAGCTGAAAAAACAAAGACATGGGACGATTACAAAGCTATTTTCTTAAAAAAGAAAAGAATAAGAGATGGAAAAATCTTTATTGAAGACAATTTATTAACTCTTCAAAGAGCAGAGAAAGATTTTGGTGTCCCCAAAGAAGTTATTACTGCAATCCTTGGCGTTGAAACCGACTATGGAAGGGTAATGGGAAAATATAGAGTTATAGATAGCTTAACTACACTGGGTTTTGATGACCCAAGAAGATCAGAATTTTTTAGAAGCGAATTGATACAATTTTTTATCCTTACTAGGGAAAATAACTTAGACATTTTGAAAACAAAAGGTTCATATGCCGGGGCCATGGGATATGGCCAATTTATATCATCTAGTTACAGAGCATATGCAATTGATTATGACGGAGATGAATATGTTGATTTATTTAACTCAGTTGAAGATGCGATTGGAAGTATTGCCAATTATTTAAATAGACATGGATGGAAAAAGGAAGGAAGTATCGTTTCTAAAGTAAAACCAAATAATGTTAGAAAGTTTTATAAACCACATAAGTCCCTAACAAGATTTTTACCTCTAACATTTACTGAAAAAGGAGAAGAACTTCACTTTATTGCAGATGACAATTTTTATGCAATTGCTAGATATAATATTAGTGATGTTTATGCAATGGCAGTGTATTATTTAGCGGAAGAATTTAAAAAATGAAAAAAATATTACAATATTCACTAGCTCTGGCGCTTATCGTCTCTACTTCTAATTTTATTTTAGCTCAAAGTTTTGTGCCGAATGCACCCGATTTAAATCTGAAAAGTTATATTTTAATTGAACCAGAAACTAACACAATTATTGCAGAATCAAACTCCGATGGTCTTATAGAGCCAGCAAGCATGACAAAGGTAATGACTGCCTACGTAGTCGCAGACCAAATTCAAAATGATCTTATTAATTTAGAAGATGAAGTCTTGATAAGCGAAAGGGCATGGAAGATGGGCGGATCTAAAATGTTCATTGAGGTTGGTAAAAGAGTAAATATTTTAGATTTATTAAAAGGTATTATCATTCAATCAGGCAATGATGCTTCTGTTGCTATTGCTGAATATGTGGGTGGAACTGAGGATGGATTTGTTGATTTGATGAATTCATACGCTGGTGCCTTGGGAATGAAAAACACATATTTCAGAAATTCAACTGGATTACCAGATGATGAGCATTTGACATCTTCAAGAGATTTAGCAATTTTAACAACTAATTTTATGACCAACTATCCAGATATTTATGCTCTATTTAAAGAAAAAGAGTTTGAGTATGGGGGCATCACTGGCAACAAATATAATAGAAATAAGCTTTTATGGAGAGATGAAAGCTCAGATGGTGTAAAGACTGGTTACACATCTTCAGCTGGTTATTGTTTAATCGGATCTGCTAAACGAGGAAGTATGCGATTAATTACAGTTGTTGCTGGAAGTGATTCTGCTAATAATAGTTTTGCAGACACGCAAAGACTTCTAGAATATGGATTTAGATTCTATGCGACCCAAAAGTATTTTGATGCGAATAAAGAATATACCATTGCAAAAATTTGGGGTGGAAAGGAAGATAATATAAGCCTTGGGGTGGATAAAGATATATCAGTTACTCTTCCAAGAACAAATTTTAAGGATATTAAAGTTAACTATAACGTTAAGAATAATGTCCAAGCACCAATCAAAAAGGGTGATGTATTAGGCTCGCTAGAAATTGTAAGCAAGAATGAAGTTGTTTTAACCTCCGATCTTATTGCGCTAAATGATGTTGACGCAAAAGGCTTCTTTGGAAGGCTGTGGTCTAAGTTTATCCTCTGGATAATGAGTTTGTTTGGAATGGTTTAAATGGAAAATATACATGCTGTTTATAACGGCAGATTTAACTTTCTTAATGACATAAAAATCTCTCCTTTAAGCAGAGCATATACATTTTCAGATAGTGTTTATGAAGTCATACCTTTTTGCAATTCAAATATAATAGCGTTTGATAAACATATTACTAGATTAAAGAATAGCTGTGATTCTCTCTCTTTTAAAGCTGATGTAAAAAAGATTTCTTCGGAAATATTAGATTTAATAAATAAAAGTAATCATGCAAATGGTTATGTTTATTATCAAGTTTCAAGAGGGATAGACCCAATAAGATCGCATATGTTTGATGATTCTATATCTTTAGAAACTTTTGGGTATGTTGTTGAACATAACTTTATATCCAAATCACTAACCGTAATGATTTGTGAAGACATGAGATGGCAAAGATGTGACATTAAATCGACATCATTACTGGGAAATGTTCTTAGTATGAATAATGCAAGAAATAACGGATGCGATGAGGTAATTATGCATAAAAATAATTTAATTACTGAAGGAGGAGCGTCCAATGTATTTTTTGCAAATGATGACTGTGTTTTTACTCCTTCACTATCAAATAATATTTTACCTGGGATAACTAGAGAGCTCCTTATAGAAGAAATTAAACAAGCTGGCATTAAAATAGAAGAAGGGCAGTTTGATGTCGATGATTTGCTGAGAGCAAAATCAATTTGGCTAACAAGTTCAACAAAAGGACTGGCTCAAGTCAAAGAAATTAGTGGCAAGAAAACTAATCTAGTAAATGATCATCAACTATTTAAAGCATGCGAGGAAATATTTGTTAAAAATTTTCTTAGTTAGATGTTAAGTCTATAATCATATTATCTAACTCTTGCCAAAATTGATCCTTTGTAATACCTGAAAGGCCTTTTGACGCAAGATCAAGTTGAAATATTTTTTTTTGAAGAGGAACTATTTTTTTTAGAGAATTATGCTTCATAAAATTTAAATAATTGGGGATCTTATTTCTCCAAATCCCAGCCTTCTCTAAATTATTTTTATTCTGATGACCGCCAATTGATGTATTGATTATTTTTCCTAAAATCCAAACTAAAAGAGGGCCATAATGCTCATCATTTTTTTTAATAGATTTGGCAATTCTTAAAGCATATTTTGTATTTAGTTCAATTATCTTATCTTCAAGCTCATAAGGAAGAAATTCCGCACTATCAAAATCTATTTTTTCTGTATTATCACCATTTGAGTAAATTAATTTAAGGATATTTATCTCATTCTGTTGCGCAACAAGATTCCCAGAAAAAATATCTGAAATTCTATTTGTATATTCTTTAGCATCGCTATCTTCCATAAAACTAAGCTGATTTTTAATCCAGATTTTTTCTTCATATGATTTAAGTTTATTACATTCAATAATTAATGAATGCTCATCCATTAATTTGACCCATTTTGTTGATTTATTTATTTTTTCTATAGATGACCTAATGCTTATTACAATATTTTCGAACTTACCAATCTCATTTATATCAAAAATGCCCATAATTTCTTTAGGAATCTTTCCGCCGTTATGAATTATTTCAATTATTGTCTTAGAGCCAAATAATGAACCACCAGCATTCTCAACTATTATTTGCTCAATTTTGCTAAAGTCATTTTCAGTAATTATCTTTCTTTCTGTAAAATTCTTTTGCTTAAAAAAATTATTAATAATATCAGTTGTATTATTTCTAAGGATTATTTCAGGACCGTATGTAAAAAAAATATTTGGAGATTTATCTATATATTTTTCTATCGAAGTTGCATCACATATCAATTAGATTTACCTCCAATATCAACTGGCCTACCAGATCATCTATAATTTCGCTCTCCATAAAATTTAACATTTCAGTCTCAGCTAGAGGATTCAATTCGATTGAGCCGAATCTTTTCATTGCCATCAAATTTTTGTTTAAAGAAATATCCTTAACTTTTATTGAAATTTTTAGATTTCCTTTAATTTCTGTTTCAAGGGATCTTAAGGCAGAACCAGAATAGACCTCATATCTCTTTATTTGGTAATCGATAATACTAATTTGAAAAGTTTCTGCTTTGACTTCATCAGAGCTAGATTTAATTATTTTTTTAACCTTAGTTTCAATCTTTGAAGGTATATCTTTATTAAATGTTAAAAAATATTGCTTATCCTTGAAATTTACTTGTTGATACTGATTTAAGTTGCATGAAGAGATAAAAATGCACGCCATAGACAAAACAAGCTCTTTTTTATACCTCATAATTTATTTATCTTATATTAAAAATTTCTAAAGTTAAGAAGATAATTTAAATTACAAAATTTATAAGCTTATCTTTGATAAATATAATTTTTTTAATTGTATTTTCATTCAAATGATTTTTAACATTGTCTTCTTCCATGGCAAGATTCTTGACCTCATCTTCTTCTAAACTTTTACTTATAACCATTTTTCCTCGAACTTTTCCATTGACTTGGATAATTAACTCAAACTCATCTGCTTCTATGATATTTTCATCAAATTCCGGCCATGATGATTCGATACTGTCTCCATCGAAAAAGAAATCTTCCCAAAGGTATTCACAAATATGAGGCGCAATTGGAGAAAGCATTTTTAAAGAAAAAACTATGGCTTCATTAAGACAGAATTTCTGAGCATCTGATGCGTTTTCATTTTTAAAATTATCAGGTATATAATTTAATAGCTCCATTATGGCTGCAATAGCAGTGTTAAATGAGAATCTTATTTCATAATCATGCTCTACTTTTTTTAAAGTAGCGTGAGATTTTCTTCTTAAATCAACCTCATCTTTTTCAAATTCAAACTCACATTCAAAATTAATATATCTTCTTCCTTCAACAAGACTCCATATTTTTTTTAAGAATCTTGCAGCACCTTCTACTGATGATTCACTCCATTCAAGACTTTGCTCAGGAGGTGATGTAAACATCATATAAAGTCTCACGGTATCAGCTCCATACTTCTCTATGTAAGGCTGTGGATCAACAGTATTCCCCTTAGATTTTGACATTTTGGCACCATCTTTTAGAACCATTCCTTGAGTAAGCAATCTTTTGAATGGCTCATCTCCTTCCACTAGTCCTATATCTCTTAAAGCTTTATGAAAAAATCTTGAATAAAGAAGATGAAGAATCGCATGTTCGATCCCTCCAATATATAAGTCCACAGGGAGCCAGTATTTAGAATTTTCGTCAAATATTTGCTTATCATTATCTGCTGAAGTAAATCTAGCATAATACCAAGATGAATCCATGAACGTATCAAAGGTATCACTTTCTCTCATTATATTGTCACTTGCATTAATGAAGTCAGAGTTTTGACTTAGGGGTATTGGCTGTGAATTTTTTCCTAATTTAGGCAGTTCTATTGGCATTTCTAACTCATCAATAACCTTTGGAGAGCCATCTTCGTATACTACCGGGATTGGACATCCCCAATATCTTTGTCTACTGACACCCCAGTCTCTAAGTCTAAATTGAATTAACTCTTCTCCAGAATTCAATTCAATAAGTTTAGTAATAATTCTTTTCGAAGCTTCTTCAGAAGACAGACCATCAAAAGTATCAGAATTTATTAGAGTTCCTTTTTCAACACTTGGCAATTCATCATTTTCACTTTTTATAACTTGCTTAATTTCCAAGTTATATTTTTTTGCGAACTCATGATCTCTCGAATCGTGAGCTGGAACCCCCATAACCACCCCAGTCCCATAATCAAGCAAAACAAAGTTTCCAATCCATACCGATAGTTTTTCTCCAGTAAGGGGATGAATCACTTTAATATTTGTATCAATTCCTAATTTTTCTGCTTTTGCCATATCAGCTTCAGCAGCACTAGTTTCTTTACATTTTTCAAGAAAGCTTAAAATAGAATCATCATCTTCAGACAATTTTATTGCCATAGGATGATTTGGAGAAATAGCTATAAAAGATACTCCATAGATTGTATCTGGACGAGTTGAGAAAGTTGTTAGGAATTCGTCACTTCCATGAATCTTATACTTAATTTCAGCACCATTAGACTTCCCGATCCAATTTTTTTGCATTAACTTAACATTTTCTGGCCAATCGAGACTTTCTAATGAATCAAGCAGTTCATCAGCATAATCAGTGATCTTTATAAACCATTGATCGATTTCTTTTATTTCTATTTGTGCCCCAGAACGCCAACCCTTTCCATCGATAACCTGCTCATTAGCTAAAACAGTTTCATCAACAGGATCCCAATTAACTAATGATTTCTTTCTATAAACCAGACCAGCATCAAAAAACTTTTTAAATATTAATTGTTCCCATTTGTAGTATGAGGGGTCACAAGTTCGTAACTCTTTTGACCAGTCATAACTAAAACCTAAAGATTGCAGTTGTGTTTTCATGTTTTCTATATTCTGATCTGTCCAATCAGATGGATTAACATTGTTTGCTATAGCAGCATTCTCAGCAGGCAATCCAAAAGCATCCCATCCCATTGGTTGAAATACATTAAAATTTCGCATCCTTTTATATCTGGAAATTACATCTCCAATTGTATAATTTCTTACATGTCCCATATGTAACTTTCCTGAGGGGTATGGGAACATCGATAAACAATAGTATTTTTCTCTGTCGTCTACTTTAGATAGATATCGTTCTTCTTTAGACCATTTCTTTTGAACAGTTTCTTCAATAATCTTATGGTTGTATGTAGAACTCATATTATTTTACAAATTTGTTTTACGTTAGCTAGTCTTTTGATATCGTTGCTTGATAAGAATTATCAAGCTTAATATCATTCTTAGTAGGTCGAGTATTTTCATTAAAATGCGATCTATTCTGACCTTTTGATATTCTTACAGATTCTTCGCCCTGGCATACTTCGATTTCATTTAAATCTGATTCTTCTAACATTTCTATGAGTGTTTTAATTTTTCTAATGTCCATATATCTACCTATTTAATATTTAATGCTTCTTTCAATGCAAGAACATATCCGTCTGTTCCATGCCCGCTAAACACTTTTTCAGCAATATCACTGAAATATGATTTTTTTCTAAAATCCTCTCTTGAATCAATATCTGAAATATGGACCTCAAAAAAGGGAATTTTAACTGCTAAAATTGCATCTCTTAATGCAACACTGGTGTGAGTATATCCAGCAGGATTGAAAATTATTACATTCGTTTTCTCTTTGAAAGCCTTGTGAATTTCATTTATAAGTTCATGTTCCGCATTACTTTGAAAAAAATTTATCTCACAATTTATATTTTTAACAATTCCTCTAAGTTTTAATTCAATATCGTGAAGAGTTTCAGAACCATATATGCTTTCTTCTCTTATCCCAAGTAAATTTAAATTTGGACCATTTAATACTAGTATCTTCATTTAAATGATTTTAACTGAAATTAACATAAATTAAACGATTTTATTTAAGATTTATGGTTTGAATTGGATAACAAAAACCCTTATCAGAACAACCTTGATAAAAAATTTTTGAATTTGAAGTCTGATCAGAGTCTTTCAGAGATATTCTTAATGTTTTCCTTATTATTTTAGTCTCCCCAAAAAACTCATCCTGATGAAAAAGAATATCAGCTTCATTTATTTTATAATCAACAGGCAGGCCATCCTTCTCAATTAAAATTGAACTAAGGTATAAGTAATAACCCTCTTTAATGTCCCAACTTAGGCTTAACTTATTTTTTTCTTTAGATGATGAGAATATGAATACATCCTCAGCTAACTCAATATGATTATCTTTAAGATCATAAAAAAACGAAGTCTGCTCTGCATTAACAGATATCAATAAAAGAAAAGTAGAGATAATATATAATGTTTTTTTCATTGTTGGCTAGAATAAACCGCACAAAATATAATGTGAAGCTTTAGTTGCACTTATAATTAACTATTTATGATAAGAAACTTTTTTATAAATGTATTTTTTCTGTTGCCAGTTTGGGTAATTGAATTAGTTAGTTTGTTTAGCAAAGATATAAAAAGAGAATATTCTTTTGATGCACAATCAAAAATTCTTTTTGCTTTAATGCCTAAATTTGATTTACATAAAGTTGAAGATAAGGAGATACCCAAGGTAAGAGATTCAATAAACGAAAGAAGAAAAGACATTAGACTTGCAGAAAAGACAAAAAAGAACGTAGAAACCAAAGACCATTACATCGGAAATAATAAAAACCTCCTTTTAAGAGAATATATTCCTTATAAGACTGATAACGATAATATTATTTTATATTTCCATGGAGGTGGCTACGTTTTAAATTCTGTAGATACTCATAATGCAACTGTTTCATATTTTTCAGAAAAATTAAGAACAAAAATTTTCTCATTGGAATATAGCTTGTCACCAGAAAGAAAATTTCCATTTGCAATGAACGAAGCACTTGATTCAATCGATTGGCTAATTGAAATAGGCTATAAAATGGAAAATATTAGTTTATGTGGTGATAGCGCTGGAGCTCATCTTGCAGCATCAATAACACATCATCTAGCAAACGAAAATAAAGAAAATGTCCATAGTCAATTCTTGATTTATCCAATGTGTGACCCAGGTTGCAATTCAGAATCATCAGAACTATTTAAAGAGGGATACCTACTTACTAAAAAAGCAATGGAGTGGTTCTGGGATAAGTTTAGAAGAAATTTGCAAGATGACGAAAATAGCTCATTTAATCTTTTGTTACTTAACCCTGAGTGTAAGATTCCAAAAACAATAATTATTACTGCTGGATTTGATCCATTGTCCGATGAAGCTGAAAAATATGCCTTTTTACTTCATCAAAATAACAATTATGTGAAACAATTACATTATCCGTCTCTATTTCACGGCTTTGCATCAATGACAAGATTAAAAGCAGCACAAAAAGCGGTTAATGATTTTTTATCAGAATATAAAGAAATACTATGAATAATATTGTTGAAGTTAAAGATTTAAGCATTGATTTTAAAATCAGAGATGGAATATTTCGTGCAGTGGACGATATCAGTTTTAATATCCAAGACAATAAAACATTGGCTTTGGTTGGAGAATCTGGTTCAGGAAAATCAGTTACAGCAATGTCAATAATGCAACTTCTTCCAATGCCTCAAGCATCTTATTCCAATAAATCTTCTATAAGATTTAATGACAAAGAAATTATCAGTGCATCCAATAGCGAGTTATTGTCATTGAGAGGAAATATTATCTCAATGGTCTTTCAAGAACCAATGACCTCATTGAATCCCTATCACAAAGTAGGAGATCAGATAACTGAATCAGTCCTCCTCCATTCGAAAGTATCAAAAAAAGAAGCTAGAGATGAGGCAAAAAATTTAATGATGTTAGTTGAAATCGATGATGTTCAAAGAAGATTCAATTCATATCCTCATGAGTTGTCCGGCGGACAGCGTCAAAGAATTATGATTGCAATGGCCTTGGTTAACAAACCAAAACTATTGATTGCAGATGAACCAACGACAGCTCTAGACGTTACTATCCAAGCTCAGATTTTAGATCTTATGTCTAAATTAAAAAGAGAACTTGGGATGTCCATCTTGTTCATAACGCATGATTTAGGCTTAGTTAAAGAATTCTCTGATCAAGTATGCGTAATGCAAAATGGAAAAATAGTTGAAAGTGGCGACACCAAAGATGTTTTTGATAATCCAACTCATGCTTATACTCAAAAATTACTTAACGCTGAACCACAACCAAAATCTAATATAAACTATGACGAAACTCCTCTAATAGAGATAAAAGATTTAAATATCTTTTATGACATGCCTAACATAAATCTTTTTAAAAAAAGTAGATTCCATGCAGTTAAAGACACGTCACTTAATATATATAAAAATACGACTATTGGTTTGGTTGGTGAATCGGGCTCCGGCAAATCAACCCTGGGCAAGGCTATTGCAAACTTAACAAAATTTGAAGGTAATATTTATTATGATGGAAAAGATATAACAAAGTCTTCAAAAGAATTAAAAAAACATATTCAAATTGTTTTTCAAGATCCTTATGGATCTTTGTCTCCCAGAATGACGGTTGGTGAGATTGTTGGAGAAGGGCTTGGAGTTCACTTCAAACTATCAAAAAATGAGTCTCAACAAAAAATTGATAAAGTTTTAAATGACGTTGGTATTGAGTTAAATGCAAAGAACAAGTATCCACATGAATTTTCAGGTGGACAACGTCAGAGAATTGCTATTGCTAGATCTCTCATTATGAATCCTTCTTTTATGATTTTAGACGAACCAACCTCCGCATTAGATAGATCTATTCAAATTCAAGTTATCAATTTGCTCAAAGACATTCAAGATGAATACAAACTAACATATCTTTTTATAAGCCATGATTTAAAAGTAATACGATCAATGTCAGATTATATTTTTGTAATGAAAGATGGAAAAATTGTAGAATCAGGGATATCAAATGAAGTTTTTGACCAACCAAAAGAAAAATATACTAAAAAATTACTCTCAGCTGCGTTAAGATACGCATCCGATTGAGAAAATGAAAGTAAAATGAGCTCCAGAAAATATTCAAAAGAACTTGTTGATGGCCCAAATCAGGCAGCATCTCGTTCCATGTTGCGTGGAGTTGGATTTACCACAGAAGATTTTTCTAAGCCTTTTGTTGGTATTGCTTCAACTGGCGCTAAAGTAACACCTTGCAACATGCACATAAATAAATTGTCAGAAATTGTTGAGGGTTCTGTAAATACCTCTGGTGGCAAAGGAGTCCTATTTAATACTATTACGGTTTCTGATGGAATTTCTATGGGAACTCAAGGAATGAAATACTCTCTTGTTTCAAGAGAAGTAATAGCAGATTCAATTGAAACAGTAGTAGGTTGCTTAGGTTATGACGGCTTAATAACTATTGGTGGATGCGATAAGAATATGCCAGGTTGTTTAATTGGTATTGCTAGATTGAACAGACCTTCTATTTTTATATATGGGGGCTCCATAAAACCAAGTAAAGAAAATACGGACTATGTAACTGTTTCTGAAAAAGTTGGTGAATACTCAAAAGGATCTATTAAAGAGGAAGAATTAATTCATTATGAGAAAATTTCTGTTGAAGGACCCGGCTCATGTGGAGGAATGTATACAGCTAATACTATGGCATCTGCTATTGAAGCATTAGGCATGAGCTTACCTGGAAGCAGCAGTCAAGATGCTACTTCTGATTCAAAAAATAACGATTGTATTGATGCCGGTCAAGCAATTATGAATCTATTGGAAAAGGACATAAAACCTTCAGATATTATGACTAAAGAGGCTTTTGAGAATGCAATAACTATTGTCATTGCTCTTGGAGGATCCACAAATGCAGTTCTTCATTTATTAGCTATGGCTCATTCTATTGATGTAGATCTATGTTTAGATGATTTCACAAAAATCGGGAAGAGGACTCCAGTTTTAGCAGATTTAAAACCTTTTGGTAAACACTACATGTCTGAATTAAATGCTCGTGGAGGGATACAACCTTTAATGAAAACTCTTCTAGAAAAAGGTTTATTGCATGGCGATTGCATCACAGTTACCGGAGACTCTTTAGAAGATAATCTTAAAAATATTGAATCCTATAAAGACGATGAGATTATTAAAACATTTGAAAACCCAATCAAAAATGATAGCCACCTAAGAATTTTATATGGAAATTTAGCTAAGGATGGAGCTGTTGCAAAGATCACAGGTAAAGAAGGCACTTCTTTTGAGGGCAAGGCTAAAGTTTTTAATTCTGAAGAAGAGGGAGTAGATGCAATATTATCTAATAAGATTAAAGAAGGGGATGTCGTTGTAATTAGATATGAAGGACCTAAAGGAGGTCCAGGCATGCGAGAAATGTTAAAACCAACTTCAGCAATAATGGGATTAGGTTTAGGTAATAAAGTTGCCTTTATTACAGATGGCAGATTTTCTGGAGGTACTCATGGATTTGTGGTTGGGCATGTTTCGCCAGAGGCTGCTGAAGGCGGATTAATAGCGCTAATCGAAGATGGCGATACTATTTTAATTGATGCAGACAAAGATGAACTATCGCTAAAAGTTGACGAAGATGAAATTTTAAGTAGAGAATCTAGTTGGAAAAAACCTGTTAATACTCCGAAGAAAGGGGTGCTTGCCAAATATGCTGAAAGCGTTAAATCAGCAAGTTTAGGAGCAATCACTGATTAATATGTTTATTAAAAGGAAATACCCTAGTACACGTCTTCGTAGACTTAGAAAAAATTCAAATCTAATCGATCTTGTGTCAGAGACCAATCTTTCTTCAAGTGATTTAATACAACCAGTATTTATCAAAGAAAACTTCAGCGGTAAAGAAGATATTAAATCAATGCCGGGTGTATTTAGGTTTGGCATAGAAGATGTTCTAAAAGAAATCGAAGATATTATTAATTCGGGAATAAATTCCATAGCTGTTTTTCCAGTAATTGAATCAAGTAAAAAAGATAGCCAGGGCAGTGAGGCAATTAATATAGATAATTTTATATCTACTTCAATTAAAAAAATAAAAAATCAATTCCCTGAACTTGTTCTAATTGCTGATGTAGCTCTAGATCCTTACACAGATCATGGTCATGATGGTATTTTAAAGGGCGAAGAAATCGCCAATGATGAAACTGTAAAAATATTAACAGAACAATCTATATTACTAGCAGATGCAGGAGCAGATATAATCGCGCCATCAGATATGATGGATGGAAGAATTGCCTCAATAAGAAAAGAATTAGAGAAAGAAAATTTTAAAAATACAATATTATTGTCATACGCAGCCAAATATAACTCAAAATTTTATGGACCGTTCAGGGATGCGGTAAACTCTGCATCAAAACTAGGCAAGTCTTCAAAGTCTTCTTATCAAATGAATATAAATAATAAAGAAGAAGCATTGCATGAAGTTGCAATAGACATAAATGAGGGAGCAGATATCGTAATGGTTAAACCAGCAATGCCTTATTTAGATATCATTCATCTAATCAAAGATAGCTTTAAAATACCAACATTTGCATATCAAGTGAGTGGAGAGTTCAGTATGCTAAAAAATGCTATTAATGAGGGATGGTTAGATGAGGGGGCTATGTTAGAATCGTTAATCAGTATCAAGAGAGCAGGAGCGGACGCAATTCTCTCATACGCTGCAAAAGAAATATCCAAGGAGATAAAAAATAAATGAGTAATGTTATCGAAGTCCAGAATAAGGACGATTTTATAAATAAAGTTTTAAATTCAGAAAAACCAGTATTGGTTGATTTTTGGGCTGAATGGTGTGGTCCATGCAAGCAACTTGGCCCACTCGTAGACGAGGCGTCAATAGAATTTCAAGATAAGATTGTTGTATGTAAGATGGATGTTGATGCAAATAGAGAAACTGCTGCAGAATATGGGATTAGGTCAATACCAACATTAATGATTTTTGAGAATGGAGAGCTTGCCGGAACAGAAGTTGGCGCAATAACTAAATTACAGTTAGAAGAATTTATAAGATCAAATATATAAATTTTTCATATCGCTTTGCATCTTAGCTAAAAAGAGTTATCATTTTTATTCAGAGTTAAAAAAATCCTTCATTAATCACCTTTTCAATATAAATACAGTGGAATAGATATATGAATCTTAGTGAAATTAAAGATAAACCTATAAGCGATTTGGTAGACATCGCCACAGAGCTTGGTCTAGAAGATCTTGGCCGTCTTAAAAAACAAGAAATCATATTCCGTATTTTCAAACACAAAGCTTCTGAAGGTATTGATATATATGGAGGCGGTGTTTTAGAAATTTTAAATGATGGATTTGGTTTCTTAAGATCTCCTCAAGGTTCATATTGTGCTGGTGAGGATGATATATACGTATCACCAAGTCAAATAAGAAAATTCGGGCTCAGAAAGGGAGATTCAGTAGCTGGAAAAATTAGAACACCAAAAGATAAAGAAAGGTATTTTGCTCTTATACAGGTAGACACCATTAATGGAGAAGAACCAGCAAAAACAAAAAATAAAATTCTTTTTGAAAACTTAACACCTCTGTTCCCAAATGAAAGATTAATGCTAGAACAAGGAAGCGGATCAAACGAAGATTTGTCTTCAAGAATAATTGATTTGATTGCACCAATAGGTAAAGGTCAAAGGGGTTTAATTGTTTCTCCACCAAAAGCAGGTAAAACATTAATGCTACAGAGCATCGCACATTCTATAAAAAGCAACAATCCTGAAGTTGAATTAATCGTCCTTTTAATTGATGAAAGACCAGAAGAGGTTACTGATATGTCTAGAACTGTAAAAGGTGAAGTAGTTGCAAGTACTTTTGACGAGCCTCCAACGAGACATGTCCAAGTTGCAAATATGGTTATAGAAAAAGCAAAAAGATTAGTAGAACATAAGAAAGATGTTGTCATTTTACTGGATTCTATTACCAGACTAGGTAGGGCATATAATTCTGTTCAACCTGCCTCAGGAAAAATATTAAGTGGTGGAGTAGATTCAAATGCACTTGAAAGACCAAAAAGATTCTTTGGGGCTGCAAGAAATCTAGAAGAAGGTGGAAGCTTAACTATTCTTGCAACAGCTTTAGTTGAAACTGGTTCAAAAATGGACGAAGTTATTTATGAAGAATTTAAAGGCACCGGTAATATGGAAATTCATCTTGAAAGAAAGATAGCTGAGAAAAGAATTTATCCAGCAATCAATATAAGAAGATCTGGAACTAGACGAGAAGATCTTCTAACGTCAGAAGATGAACTACAAAGAATGTGGGTGCTAAGAAAAATTCTAGATGAAATGGAAGATGCTCAAGCTATTCAATTCCTTATTGATAGAATTAAGACTCACAAAACCAATGATGAGTTCTTCTCGTCAATGAAGAACGGTAACGGAAAAAAAAACTAAATAGCTTTTTTCACTTCCGAATATAGATTATCTGAAAAATAATCGATAATTTTTGCCTGATGACCCATCAAACGGACATGCTCTTTTATTCTTTTTGAAATACAAAAGAAAGTTGTTTTCTTATTGATTTCATAAAGATTTTCAAAAAATATTTTTGCACCATAAACACTTGTAAAAATTACCGCATCAGCTTTGTTAAATTTATTTTTAATTAAATCGTAAGATTCAAGTTCCTTCCTTCTATAACATATTATATTTTCGCAATGCGAGCCTTGTTCACTAATATAATTCTGGATATCGTTCAAACCGTCCTCACCTTTAATAATTAGAAATCTTTGTTCTTGTATTTCTTTACCTATTAATTTTTTCAGCCCAGACGACCCTGGAATTTTTGGAATTGCAGAACTAAGGCCTTTTTTTAGAAGTGCCTTTTTTGTTGATTCACCCATGGAATAAATATTTTTTTTAGTACATATTTCAAAATTTTTGAAATTCTCGACAGAGGCAATGCTTTGAAATATCACATCTGTAAAATCATCGACCACAGTCTCATAATTTATAGACTCTGTTTTAAACAGAGGGATATGCTCAATTAAATTATTTGAAGTATATTTTTTACTTTTAGAGCTTGTATCAATTATGTTCATGCAATAATCGCAGTCCCCCATTTCTTTTTATATCTTCAAATATTTGGTTGACATCAGCACCAGAGAAAGTAATAAATTTTTCTAATCCGAAAATTTCACCTTTAAGAATGCCATCTGAGGCATATAATGAAATTGCTGAATTGCAATTGGCTCCTAATTTTTTTAAAAGCTCTCTCTCCATTTGTATGTCAGCATTTAAATAATTTGATTGCGCAGCTATTGGAGATAGTCTGAGGAACTTTTCAGCTTTACCACCTTTTTTCCATTGAACTGCTAGCGCCCCTTGGCCTGAACAAGTTATATGACTTAGTTCTATGTAATTTTGATCTTTCAAAAGACTATTTAATCTTGATAAGCCAGCTTCAGCCAGAATAATACAATCATAAAGACCATCATTTAATTTTTTAAGTCTAGTATCAATATTTCCATTTAAAGCACAGATATTATTTGAACCTAGGTGAAATTTAGCTTGCATCTTTCTTCTCAGACTTGATGTTCCAAGTTTCATATCTTTGTTAAAGACTGCTTCTTGATCCTTCTTAAATATCAATAAGTCTGATATTTTTCTTGGTAAATCCTTTATAAAATAAATGTGTTCTAATCCATCAGTTGATTGAGCAGGCATATCTTTTGCTGAATGAATTGCCAAATCTGCTGTTTCATTTAAAAGATATTTCTCAATGTCACTTACAAAATTTGCCTTATCAAATAAAATATTTCCTTTCGCACTCATCTTATCTCCCTGAGTGGTTATTTCTATAAGATCAAAATCTTCTATTGAGAAAGTCTTTATAAACTCTTCAACTTGCTTGAGAGCTAATTTTGAAGATCTTGATGCTATTTTAATTTTCATTACTTAGAAGGAGTGCCTTTACATCACCTACATTTTTTTCTTTTAATATTTTTAATGAAGCAGGTATTTCAATTATTGAAAATTTACTATATTCGAGATAGATTTTACATGATGGTTTTAAGCTTTTGTTACTGGTTAACAATCTAAGTGTCTTTTCTTCAAGCTCTTCATTAAAAGGAGCATCTAAAAATATTAAATTAAACCGAGATAAATCACTCTTTTTGATCCAACTAATGCAATCCTTAAATAAAATCATAGATGCCTCCTCAATTCCGAGATTTTTTACTATGGATTTGATTCCTAAGTAATTTTTTTTATTTATTTCGATGAAAACTGTTTTCTTTGCCCCTCTTGAAAGAGCTTCTATACCAAGTGCACCAGTACCTGCAAAAAGATCAAGGCATTCGTAATTAGATATTTCAAACTGTAACCAATTAAATAAAATTTCTCTAAGTTTGCTCGATGTTGGTCTAAGGGTGTTTTTAAATTCAAAAGGAATATTTTTACCTTTTAAAATACCACCGGTTATTCTTATATTTTTCATCTGAAATAATTTTCTTTAAGTATAATTCATACTATGAGTATTCAAGACAATTTTAGATTAGCTATGCGAAGATATATTTACTCAGTAAGTATAATGTCTAACAGAGATTCTAATGATAATCCAAATGCGATTACAGTTTCCTCAGTTACCTCTATATCAATGGAGCCCCCGAGTATATTAATTTGTATCAATAAATCTTCAAAAATACATGACTCAATTGTGCTTGGATCAAAATTTTGCATAAACCTTTTGACTAAAGATCAACATGAGCTATCAAATATTTGCTCAGATGATCAAAAACACGATCAAAGATTTGCAGATCAAAATTGGAATTTAGATAATTTACCTTTTCTTAAAAATGCTCAAGCTAATATATTTTGCAAGGTAGATAAACTATCTTCATATCATACTCATACTATTGTTATTGGTTTGGTCGAGGACGCAAATTTTGCAGACACTATCTCAACTTTGACTTATGTTGACGGCGATTATAAATAATCGTCTTATATTTTTTCTATAAATCTTTCTAAGTACCCGTCCAGATCTTTACTAATTTTATTTATTGCAACAATAGGGGTATCAGGAATTTTCAATACTTTACTTGGAACAGCCTGAAGCTTCCTTAATAGACCAACCAATCCATGTATTTTAGCCCAAGTATCTATAGATTTTTCATCTATACGGTCTTGGTCTTTCTCATTAGAATGATTGGCAACCGCAGACCTAAGGTGTTGATATAATTTATTGGCTGATATGAAAAGAGTAGGATATTTTGTAAAATCAGCAATTGCAGTTCCGAACATTAAATCGTAAGTATTGGAATTTTTTAACCCAAAATTAATATATTCTTTTCCTGAAGAAATTAAATTTTTTTTATGATCTTGTGATTTGGATTTTGACATCACTTTATACAGCTTATTAAAACCCTCTGTTGCAACTGCTGCATATAATTCTTCTTTGGTTTTGAAATGACGATACGGAGCGGTTTGAGATACATTGCTCTCTTTAGCTAAAGATCTAATACTTAATTTAGTATAGCCATCTCTTTCACACATCTTTAAAGCACAGGTTAGGAGTTCTTTTTTTAAGTTTCCATGATGATAAGATTTCATATATCAATTATAATGTTGACAGTGCACACATTTAAGTTATTATGTTTACACTGCAAACATTAGTTTCTTTGAAAGATAAAGTCAAACAAAAATAATATATGAGAACAAGCTATAAAATATTTATAACTTCAATTTTAATTAATGTATTTTTTAATACTGGTCTTAACGCACTGGAAATACTTGAAGTAAAAATTCTAAACTCTTACAAGGTATCGAGAGATTTCCCAGGGAAATTACTACCCTCGGAGCAATCAAAATTAGCATTTGAAATTCCTGGAAAGATAAAGCTAATAAATGTTGGCATAGGCGATACTGTTCAAAAGGGTGATGTCCTTGCTGAACTAGATGATAGAGAAGCTATGGCACAACTTAATCAATCTAAAGCTAAACATGATTTAGCTCTTCAAGTTCTTAATAGATTCAAGGATCTTAGGACAAAAGGGCATATATCCATCCAAGATTTAGATAATGCTAGCTCAGAAGAACTTGTTGCAAAATCGCAATATGAATTTTATAAGGTTAAATTTGAACAAACAAAACTATTAGCTCCATTTGATGGAATTGTTCAGGATAGGTATCTTGATACCGGATCAGTAATCAATGGTGGAATACCAATTATTGAAATTTTAGATTCAAAGAATGTGAAGGCGCACATATCAATTCCCATAAGCTATATAGATAAGATAGAAATTGGAGAGAGTTATACTTTTGAAGTTGGCGGGACTTTTAGAAAAGCAAAATTGCAGAGACTGGCGCCTATGTCTCTTGGCGGATCAGATAATCGATTAGCAGTTTTTGTTTTTGATGCTTTCATTAGTCCTGGATCAATAGCAACATTAAAATTAAATACGATTGAAAAAGGAAGAGGAACCTGGGTGCCAATTAAATCCCTATCTCAGTCAGAACAAGGTATTTGGGCTATTTTTACAATAAATGAAGAAAAAAAAGTTGTTAGAGATTTGGTTGATGTAATTTATTTTGAAGGCGAATATGCTTATGTGAATGGGACATTAAAAAATGGTGATTTAGTGATCTTGGGCGGCGCTCAAAAAATCATTGAAGGCAAACTTATAGATTATTAATAATGAAATTCATTGAACTTTTGATTGAAAGGCCGAGAATTCTTTTTCTTACTTTATCTTTTATTCTTCTTGCGGGCTTATCATCAGTCTTGTCCGTACCCATTCAAGAAAATCCTGAACTTGCTGAGAGATGGGGGGGCGTTCGCGTATTTTATTCAGGAGCTTCACCAGAGAGAATTGAAACTGAAGTTATTAATGAGTTAGAACTTCAATTAAGAGAATTAGTTGAAATACTAGAGTTAGAGTCAAATATAACACAAGGTTTTGCAACTATAGTTGTTGAGCTTGAACAAACAGTTCCAATAGAGCTAATAGAGCAAACATGGTCAATGGTTCAGAATAAATTGGACGCCTTTAGCAGGCCTGCTGGAGTAGAAATTTTTCTTGATAGAAGCAGCGGTCCTCCAATCACTGTGCAATACGCAATCTCATGGGAAGGTGATGGTGAAGCACCATTAATAATGATGTCTAGACTCGCGGATCAATTAAAAAGAAAATTAAGCTCAATAGGCTCATCACATAAAACAGCTATTTTTGGACCAACAGATGAGGAAATAATCATTGAAATTGATTCGGTGAAGATGACTTCATTAGGCCTCACATATCAAGATATTGGCTCATCAATAAAATCACTAGACACAAAAAAATCTATAGGGGTTTCCTCTGATAAAAATTCAGAGTTCCTTTTTAGGCTTAAAGATAATATTAAAAGTATAAAAAAGATTTCTGAAATACCTATCAAAGTTATTAATGATTCTGAAATAATACAATTAGATGATATTGCTAAGATAGAAAAAAGACCAGTATCACCAATAGAAGATATCTTTTTACATAATGGCAAAGTAGTAGTTTCTGTTGCAGCAACAGGATCTTTTGCTCAAAGAGTTCACGATTATGTAGATAGAGCAGAAACTGTAGCAGATGAAATGAGAGCTACATTGCCTGATGAGATTTCTTTAGATCTTATTTATGATGAGTCATCCTATACAACAACAAAATTTAATGAACTGATAAAGAGTTTTTCTTTAGCAACTTTTTTTGTTTTAAGTCTTAGTTTATTTTTTCTTGGAATAAGATCTGCAGTTATAGTTACTCTCATTCTTCCTTTCTCAATTTGCTTAGTTATGGTTGGTTGCAGATTCATTGGACTACCTCTTCATATGACCTCTATTACAGGAATAATTATTGCGCTTGGTTTATTAATTGATAATGGGATCATTGTTGTAGAAGACTATAAATTTCGAAGGTCAAAAGGTCTATCTACGCGTGAATCTATTTCTCAAACATTAAATCAACTTTCGGCTCCTTTGGCCGCAGCAACAGCAACTACAGTTTTCTCTTTTCTTCCTATAGTTACAGGTGAAGGCTCAAGTATTGAATTTGTTGGCGGATTAGCAACTACAGTAATAATGTCGATAGCCTCATCATTAATTTTGGCTCTTTTAATGGTCCCAGTATTAATGAGTTATATGGAGAAAATACCTTATTTTAAAAATATAGATATACATAAAGAAGGATATAGTAATGAAAAAATTCTTAAGAAGTATAGGAATTTTTTAAATTGGGCTTTTGCAGTCCCAAAAAGAGCAATATTAATTTCTGTCTCTCTACCTATTCTAGGTTTCTTTCTTTTCAATTTTTTACCAAAAGATTTTTTTCCTGCACAAGACAGAGATATGTTTAGGGTGAATATAGAGCTTCCGGCAAATGCGTCATCTCAATTAACTCTAGACAGAGTTAAATCTGTTAGAAAAGAGATATTAAATAGCGGATTAATTGAAATTGAAAAAGATTATGCATTTGTTGGTAGAAGCACTCCAAGAGTATTATTTAATGTTGTTGGGGGAGAAGAAAAAACTGGTCGTAATAACACTGCTGGAGCAGTTTTTTATGCAAAAGATTATTACGAAATGATTGAAAATCTCCCTGAGCTATCTAAGAGGCTTGTAAAAAGTAATCCGGATATATTTATTTTAGTTGATAGTTATACATCTGGGCCTCCAGTTTTTTCTGACGTGAGTTTCGTAATTCTTGGCGACGATCCAGAAGTTTTAAAAGTTCTTGGAGAAGAGCTGGAATTAATTATTAGTAATGCTCCAGATGTAAGTCATACCAAATCAGCTACATCTAATTTAAATACAAACATAGAATTCGAACTTAATAGCTCTAATATTTCTTTATCTGGTCGTGATGCAAATCTTCTGATTGGAGAGATGCTTGCAGAAAACAATGGAATTTTTGTTGGCACAATGTTGGATTCAAATAAAGAAATACCAATAAGACTAAAAGGAACAGCTAACTCAAAAAACCTAACTGGTAATGCAGGATATTTAACTGTGCCTTCAAAAAATGGATTTGAATATCTAGATAGTTTTGGTTCAAGCTCTTTAACTAGCAAGGCCTCTATTATTACAAGAATGGATGGTCAAAGAAGTAATATTGTTGAGGGTTGGGTTTGGACTGGTACTTTACCATCAGCCACTGAAGAGTTTATTAAAAAAGATGTTAGTGAATTTGAATCACGACTTCCGATAGGCTATAACCTAAAACAATTGGGAGAAGCAGAATCGCGAGGTGAGTCTCAGGCACAAATATACTCCTCAGCTCTTATATATTTAGTGCTTATTATTATTGGTTTAGTATTAGTTTTAAATTCTTTCAGAGAGACCGGCCTCATTTTATCAGTAGCTATTCTATCTGTTGGATTATCTTTTGTTGGATTATTTGTTGGCCAACAAAATTATGGTTTTATTGCAACTATTAGCGCCGTAGGACTAATAGGCCTTTCAATTAATGACTCAATAATTGTGCTATCTCATATTAAAGAAGAGGCTGCAAAAAAATTAATAACAAAATCAGAATTAGTTGAAGTTGTTATAAGATCTACAAGACACATTATCACCACTTCATTAACTACGCTTGGAGGCTTTCTGCCTCTTATATTTGCAAGCGTTTTCTTTAAACCTCTTGCATGGGCAATGAGCGTTGGTGTCTTGGGAGCAACTATTACAGCCTTGCTCTATATCCCAGCTATGTTTATTGTTCTAAGAAGGATTAAGAGCTAGAGCACTTATTAGAACAGTAGCTTTCTCCAAATTTATTAATTATCAAACTTTCGTGAACAAAAGTTCCGCACGAAAAACATGCAATCATTTCATTGGATGACTTTGCCTTTTTTTCTGAAAATAAAACTGAGGATATATAGGACTTAGCTAGTTTTACAAGAATAAAAATTATAATTGGCGCTACTAAAGGTAATATCTTAAATATCACTAATCTTTATCAGAATTTTTAGGCTTTGATCTATTGAGGAAATTCCAAGACCATGACTCATCATTTGATATTTCTTCTAATTCTCTATTTGGATAATTAGTCTTTATAACTTTTCTTACATCATCAAGAAGTTCGTTATATCCAAGTTTGGCATAACTAACTTCAAGGATTTTAAGTGCTCGAAAATTTTCACTAGAGTTTGGTATATTTTCAATGACATAGTTTGCTCTTCTAATTGCCCCAACATGAGCATCAATTGTTAAATAATAATCTGCTGCTACTAATTCATTTTTTGCGATCATATTTCGGAGATATACATTTCTTTGTTTGGCATAAGGGATATATTGACTATCCGGAAATCTAGTAATAAATTCAGTTAACTCGGCAAAAGACTCCTTAGCTCCAGATATATCCCTATTAGAGATATCGGTATTAGTATACCTAATAAGCAGATCTCTATCTCTTGTATAACTTGAAATGCCTTTCATAAAATATGCATAATCTATATTGGGATGACGTGGATGAAGTCTGATAAATTTCTCAGCTGCAGCATGAGCCGCTTCAGTTTCAGAATTCATAA
Source organism: uncultured SAR86 cluster bacterium (assembly GCA_902556105.1). Classification (GTDB taxonomy): domain Bacteria; phylum Pseudomonadota; class Gammaproteobacteria; order Magnimaribacterales; family D2472; genus SAR86A. Next base: position 90,949 of record CACDUZ010000001.1, read on the forward strand.
AATGTGCATAAACCAGTTCAACTTGAGCCTGTTCAGCATATTTACCAAAAGGGTATCTATTATCAATCGCTTCCAATGCCTCAATTGCTCCAAAATAATTTCCAGACTCCATTCTGGCTTGTGCTTGATCGTAATATATCTTTTCTGGTTGCTCAATTTCTTCACCATCCGACTTACACCCCACTAGAATTGTTATTACTAATAGATTGAGCAAAAGGAATTTATGATTTAATTTTGAAAGTTTCATTATTAGATTGTTAATTTTACCTGCATAATTACATTTTGGTCCTTAAAACATGAAATTAGAGTAATTTTTTTTTAATAAGTTCATATGGAAATAGTAAAAAAAGTTCCGCCAGAGTTATCTAATATTAGATTTGATAAAGCATCTTCTGAAATTTTTAAAGATTTTTCTAGATCTCAATTAAAAAAGTGGATTATAGATGGAAGGGTGCTCTTAAATAACGAAATAGCATCTCCAAAAGATATTGTTAATCAAGATGATGAAATTTTAATAAATCCTATATCAGAGAATAAAATTGAGTGGGAACCTCAAGAAATTAAATTTGAATTAATTCATAAAGATGATAATTTTCTAGTAATTAATAAGCCACCTAATTTGGTAATGCATCCAGGTGCAGGTTGTAATAATGGCACCTTGGCAAATGGATTACTATATCGTTTTCCAGAACTTAAACTATTGCCAAGGGCCGGCATTGTTCATAGATTAGATAAAGACACATCTGGGATTTTATTGGTAGCTAGGACAGAAAAATTTAGAAATCATTTTGTAAACCTCTTGCAAGACAGAAGAGTTAATAAAATTTATAAAGCCCTTATTGTAGGAAAGGTTATTGGAAGTTTTGAGATAACTGATGCAATTGGAAGAGATAAAAATAATAGAACAAAAATGTCAGTCAGAGTTGATGGTAAAGACGCGCATACATTTGTAAAGCTTGATAAAAATTTAGGAAGCTATTCATTACTGGATGTATCAATTAAGACTGGCCGAACACATCAAATAAGAGTCCATTTAAGTAGCAAAAAACTCCCAATCATTGGAGATAAGACATACAACCCCTCAAGCAATATAGCTAAAGGAACCCCTAAGGTTTTAACAGATATAATTAGAGATTTTCCAAGACAGGCTTTGCACTCATATCATTTATCTTTTGAAGACATGGATACAAATGAGACTCGCACTTTCGAAGCCTCAATACCAGACGTCATAACAAATTTATGCAACATATTAGAAAAACATATTTAAAATTTTCGAAAAAACTTGTTTTTATAAGCAAGATTAATGTATAAATCCTTTTCTTAGGCAATAATTATGAAATTAGCAGGAAATGATATGTTAATTCAATCCCTGGTAGATGAGGGTGTTGAATTTCTTTTTGGTTACCCTGGTGGGGCGGCTTTGCATATCTATGATGCTATTTTTAATCAGAATGAATTACAACATATTCTTGTTAGACACGAACAAGGAGCAACCCATGCAGCTGACGGATATGCAAGAGCTACTGGTAAGCCAGGAGTTGTGCTTGTTACATCTGGGCCTGGTGCAACAAATGCAATAACGGGTATAGCAACAGCTTTTATGGATTCAATTCCAATGGTAGTCCTTTCCGGTCAAGTTGCTTCGCATCTTATTGGTACAGATGCATTTCAAGAAACAGATATGATTGGCATATCAAGACCAATTGTTAAACATAGTTTTAGTATTGAGAGTGCAGAAGAAATTCCTAGAGTCATTAAAGAAGCATTTCACATTGCAACTTCAGGTAGACCCGGCCCTGTTGTAATAGATATCCCTAAAGATACAACTGCTCCAGATAAACTATTCAATTATGATCCCCCTAAATCAGTAAAAATTAGATCCTATAATCCGCCAGTTGAACCTGATCCAAAACAAATAGAGAGAGCTATTTCTGAAATTCTTAAAGCAAAAAAACCAGTCATATATGCTGGAGGTGGAGCAATTAATAGCAATGCATCTGAAGAATTATATGAGTTAAATGAGTTATTAAATTTTCCTGTCACAAATACTTTAATGGGATTGGGTGTATATCCTGCTAGTAAAAAAAGATTTATGGGTATGTTGGGTATGCATGGGACATATCAATCAAATATGGCCATGCATAATGCTGATTTAATTATTGCTATTGGAGCAAGATTCGATGACAGAATAACAAATACACCAGATCTATTTGCTCCAAATGCAAAGATAATTCATTTTGATGTTGATCAATCTTCTGTTTCAAAAATTATTGAGGCAAATATCGCAGTTTTTGGACAAGTGAAAAACTCACTTAGGGAAATAAATAAACAATTAAAAGAAAAAATTAATTTGATTGATAAAAGTAAAATTGAACCATGGTTAGATCAAATTGATGAGTGGACCTCACTTCATGGATTAAATCATGAGCTTTATAAAGAAACTTCTGATAACAATATGATAATGCCTCAGTCAGTAGTTCAGCATGTTTATCAGATAACAAATGGAAGTGCTTTTGTCACTTCAGATGTTGGACAACATCAAATGTTTGCAGCTCAATACTATCACTTTGATAAACCTAGATATTGGATTAATTCTGGTGGACTAGGAACAATGGGGTTTGGACTGCCAGCAGCTATGGGTGTTAAATTGGCATATCCAGATGAGGAGGTTGTTTGTATTACTGGTGAGGGAAGTATACAAATGTGTATTCAAGAACTCTCAACATGCACTCAATATAATTTACCAATAAAAATAATCAATATTAATAATGAAGCATTGGGAATGGTTAAACAATGGCAGGATATGAGTTATGGAGGACGACACTCCGAGAGTACATATCAAAGCTCCCTCCCAAATTTTATTGAATTAGTTGAGTCATATGGTCATGTAGGATTTAAAATTGAGAAAAATTCTGATCTAAAAGAAACCCTAGAGGAAGCATTTTCAATAAATGATAAATTAGTCTTTGTAGACGTATATGTGGATCCAAGTGAGCATGTGTACCCAATGTTAGTTGCACCCAACGGAAGTCTAAAAGATATGTGGCTTAGTAAAGATAAAAAAGTATGATGCAAAGAAAGATATTAGTGATTTTAGAAAATAAACCTGGTGCGCTTGCAAGGGTTGTCGGTCTTTTCCATCAAAGGGGATACAATATCGAAAGTCTTCATGTTGATCCTGTTAAAGATGTGGAGAATTATAAAGAAATTGAAGATTCACTAGACTTAAAATTACAAGAAAATGAAGTGTCTAAATTATTAATTACAACCACGGTAAGTGATAACCTTTTAAGACAAATCTTAAGACAAATTAATAAACTAATTGATGTCTTGATAGCAAAAGAGGAAATTTAATGAAAATATATTACGACGATGATGCTCAGATAGAAATTATAAGAAATATGAAAGTTTCTATTATTGGATATGGTTCTCAAGGCCATGCTCATGCAAATAATCTTAATGATTCAGGAGTAGATGTTACAGTTGGGCTAAGAGAGGGATCTTCATCTTGGAAGAAAGCTCAAGATGCTGGATTAAAAGTCAAATCAGTCTCTGATTCAGTAGTCGATGCTGATATGGTTATGATTCTGGCACCTGATGAGTTTCAAAAAGGAATATATGAAAATCAAATTAAACCAAATTTAAAGTCCAATGCAATTATGGGATTTGCACATGGATTTAATATACATTTTGAAAAAATTATTCCAGAAAAAAGTAATAGTGTAATTATGATTGCACCAAAAGGTCCTGGACATACTGTAAGAAGCACTTTCGTAAATGGGGGTGGTGTTCCATCATTGATAGCAATCTTTGAAGATGCAACATCTGGGGACTTTTCTGCAAAAGAAATCGCCTTGTCTTATGCCAAGGCAAACGGCGGCACTAGAGCTGGAGTTCTTGAAACAACATTTAAAGAAGAAACGGAAACAGATTTATTTGGAGAGCAGGCTGTATTATGTGGAGGTATTACTGCACTTATAAAGGCTGGCTATGAAACGCTTGTTGAAGCTGGCTATAGTCCTGAAATGGCATATTTTGAATGCTTACATGAAACAAAATTAATAACTGATTTAATACAAGAGGGTGGAATAGCAAATATGCATTACTCGATATCAAATACTGCTGAATATGGAGACTACCTCAGTGGTCCAAAAGTAATTACTGAAAAGACTAAAGAGGCAATGAAAGAAATATTAGACAATATTCAATCAGGTAATTTTGCTGATGATTTTCTCAATGATTGCAGACAAAGCAATGATGGTTCTGGAGGACCATTTATGAAATCTAATAGGAAATCTACAGCAGATCATCCTATTGAAAAGGTTGGCAATGAATTGAGATCTAAGATGAAATTTCTTAATTCTGAGAAACTTGTAGACAAAGAAAAAAATTAGTAAAAAAAAAGCTTTCTTCTTATATATAACTCCGTTAGAATACGTTTCCCGACCACCGAGTCGGTTAGTTCTTTAACATATTTGGTTACTCGTGTGGGTGTTCAAAATACGAGATAAAATTTAGATTTTTTATTTAAAAATCAAAAGACATGATACTAATTGAAGAGTTTGATCATGGCTCAGATTGAACGCTGGCGGTAGGCTTAACACATGCAAGTCGTGCGAGAAAGTATCTTCGGATATGAGTAGAGCGGCGGACGGGTGAGTAACGCGTAGGAATCTACCTAGTAGAAGGGGATAGCCCGAGGAAACTCGGATTAATACCGTATACCTCCTTAGGGAGAAAGAGGGCCTCTCTTGATGCTCTCGCTATTAGATGAGCCTGCGTAAGATTAGCTTGTTGGTGAGGTAATGGCTCACCAAGGCTACGATCTTTAGCTGGTCTGAGAGGACGATCAGCCACATTGGGACTGAGACACGGCCCAGACTCCTACGGGAGGCAGCAGTGGGGAATATTGGACAATGGGCGCAAGCCTGATCCAGCCATACCGCGTGTGTGAAGAAGGCCCTAGGGTTGTAAAGCACTTTAAGCAGGGAGAAAAAGTTATAAGTTAATACCTTATGGCCTTGATGTTACCTGCAGAATAAGCACCGGCTAATTCCGTGCCAGCAGCCGCGGTAATACGGAAGGTGCAAGCGTTAATCGGAATTACTGGGCGTAAAGCGCGCGTAGGTGGTTTGTTAAGTTGGATGTGAAAGCCCTGGGCTCAACCTAGGAACTGCATCCAAAACTAACTCACTAGAGTACGATAGAGGGAGGTAGAATTCATAGTGTAGCGGTGGAATGCGTAGATATTATGAAGAATACCAGTGGCGAAGGCGGCCTCCTGGATCTGTACTGACACTAAGGTGCGAAAGCGTGGGTAGCGAACAGGATTAGATACCCTGGTAGTCCACGCCGTAAACGATGACAACTAGCTGTTGGAAGACAACGTCTTTCAGTGGCGCAGCTAACGTTTTAAGTTGTCCGCCTGGGGAGTACGGCCGCAAGGCTAAAACTCAAATGAATTGACGGGGACCCGCACAAGCGGTGGAGCATGTGGTTTAATTCGATGCAACGCGAAAAACCTTACCTACTCTTGACATACTTGGAAACTCTTGTAATGAGAGTGTGCCTTTTGGAACCAAGATACAGGTGCTGCATGGCTGTCGTCAGCTCGTGTCGTGAGATGTTCCGTTAAGTCGGATAACGAGCGCAACCCTTACCCTTATTTGCCAGCGATTCGGTCGGGAACTATAAGGGGACTGCCGGTGATAAACCGGAGGAAGGTGAGGACGACGTCAAGTCATCATGGCCCTTACGAGTAGGGCTACACACGTGCTACAATGGGGAATACAGACGGACGCTAAGCCGCGAGGTGGTGCTAATCCTAGAAAGTTTCTCGTAGTCCGGATTGGAGTCTGCAACTCGACTCCATGAAGTCGGAATCGCTAGTAATCGCGAATCAGCATGTCGCGGTGAATACGTTCTCGGGTCTTGTACACACCGCCCGTCACACCATGGAAGTGGATTGCACCAGAAGTAGATAGTCTAACCTTCGGGAGGGCGTTTACCACGGTGTGCTTCATGACTGGGGTGAAGTCGTAACAAGGTAGCCGTAGGGGAACCTGTGGCTGGATCACCTCCTTAACGAAAAATGTGTTTTAAACGCCCACACGAGTAACCAAATAATAAAGTTCTAAGTTTTGTAAAATAAATGGTATGTAATTTTCTAGTGTATACATTTTGTATACATGAGATCACTGCAAATTAAAAAGTAATTAATAATATTTTATTAAGTACTCTCAAATGTTAAATAACCTTTTTAAGGTTATATGATCAAGTAAAGGAAGAGCACAAGGCGGATGCCTTGGCAGCATAAGGCGATGAAGGACGTGGTAACCTGCGATAAGCCTCGGGAAGTTGGTAAACAAATTTTGATCCGAGGATTTCCGAATGGGAAAACCCAATATACATAAGTATATTATCTTATACTGAATACATAGGTATAAGAAGCAAACCTAGGGAACTGAAACATCTAAGTACCTAGAGGAAAAGAAATCAATTGAGATTCCGGTAGTAGCGGCGAGCGAAACCGGAACAGCCCTTAAGCTTATTTTAGTCCAGCAAAATATTCTGGAAAGTTTAGCCATAGTAGGTGATAGCCCTGTATGTGAAAGACTAATATAAGTGAAATCGAGTAGGTCGGGACACGTGAAATCTTGACTGAACATGGGGGGACCATCCTCCAAGGCTAAATACTCTATGCTGACCGATAGTGAACCAGTACCGTGAGGGAAAGGCGAAAAGAACCCCGGCGAGGGGAGTGAAATAGAACCTGAAATCTTGTGCTTACAAGCAGTCGGAGCAGACTTGTTCTGTGACGGCGTACCTTTTGTATAATGGGTCAACGACTTAATTTTAGTAGCAAGCTTAACCATATAGGGTAGGCGTAGGGAAACCGAGTCTTAATAGGGCGCTCAGTTGCTGGAATTAGACCCGAAACCGGGTGATCTATCCATGGCCAGTGTGAAGGTCGAGTAACATCGACTGGAGGCGCGAACCCACTTATGTTGAAAAATGAGGGGATGAGCTGTGGATAGGAGTGAAAGGCTAATCAAACCCGGAGATAGCTGGTTCTCTTCGAAAACTATTTAGGTAGTGCCTCGTGTATTACTGTAGGGGGTAGAGCACTGTTTCGGCTAGGGGGTCATCCCGACTTACCAAACCGATGCAAACTCCGAATACCTACAAGTATGAGCACGGGAGACAGACTGCGGGTGCTAACGTCCGTAGTCGAGAGGGAAACAACCCAGACTGTCAGCTAAGGTCCCTAATTATGATTAAGTGGGAAACAATGTGGGAAGGCACAAACAGCTAGGAGGTTGGCTTAGAAGCAGCCATCCTTTAAAGAAAGCGTAATAGCTCACTAGTCGAGTCGGCCTGCGTGGAAGATATAACGGGGCTAAATCATAAACCGAAGCTACAGATCTTGTTTCAAGATGGTAGAAGAGCGTTCTGTAAGCCGCTGAAGGCAAGCTGTGAGGCGAGCTGGAGGTATCAGAAGTGCGAATGTTGACATGAGTAACGATCAAAGAGGTGAAAAACCTCTTCGCCGAAAAACCAAGGGTTCCTGTCCAACGCTAATCGTGGCAGGTTGAGTCGGCCCCTAAGACGAGGGCGAAAGCCGTAGTCGATGGGAAACAGGTTAATATTCCTGTACTTTTTACAATTGCGATGGGGTGACGGAGAAGGTTAAGTCAGCACGGCGATGGTTGTCCGTGTTCAAGATTGTAGGCCGATGTTTTAGGTAAATCCGGAACATTAAAGCTGAGAATTTATAACGACCACTTATTAAGTGGGAAGTGGCTGATACCATGCTTCCAGGAAAAACCTCTAAGCTTCAGATTGTAAGAAACCGTACCCTAAACCGACACAGGTGGTTAGGTCGAGTAGACCAAGGTGTTTGAGAGAACTATGGTGAAGGAACTAGGCAAAATAGCACCGTAACTTCGGGAGAAGGTGCGCCGCGTTTGGTGACAAGACTTGCTCTTAGAGCTGAACGTGGTCGAAGATACCAGGTGGCTGCGACTGTTTATTAAAAACATAGCACTCTGCAAACTCGTAAGAGGACGTATAGGGTGTGACGCCTGCCCGGTGCCGGAAGGTTAATTGATGGGGTTAGCTTATGCGAAGCTCTTGATAGAAGCCCCGGTAAACGGCGGCCGTAACTATAACGGTCCTAAGGTAGCGAAATTCCTTGTCGGGTAAGTTCCGACCTGCACGAATGGCGTAACGATGGCCACACTGTCTCCACCATAGACTCAGTGAAATTGAAATCGCTGTTAAGATGCAGTGTACCCGCAGCTAGACGGAAAGACCCCGTGCACCTTTACTATAGGTTCACACTGGACTTTGACTTTATTTGTGTAGGATAGGTGGGAGACTTTGAAGCTGGGACGCTAGTCCTAGTGGAGTCGTCCTTGAAATACCACCCTTGTAAAATTGAAGTTCTAACCTAGGTCCATTATCTGGATCAGGGACAGTGTGTGCCGGGTAGTTTGACTGGGGCGGTCTCCTCCCAAAGAGTAACGGAGGAGTACGAAGGTATCCTTATCACGGTCGGACATCGTGAGGTAAGTATAAAGGCAGAAGGATGCTTGACTGCGAGATCGACGGATCGAGCAGGTAGGAAACTAGGTCTTAGTGATCCGGTGGTTCTGAATGGAAGGGCCATCGCTCAACGGATAAAAGGTACGCCGGGGATAACAGGCTGATACCGCCCAAGAGTTCATATCGACGGCGGTGTTTGGCACCTCGATGTCGGCTCATCACATCCTGGGGCTGGAGCAGGTCCCAAGGGTATGGCTGTTCGCCATTTAAAGTGGTACGCGAGCTGGGTTTAGAACGTCGTGAGACAGTTCGGTCCCTATCTGCTGTGGGCGTTTGGAGATTTGAGGGAAGCTGATCCTAGTACGAGAGGACCGGATTGGACGAACCTCTGGTGTTCCGGTTGTCACGCCAGTGGCATTGCCGGGTAGCTATGTTCGGAAAGGATAACCGCTGAAAGCATATAAGCGGGAAGCCTCTCCCAAGATTAGATCTCCCAGAGACTTTATGTCTCCTAAAGAGTCGTCATAGACTATGACGTTGATAGGCAAGATGTGTAAGCGCTGTGAGGCGTTGAGCTAACTTGTACTAATAACTCGTGAGGCTTGATCATGTAACCTTAAGAAGGTTTATATGAATTCATAAACATAAATTTGCAGTGATCGTAAAAATTACATACCAGTTTGCCTGATGACAATAGCAACTTGGTACCACCTGATCCCATTTCGAACTCAGAAGTGAAACGAGTTAACGCCAATGGTAGTGCAGGGTCTCCCTGTGTGAGAGTAGGAAATTATCAGGCTTTTTTTATTTTAGGCTCTTGGTAAATACTGAGAGCCTTTTTTTATGTCTAAGTCTATAATTAAATCATGATTATTGGTCTAACAGGTGGTATTGGTTCTGGTAAATCTATAGTAGGTAAATATTTTAATGAGCTTGGTATAGACACCATAGATGCAGATGATGTTGCTAAAAATATTCTTGATGATAATACTAAAGCCAAACAGCTTTTTCTAGAATGTTTTGGTGATGAGTTTTTAGATCAGGACAATAAAATAAATAGAGATTTATTAAGAACAAAAATTTTTATTGATATAGAAAAGAAAAATAAATTAGAATCAATTATTCATCCTATCGTTTTAGAAGAAATCAGTGAATTTATATCAAAATCAGACAGCATTTATTCAATAATAATAGTGCCATTAATCTTTGAAACAAATTCACAAGACTTTTATGACAAAATTATTGTTATCGATTGCGATGAAGATTTACAAATAGAAAGAGCTAGCCAAAGAGATGATAAATCAGAGCAAGATATTATAAATATTATGAAAAATCAGGCATCAAGAGAGGAAAGAAACTCTATAGCAGATGATATTATTTTAAATGATTCAACACTCGAAAATTTAAAGGGAAATATTTTGAAGTTACATCAAAAATTATTAGGAATAAATTTAAATGAATAAGTGTCCTCGATGTGATCAACCTTGCAAAGTTTCAAAAGAAAATAAACATAGACCATTTTGTTCTGAAAAATGTAAGCTAATAGATTTTGGAACTTGGGCAAATGAGGAAAATGTAATATCTAGGCCAGTAAAGTCTGAAGATTTTTATGAAGATTAATTGTCAGACGATTTAATTTATATTATTTTCCACTCACCAGAATCGATCAAAGGCATAGCTTTCTTGTATTTCATTTCCTTGGTTTCCTGGCCATTTGTTATCTGAATAAGTTCGTTTCTCCCAATTTTAGTCTCATCTCTTACAACCGGATCAAGGCGTTCATTTTTATTTATTGTATTTTCATCTATCTCATTTATTGGAGCAGCATCAGCCTTTTCTAGCAATATTTCCATTTCTTGTTTTTCTTTTTGCTTTAAATCATCTAATTGGTTTTTAGAAACAAGTTCTATTGAAAATAAAGCCCTAATAGTTTCAGCGTCTATAGTATCTAACATTATTTCAAACATTGAATAAGCCTCTTGCTTAAATTCATTTTTAGGATTCTTTTGAGCATATGCTCTTAAGCCAACACTACCTCTAAGATGATCAATTTCGGCTAAATGTTCTTTCCAATGCACATCCAGAACCTGCAACATTACTTGCTTTTCAAGCAAGAGTCTTGTTTCACCAAACGAGTCATACTTATTTTTATATACTTCAATAGATTTATTCGTTATCAATTCAGCAATAGTTTCAGGGATTAATGATTTATCATTTTGAACTGTTGAGTGAATATCGTTACCTATTCCATAATTAACTAATAGAAATTCTTGGAGTTCCTCTGTTCTCCATTGAGACTCTATAGATTCTTCTGGTATATATAAATTTGATATTCTTTTAAATTCAGATATTAATAACTCATCTATTGTTTGACTTATATTCTCTTCTTCTAATAATTGATTTCTTAAAGAGTAAATAGCCTGCCTCTGATCGTTTGAAACGTCATCATACTCAAGAAGATTTTTTCTTGCATCAAAATTTCGATTTTCAATACGTTTTTGAGCATTTTCAATTCCTCTAGACAGCATTTTATGTTCAATGTGATCATCACCCATCCCAATTCTTTCAAATAAGGCTCTTCTATTATCTGAAATGAATAATCTTAATAAATCATCCTCAAGAGACAAGAAAAATCTTGAATACCCAGGATCACCCTGTCTGCCTGACCTTCCTCTAAGTTGGTTATCTATTCTTCTTGATTCATGCCTTTCAGTTCCAAGGATATGAAGGCCTCCTGATTTTAAAACTAGATCATTATTTTTTTTCCAATCCTCTTCAGATTGATCTTCTTTTCTTCCACCTAAGACAATATCCGTTCCTCTACCTGCCATATTTGTAGCAATAGTAACCATTCCTGGTTTTCCAGCGTTTGCAATAACTTCAGCCTCTTTTTCATTTTGCTTAGCATTTAAGATTTGATGTGGAATATTCCTCTCTTTTAGATATCCCGAAACTTCCTCTGAAGATTCTACTGAAACAGTTCCAACTAAAATTGGTGAGGACTTTTCTCTTAAAGATTCAATTTCATCTACAAGAGCTATATATTTTGCTTTTGTTGTAAGAAAAACCAAGTCATTATGATCTTCCCTAATCATAGGAACATTAGTTGGAATGATTACAACATCAAGTCCATAAATCTGTCTAAATTCAACTGCTTCAGTATCAGCAGTACCAGTCATTCCTGATAAAGTAGAGAATAGTCTAAAAAAATTCTGAAAAGTGGTTGATGCTAGTGTTTGTGATTCTCTTTGAATAGGAACATTTTCTTTGCACTCGAGGGCTTGATGGACGCCTTCACTCATTCTTCGGCCAGGCATTGTTCTTCCAGTATGCTCATCAATCAGAAGCACTTCATTATTTCTAACAAGATAGTGAACATTTTTTTGATATAAAAAATTTGCTCTCAAAGTTGCTTGCACAAACTTCATAATCTTAAGATTAGATGCTGAATAGAGACCATCTGATTCACCAAGCATACTTGCTTCATCTAATAAGCCCTCAACAAGGATATAACCATCATCAGTCAGCTCAATAGTTCGATTTTTTTCATCAATTAAATAATGTCCAATTTCATGATCCAATAAAGGCTCTTCATCGGTTCCTTCTCTTAATTGTTTTTTAAGGTGAGGCATAAATTTTTTGATTTTTTGATATGAGTCTGAACTTTCTGAAGTAGGCCCTGAAATAATTAAAGGAGTTCTTGCTTCATCAATTAAAATTGAATCGACCTCATCAATAATTGCAAAATCAAGTGAACACTGGACCCTTTCTTCTACAGAATGCGCCATGTTATCTCTTAAATAATCAAAACCAAGCTCATTGTTTGTAGCGTAGATAACATCTGAATCATAGGCATAAGATTTTTCTTTTGTTTCTTGGTTTGAATTTACTATGCCGACTTTAAGACCTAAAAACTCATAAATAGGTCTCATCCATTCAGCATCTCTTCTTGCGAGATAATCGTTAACTGTCACAAGGACAGCCTTATTGCCCATAATGTAATTTAAATAAACTGGTAATGTTGCGACCAAGGTCTTCCCTTCACCGGTTTTCATTTCAGCTATATTACCCTCAGCTAGAGAAATTCCACCTAAAAGCTGTGAATCAAAATGTCTTAATCCAAGTGTACGTTTACTAGCCTCTCTAACAACAGCAAATGCGTGGGGTAAAATAGAGTACATATCCTTATCATTTTCATTATATTTTTGAACAAGCTCCTCTTTTAATTCTGTAAAGTATGAATCAGGTTTTTCAGACAACTCCTTTTCCAAATCATTTGCAGCCCTTACATACGATGTCATTCTCTTTAGAATCCTATCGTTTTTCGATCCGAAAATATTAGAAATGATATTTAACATTTTAAAATTTATGAGTGTTTACTTAGACAACACCTATTCAATATCCCCAAAAGGTGGCCTTACATAAGAGATTGGGGCATTTTCAGAATTTTCAAATACAACTGTTTCATAAGCTTCCTCATCTTCAATGATTTTTCTTAGTAGTTTATTATTTAATTCATGTCCTGACTTGTATCCGGAAAATTCTCCAATCAGATTTCCACCAAGAAGATATAAGTCACCTATAGCATCAAGAGTCTTATGTTTAACAATTTCATCATTAAATCTTAAACCTTCGTCATTTAAAATCTCATCTTCTCCAAAAACAATTGCGTTTGAAACGCTAGCTCCTAATGCAAGATTTCTTGATTTAAGAAGTTCAGCCTCACTCATTGAACCAAAAGTTCTAGCCCTACAAACTTCTTTTACAAATGATGTTGTTGAAAAATCAATTATAGATTCTGATGGCAAGGTCTTGTGCACTGGATGATCAAAACTCACTTTAAAAGAAACCTTAAAACCATCAAAGGGTTTGATTGTTGCATAAGCATCTTCTCTTGTAACGGTAACCTCTTTCTTTACTTTAATAAATTTTTTTAGTTCATCTTGTTCTTCTAAACCGGCTGATTGAATCAAAAATACAAAAGGACTAGAACTACCATCCATTATTGGAACCTCTGGACCATCTACTTTTATCAAGCAGTTATCAACCCCCAGCCCAGCAATAGCAGACAATAAATGTTCAATTGTTGAGATCTTAACCTCATCTTTAACCAAGGCCGTTGAAAGACTTGTATCACCAACATTCTCAGCGATTGCGGGAATAATAAGATTTTTATCTACATCAGTTCTAATAAAATTAATTCCAGTATTTGCCTCTGATGGAATCAACTCCATATTTATATTTTTACCAGTATGAAGTCCAATGCCAACTGCTTTGATAGAATTTCTAAGTGTTCTTTGTTTTAACATGTGCGCTGTCTTGCTATTTCAGACAATATTATCCCAGTTGCAACCGAAACATTAAAGCTTTTAAAATTTTTATTATTATTGAGCTTTATTAGATAGTCACAATTTTCTTCAGTTTTTTTTCTTATTCCAAACTCTTCAGAACCCATAATTACTGCAGAATGCTGAACGAAGTCACATTCAATGTATTTCATCGAAGCATGCTCGCTTAAACCAAAAATTTGTATGTTCATTTCTTTGAGATATTTTATGCAATTCACTAAGTTTGAAACAAAAAAAGTTTTTACATTCTCAGCGCCGCCTGCAGAAACAGAATGAGCAACCTCATTCAATGGCGCACAATGATGCTTATTTATTATTAGTGCATCAACTTCAGTCACCGCAGCTGATCTAATGCAAGCTCCTAAATTTCTGGGATCAATGACATTATCTAAAACTAAGATCATTAGTTTTTGATTATTAGAATTATCAATAAATTCTTTCAAGTTTTTGAAATTTAAATTATTTTCATTCGTTATTAAGGCCTCTGGATCTTGTTTTAGTTTTTTTGAAACTTCAAACTTAATTCCATTTTTATTGGCCATATCAATTAAGTTATTAATTCTATTATCATCTCTGGAGGAGGGCAGAAATAGTTTTTTAATTTTATGAGGATTATTTTTTATAATGCTTTCAATGCTATGAAACCCTATTCTTTTTTGTTCAATGCTTTTTTTCATAACTATTTAGGTACAAGAACTAATTTTCTTTGTTCTGGAATGACATTTGCTAATTTAACTGTTAGTTTTTGACCAATCTTAAAAGTCTTCCCTGTTTTTCTTCCTTTTAGTATATTTGCTTCTTTATCAAAGATATATCTATCTCTTCTTAAATCAGACACATGGATTAAACCAGAAATATAGTGATTATCAATTTCACAGAATAAACCAAACTCTGTTACTCCAACAATCATTGCTGAAAAATCATCACCAACAAATTGTTTTAGATGATGGCAGATCATTTGTTGCACAACCTGTCTTGAAGATTTTTCTGCCCTCTTTTCAAGACTCGAAAGTTCAGCAAGCACTTCTTCAAGCTTTTCTTGATTAGGCTTTTGAATCGCCTTATGTAAAATTTCTTTTATTAATCTGTGTGCTATCAGATCAGGATATCTTCGTATGGGCGATGTGAAGTGAGAATACTCTTTTAACTGTAATCCAAAATGACCTATCTCTTTTGTTGAATATTGTGCTCTTTTAAGAGTCTGGAGTATCAATATATTCATCATTTTATTACCCTCATCTTTATTTACATGCTTAATGAATCCATTTATCAACTCTATGGTTTTTAAAAATGATTTTGACGACAACCCTTTTAAAGAGAAAAACTTTTTAAGGTTCTGGATTTTTAAAACCTCAGGCTCTTCATGCACTCTATATATTCCATATCCAATATGCTTTTTTATATATTTTGCGGCACATATGTTTGCCAAGATCATCGCCTCTTCAATCATTTGATGCGCAAATAGCCTTTTAGGAATGTGAATTTTTGATAAATTATCTTGATTATCAAATTTAAGAGTTGGTTCAGCAGAGTCAATTTCAAGTGCTGATCTTTCAACTCTGTTTTTAAGACGTTTTAAAGTTAATTCTTCAAGAGCATTCATAGAATCTAAAATACTTGATTCAATATCAGAAGCATTATTTTTTAAATATTCTACTTCGTTATAGGTAAATCTTTTATGTGAATTAATTGTGGCTTCTTTAAAGCCATAAGATTCTATATCACCATTAATGTCTAAATAAATTTTGCTAACTAATACATTTCTATCTTTTTTAGGCACTAATGAGCATAAATCATTTGAAATTTTTTCTGGCAACATCGGGATCACTTTTTTTGGAAAATAAATAGATGTCCCTCTTTTGACAGCTTCTTTATCTATTTCGGATCCAGATTCAACAATATCCGCTACATCTGCTATGGCTACTTGCAGAATAAAACCATCAGTATCTTTTTCACAGTAAACAGCATCATCAAAATCTTTCGCATCTTTTCCATCGATAGTAACAAAAGATTTCTTTCTTAAATCTATTCTCTTTAATTTCTTATTAGGATTTATATCTTTTAATTCGCTATTAATCTTATCTGACCATTCAAACGGTAAATCATTTTCTTGAATTACCTGATCGATTGAATTAATTAAATTGCTCATGGACTAAAATTCATATCCAATATTTAGCCCTAGAATTCTACCCCTTGGGTCATGAACTCTTGTATCAAAACTAAAATCAGGAGCGTCGTAAAGTCTTGGCGCAGATTTATCAAGAAGATTTGACAAATAAACGCTGTAACTAAGATTGCCTTTTGTTGTTTTTAATGAAATATCATGAACAAGAAATGACTTAACAGCATTTTGATATCCATAAATGAGGCCCAATCCAGTTATTTCTCTTTCATTTTTATAACCATCGATATATCTTGTTGAAAAACCTAGTTCAAAATTCTTATAGCTCCAGTTTATGAATGAGTTGATCCTCTTCTTTGGTAAAGAGTGAACATGATTATCAAAATTAAATTTACCTATTCTATTAATCATTTTATTAGGACTATTTAGGCTTGGCGTAAGAAAGTCTGTCAGACTTGTTCCCATAATATTAATAGATAAATCACCTTTTGAGATCCCTATGATGTATTCAAATTGAAAATCTATCCCCGAAATAAATGTATTTTTTTCATTGAAATATGTTGTAGAGACTCCTATCAGATCTCCAAATTCATTTCTTGTAACGCTTGGTCCATTTGGATTAGAGGATAGTATTGCTTGAGCACTTTCGACCTCAATCCTGTTCTTATAATCAATCTCCCAAAGGTCTATAGATAATTTAATGGCATTATATTGATATATAAAACCAAGGTTAGAATTTGTTGATGATGCTGATTTTAAATTAGGATTACCTAAAGAGGCTTGCCTAACAAAAACTGAACTATTTATATCTCTAACACTACCAAGATTTATTTCACTGGAATACATTTGAGCCATTGAAGGGGATGAAAATGCAGTGCCTCTTGAAAATCTTACAAAAAATGAATCTGTAGGTGAATATTTGAAAGAAATCTTAGGATCAAATGATGATTCATTATTCATTGATTCATATCTTGCAGCAAATCTTGAAACAAAATTATCAAAAATATCTTTCTCAATTTCTACAAATAGCGCATTGCTTCTTCTAGATTTTGATACATCTATACCACCACCGAGAAAAAAAAGATCCGCAGTTTTTAATATCTTTCCATCTGAATCAAACTCTGCTCTGCTTAGATCGTCATAGTTAATATCTATAGATTCATTATTTGATTGGAATCCATAAGAGGCATCAAAATTTTTAATATTAGTCTTAAATGTTGCATCGAGTGAAATTAGTTCTGAAATTTTTGATGAAACTTCAGCGCCTCTTACATAATCAATTAAAGATTGTGAGTTTTGAGATGAATCAAAAATATTCCACATTTCATTTGAATTAATACCTCCATTACCCTTAATTGCTGCAAGAAATCTTGAATCTATTATGTCTGGTCGATAATGATCATTTGAGTGCTCACTCTTGGTAAGTGATACCTCGGCATTTGTCTTTTGATTAATTACAAAATTTAGACTGTAATTAAAATTAAATTGTTCAATATCCTTTGGTGATTTAGGCGATTTAAATTCTGATCCAAGGGGGCGACCATACCAAACAACTGGAACGTTAAAAGGGCTTCCACCTTCACCTGGTTCTATTTCTCTTGATAGGAAAGGAAGGGCAGGGTAAGAAGGCGACTGAGGATTGTCATTAACTTGAACTCTTGAAGATATTAAGTGTAATTTGTGCTCAAACTCTTCAGTTTTTTTTGAAAAACTTAAGTATGTCTTTAAATGACTTTCGTCATTCACCACATTAAATCTCTCTCCATATAAAAATCTACAAAAAGACCCATCAAGAACACCGCCATTGCTTTCACAATTTGGATCAGGAACGAACGTACTTTCTTTTGGATAAGATCCTACATATATTCCTGCTGAGACCTCGTCAGAGCCTAGAAGCTTAAAAGTCTTTCCAAGACCACTTAAACCTAATTCTGCTATTCCTGGAATTTCACTTGCCGACAGGGCAGATCTTTCGAGAGAGTTTAGACCAATTACCAAATCACCATTAAAAATATTTGTTCCATAGAGCAAACCGAAACTAACATCTTCTTGATTATAATTTGATGTTTTTTGTTTTCCAATTTTAACTTTTAAACCATCAAAATCTTTATATGTTAAAAAATTTATTACTCCTGCAATAGCATCTGATCCATAAATTGAAGTAGCACCTTCTTTTAAGATTTCAATTTTTTCAATTGCAATTTCAGGCACTATATTTGCATCAATATACCCATCACCTTTATTAGATGGCGTTCCAGAAAAGGTATGCCTTTTTGAGTTCAATAATAATAATGTTGCCGAATGATCCAAACCTCTTAAAGTTATAGATGACATTCCCTGGTCAACACCCTCAAGCGCATTAGACTGAAACCTAGAACCAGAACTGATACTAAGATACTTACTTATTTCGCCAATATTTGTAATGTTTAAATTTTCGTAATCTTTAGCTGTGATCACTTGCACAGGAGATAAGTCACTCTCAGCATCTTTGATTAACGTTCCAGTAACTACGATTTCTTCAATATTCTCTTGAGCAGCAACAATAGAGAAAGATACAAGAAATATATAAATAAATTTAGTATTTAATGACATTAAAGGTGATTATAAGTTCATATCCTATTATTAGATACCAATGCCGAAGAACAAAAAAAATCTCAATGGTCCCATAGAGGCCCATTGAGATTAATTTAATTTAAATCTTACTTAAAAAGTAAAGTTAAATTTTAGTCCCACATTTTTACCAGGAAGTGGAACCTGATCTTTAACAAATGATGCATGATTTCTGGCTTTCTCATCAAGCAAATTTCTTCCATATAATGAAACTTTTAATTTGCTTTTTCCATCTAAATCAAATGTTTTAGTAAGCCTAGCATCTAGCATGCTATATCCGTCAGTTGCAGTCTCACCCTCACCAAAGTCATTTTGTTCATCAACATCTTTTAGATTAAGTTTAAATAGAACGTCGCCTTGATCATAAGTCAGTGAATAAACATTTCTTGCTGGATTGATTCTTGGGACATTATGACCATCAGTAAATTCAGCATTTACAACATCTCTACCAAATGAAAGAGTAAGATCACCATTTGCCATTTTAATAGTTCTTCCAAGCTCAATCTCATAACCATCAAACTCCGCATCTTCTTGAACATAATTTGCATGGATTAAGTTGCCATGTCCATGATCATCATGACCATCTTCATGCTCGTCTTCATCATGGTGCTCGTCTTCATCATCATGATGCTCATCTTCATGCTCATCATGATCTTCGTCCTCATCCATTAATGTAATATAGTTATCAACATCTGTTACATAAAAGCTTGCATAACCATAATAATCACCATTATCAAAACTAAAGGTGATATCAAAGTTATTAGAAGTTTCTGCGCCTAGTGTTGGATCACCAACCTCAAATCTGCCTGTAGCCATGTGTGGCCCATTCATAAAGAGCTCAATAACTGATGGAAGCCTTTCAACACTTGCAAAACCTACATTTATATCAAGAGTATCACTAAGATCTCGGCCTAAACTAAATGCAAAACTATTGGTAGTATCATCTATTGAATAGTTATCAACGTCTCCATGATCTTCGTCAGTAACACTGCCAGATCTATCTATTTGATCAATTCTCATCCCTAAGTCAACATTAAATAAATCAAAGTCCTTACTTAAATAGTAACCCATAGTAAATTCTTCGTTATTTGCTGGATTCATGAATGCCTCTTCTCCAACAATTGAATTATCTTCATCAACAAAGTTTAAAACAATTTTTTGAGTTGCATAATCGTTAGAAATGTCAAAGATTGCTCCATATTCTGTGGCTTGATTTGCAAAGACAGTTGGAGCATGTTCCTCATGTTCTTCCTCATCTTCATCATGGTGCTCTTCTTCATCATGATGCTCTTCTTCATCATGATGCTCTTCTTCTTCGTGGGCTTCAGTTAATGTGTAATCAGAATCACGATAAGAGAAGTCGATTTTATTTATTATGCTTCCATTAACATTGTAAGAGCCTTTAATAGTGAAAGTTTCTGAATCAGTAGTTGAGAAAATTCTTTCTTCTCCATGTTCATCATGTCCTTCTTCATCTCCATGCTCATCACCATGTTCGTCACCGTGCTCATCTCCATGCTCATCACCATGTTCGTCACCGTGCTCATCTCCATGAAAAGGAATACCATAAACACTTTCAAGGTTATCTATTCCAACACCTATGTAACCCCAATCTCCTGCTTTTGAAATACCAAACTTAGTTGCTTCAACTGCAAAATCTGAGTTATTTACATAGCCCATATCCTCTTCATGATGTTCATCTTCATGATGTTCATCTTCATGTTCGTCTTCATCGTGATGCTCTTCCTCTTCATGCATTACAGCTCCATCAGGAATATCATAGTTTCCAAAATTTACATCTTTAAAACCTAGGCTAAAATTAAATCCGCCTATATTTTCTTTGTAACTAAAAGATTGGGCCTCACCATCATTTACTGATTGAGTTTCCAGGCCGAAGTTTGCTTCAGGAGCCTCAAAATTAACTGTTGATATAGTGTCGTCAACTACATTAATAATTCCACCGATTGTTCCATTTGCATAAAGCAAAGAAGATGGACCTTTAACAATCTCAATTTGAGATATATCATTTAGATCAACATCATTTAAGTGATCAACTCCAAGCCCGGAAACGTCACGATTGACCATTCCATTTTTAAGAATTTTAACTCTAGGACCTGACATGCCTCTAATGATTGGTTGTCCTACAGCAGCACCATAGTCAGCTATAGATACACCCAAATAACTATCGATTGCATCGCCCAAACTAGTTGTAGCATCATCTAAAATATCATCGCCATCAATTACATATAGTGGATTTGTAATTTCAGTTGTATCAACCAGTGCAGAAGTAACAACAACTTCTTCAACATCTTGTGAAATTATAGTGTTCGAATGAAAAGCGATTAAAACTATTATCGCGTTATAAAATTTTTTCATATTTCCTCCTTTAGAATGAAAAATTAGTTAAGAAAAACTTACTAATTTATGGGAGGAGCTCTAGATAGATTTGATTTATTTTTAGAACTAACAAATCTTGTTATTAGATTTGTTTTAGGGGAAATCTTAGTAAAATTACTTTTATTTTTTGTTGTAGTAACTTTTATATCAACATTTTCTTCGCAAGCTTGGCAATCTTCAATATGCTCTTCTTCAAAGCTAAAATGATCATGATGATCAGCATAGCTATGCAAAGATATGCTTGCTATAAAAATAAAGGAATATACTAAATATTTATTTTTTGTCATCATTTGAAGCGACTACTAGACCATTAATTTTAGCATTTTTCAAGTTATTTTTGCATAGCTTCAAGAAAAAGTTTTTCCCACTCTTCTAAAGAAGGCACTCTAGGCGTAGTGATATTGCTAGGATCAGTCATAGCGTGTGCAATCAAATCAGGAATCATATCTTCAGTCACTCCCATTTCTGAAAGATTGCTCGGCATTCCAATTCTCTCATTTAGCTTCTCAATTTCAGTAGCTAAATTAATTGACTCATTCTTTCCCATCGCGCGGGCAATCCTTGAATATTTATTTCCAATATGGTCTTGGTTAAATCTCAACACCGATGGCAAGATCACGGCATTAAGAGTTCCATGATGAAGTCCAAGTTCTTGATTGGCACCTATTGCATGACTCATTGAATGAACAGCACCTAAACCTTTTGAAAAAGCCATAGCACCCTCTGTTGAAGCCATCATCATGCCCCATCTTGCTTCTTTGTCTTGTCCATCTTCACAAGCTCTAATAAGACTTTCCTCTTTAATAATTTTCTCAATTCCATCTATACCAACTGCTTCAGCAGGAGGATCATTAATCGGAGATAAAATCGCTTCAATACAATGTGTCAAAGCATCCATTCCAGCTCCAGCTGTGAGAACTGGCGGCAAACCAATTGTAAGTTCTGGATCACAAATTGCTGCATTTGGCATTAAATGTGGACTGGCAAAAATTAATTTCCTTCCATCATTCATAATAATTAAAGATCCAACTGATACCTCACTCCCAGTACCAGAAGTGGTAGGAATAGCTACCATAGGCATTGTTTCTTTTATTTTCCCATAACCACCTTCGTTTACAGAATAATCTAAAAGACTGCCTTCATGATTTGCCATAAGAGCCACAGCCTTTGCTAAATCCATACTTGATCCTCCTCCAAATCCAACAACCCCGTCACAATCATTTGTTTTGTATAACTCTAAAGCTTCATTTACAGCTTTTTCAGTTGGATTGGCAGGCGTTTCTTCATAAAATGATGAAGAAAAATCTTCTGAGATAAGATTTCTAACTTTATCGGTCATCCCTATTGAAGATAGTCCAGGATCGGTACAAATGAGAGGATTCTTTATACCATTTATCTTTAAAACCTCTGATATTTTCTTTATAGCCCCATTTTCAAAATAAGGCCTATTAAAATAATTTAACTGCATAACTCTCTCCAAACCTAAATTTTTTTTACTTTTTAAATTATAGATTATATTATTCTCATATGACCAATCTATCTAAAATACCAATTTACTATTCTTCTATTTTAATTATTCTTACCGCTACATTTGTTGAGGCCAAGCCATTTGAATCAACTTATGAACCCTTACCATCAGAAAACATTTTAATTAGTAATGCAAATATATACGATGGAGAGGGAAATGAATTTTTATCTACAGACCTTTTAATTCAAGATCGTAAAATTGTGGCAATAGGAGAAGATCTACCTATTAATAATACTTTTAAAGTCATTGATGCAACTGGCAAGTGGATTACGCCTGGAATTATTGATATCCATTCTCATATGGGTGTTTATCCAGCACCAGGGGTATCAACAAGTTCTGATGGCAATGAAGCAACAAGTCCAGTAACTGCAGACGTATGGGCAGAGCATTCTATTTGGGTTCAAGATCCACAATATGCTCTCGCATTAAAGGGAGGCATAACAGCATTCCACATTTTGCCAGGCTCTGCTAATTTAATTGGCGGCAGAGGAGTGACTGTTAAAAATATACAAAGAAATACAATAGACTCAATGAAATTTCCAGATGCTCCTCATTCATTAAAAATGGCGTGTGGAGAAAATCCAAAAAGAGTTTATGGAAACAGACAACAAGCTCCATCAACAAGAATGGGAAATGCAGCTGGGTATAGAAAAGCGTGGATAGAAGCAGAGGCATATTTGAGTCGTTTAGATGAATATGAAGCCAAATCAGAAGAGGCGAAAGAAATTGGATACAAACCTCAAAGAAACCTTGAACAAGATACACTGGCAGGCGTCCTTAGAGGAGAAATACTTGTTCATAATCATTGTTATAGAGCAGAAGAAATGGCAACCATGATAAATATTGCAAATGAGTTTAATTATAAAATTACAGCATTTCATCATGGAGTCGAAGCTTATAAAATTGCAGATCTACTAGCAGAAAATGGAATATGTGGTGCTTTGTGGGCAGATTGGTGGGGTTTCAAACATGAAGCATATGATATGGTTCAAGCTAACATAGCTATTCTAGATCAGGCTCTAAATGGTAAAGGTTGTGCAATTGTTCATTCTGACGATGCCATTGGAATTCAACATCTTAATCAAGAAGCATCAAAAGCATTAGCTGCTGGATTAAGGGCTGGCTTTAATATTACTAAAGCAAGAGCTATGAATTGGATAACTTCAAATCCTGCTAAAGCAGCAGGTATATATGATCAGACTGGCTCTTTGAAGGTAGGTAAAAATGCAGATGTCGTAATATGGTCAAAAAATCCATTCAGCGTATACGCTCTTGTTGAGAAAGTTTTTATTGACGGCGCAACCGCATATGACAGAGAAAGTAATTTTGAACCGGCAAGTGATTTCGACGTCGGAATAATCAGCCCAAATAAAAATAGGATAGAAGAATAATGATCTATTCAAGAAATATAGCCTTGATTATTTTTATGTTGTCTACCGCTGTCGTTAATTCTGAAAGTGTTCTAATTCAAGACATTACTATATTAGATGGGAAAAATAACGAGCCCTTTGTTGGTAATGTTTTAATTGATGATAATAAAATTTCTCAAGTTTCAACATCAAGCCTTCGCGGAGACCTAGTTATTAATGGAACTGGAAAGATACTAACTCCAGGAATAATTTCTACAGACACAGAAATAGGAATTGTTGAAATTGGAGCTCTTAGTGTTACAAGAGATGATTCATCTAATTTATACCAAATAGGATTTAGTATTTATGATGCATTTAATCCAAATTCAGTTTTGATTCCTTGGAACAGATCTAATGGAATAACTTCAACACTTACACTGCCTCAAAATACTAACAGTCCTATAGGGGGACTTGGCTCTTTTTTTGTTCTTGACAGTAGTTTAGAAATATCTGGCTCAAAAGATGTGGTTATGATTGGAAGGGTGGGTGGATCAGGAAGTAAGTCAAGGGCTGAGACCTTTGCAATTATCGAAGATTTGCTTGAGTTTGCCTCTTCCATAGATTCTAGTGACATGAAAACATATAAAGACATAGCTGAAATAATTGATGGTTCTCCTATAGCAGAAACTATGGACCTTCATCCAAGAGATTTAAAGGCCCTTCACAAATTAGTTAATGATGAATTGCCCTTAATAATTAAAGCAAATAGAGCTTCAGATTTACTAAAGTTAATCAAATTAAAAGAAGAGTATGATTTAAATCTAATAATTATGGGAGCACAGGAGGCTGGCTTGGTAGCAAGCAGGATTGCTGAAAGTAAAATACCTTTGATTATAAATCCAATTAATAATATTCCTGAATCTTTTGATGAGCTTGGAGCTAATATTGAGCTTGCAGGAAAGCTTGAAGATCTTGGTATTACTCTAATGTTTAATGCACCTAGAGATCATAATTATCACCTTATAAGGCAAGGTGCTGGAGTCGCTGTCGCAAATGGCATGTCATATGCCGGCGCATTAAAAGCACTTACACTTTCTCCGGTTGAGGTTTTTAAACTTGGTAACAGAGGACAAATTGCACCTGGCAAAATAGCAGATTTAATTATTTGGGATGCAGACCCCCTAGAGCCATCTTCAATGCCTGAGAAAGTTTTTATAAATGGAGAGGACATTGATTTGACGTCAAGAATGTCAAGGTTAACAGAAAGGTATACAAAAAATAAAGAGAAGCCTAATGGCTATCGTAATTAATTATCTTTATTTTTTACAACCCAATACAAAAGGCCTATTAATACAATATTTCCAATAACATATGTAGTTAAGTCCATTAATTTAATTAAGAATAACTATAAGGCTAATTACAAGCACAGCATATAAGGAAAGATACACATATCTTGCGAACTGAAAATCTTTTTTAAGAATTTTATCTTTTTCTTCTGATTGGTTTTTATTTGGTTCCATAAAATATATTTTAAAGGAAATGGAGCCACCTGTCAGATTCGAACTGACGACCTGATGATTACAAATCAACTGCTCTAGCCAACTGAGCTAAGGTGGCGAAGCGCAAATTTTACATCATTAATTATTAACATGAAAGATAGTCTACATTCTCACATCCTTATGTTGCATAAATACACATATTGATATAATTTGTAATCTTAATTATTTATTTATGGAGAGAAAATGAAAAAATTTATATTAAGCATGTCGCTTGTGCTTTCACTTGGAATATCTTCTGATGATCATCTACCAGAAAACTTTTCTAAGTATCAATCTAACTTTCTTTTTAGCTGTCCCATGCCAAATGCATGTCTTGCAGCATTTGATGAATATATGAATTCACCTGAAATAAAAAGTCAAAATTTTGAAGTGGATATGTATGCTGTCCTTCATAACGGTTGGGATGATGCCACTCATGGAGTTAGTTGGTATTACAAGGACGCAGATCAATATGCGAAATCAAATCAGATATATGCAACATCAGAAGCTGGCAAAAAATTTAGAGCTAAGCTAAATAAAATTGGTGTAGAGCAAATTCAGGAAAACTTAAGTGTTCATACAATAGGTGTCTCTAGTGGAGGACCTACTACAGATAATGCCGTTAATTTGAGGTGGAGTATGAATGTCTCAAATCCAGCAAAATTTCTTCCATTATGGAAAAGTTTCTCAAAAAGCATTGAAAAATATGATTGGTCTGCTAATGCATATGGACTTCAATCACATTATCTTGGGAGTAATGGCTCAGGCATAACTCACGAAATATGGACAGCATTTTCATCACCTCAGGAAGCTTTAGCATTCTTAGATGGCTTGTATGCATCAAAGGAATTCGCAGAATATTCTCCTAAAGCAGATGAATATAGCCAATTTGTAAGATCATATATGGAAGTTAGCCTTAAGATGTACAATCCTGATTAATTTAAATTCGTACAAATTATTTAAGGGAGTTTTTTAACTCCCTTTTTTATGAATTAAACTTACAGCCCGTTCCACCTATCCCACAATAACCATTGGGATTTTTAGCAAGATACTGTTGATGATATTCTTCAGCCTGATAAAAATTTTTTACTTTACTAATTTCTGTTGTGATCTGATTAAAATTATTATCATTTAATATTTGCTGAAAAATGTCTTTGCTCTTATTGGCAATTTCCATATCATCCTCATTACTACAAAATATTACTGATCTATATTGTGTCCCAATATCATTTCCTTGTCTCATACCCTGAGTAGGATCATGACATTCCCAAAAAACTTTTAGAATTTCATCAAGTTTTATTATTTTTGCATCATAGTTTATTTTTACAACTTCAACATGATTAGTATCTTTGTAACAAATATCTTCGTAAGAGGGGTTTTCGGTATCACCTCCAGAATAACCTACAGATGTTAAATATATTCCTGGCATATCCCAGAATTTTTTTTCGACTCCCCAAAAACATCCAGCACCAAAAATAATTTCATTCAAATTATCTGGAATATTTTCAGTAAGAGAGATTTTTTTTAAATAATGAATCATATTAATAAATACCTTTTATACTAATTTGGCCACTGCTTATTCTTTCGTGACCATTTTTATTTTGAAGAATACCATTCCCATCTTCATCAATGTCTTTAAAAATAACCTTTTTGATAAATTCTTCATCTTTATAAATTTCAACCTCTTTATTTAAGTGAGCGCATCCATTTCTCCATGCATCAATCCAATCATAATGACGATCTAGTTTTATTATTTCAGATATTATAAGGTTAATGAGCTTATTTCTTTTTGTTTCAAGTTTATATTTTGATAAATCTCCCCACCAAGATTCTTCTTTTTTGATGTTTAGATTTATACCAATACCTATAATGGTTCTTGTTGATTCTTTAATAACCTCTTTTTCTACCAAAACGCCGCCAACTTTTTTATTGTTGTATAGAATATCGTTAGGCCACTTTAGTTCAATGTCGTTATTATTAATGAATTTCTCAATTCCCTTTTTACAAATTACGCCTATTACCAGGCTTAATGGCATATAAGAAAAGTCTTTTTCGGTACATACGGTCATATAAATATTACCTAAATCGGGACTAGACCATTTTTTTCCTAGCCTTCCTCTGCCTTTATACTGTTTTTCTGCGATGATAATATGAAAGTCTTTATTGAGATTTATTCTCTTAGCTTCATCATTTGTCGAGTCAATTTCATTAAAAATATCGATATTTAACCTTTCCATTGGCAAATTCTCTATAATTTTATCTTTATTTAGCTTTTTCAATTTAAGAAATTAGTTGACTTAAACTCATTCTAGAACAAAAATAGCTACCTTTAAATGGAGAGGTGGGTGAGTGGTTAATACCAGCAGACTGTAAATCTGCCGCTTCGGCTACGTAGGTTCGAATCCTACCCTCTCCACCATCAGTTTTTTCAATATTATTATCCGATAAAATATCTTATAAAAAAGGTTGAGTTTATAGCCTTTTAGAGTGATAATACGCCACCAAAATTAGGATGCTTTTGAACGGGCTCATATAGCTCAGCGGTAGAGCACTTGCTTGGTAAGTAAGAGGTCACCGGTTCAAGTCCGGTTATGAGCTCCATTAATAACAATTTTAGAGAGGCAAAAAAATGGCTAGAGAAAAATTCGAGAGAACCTTACCCCACGTTAATGTGGGTACTGTTGGACACGTTGACCATGGAAAAACTACACTTACTGCTGCTTTAACCAAAGTTGCTGCTGAGGTTTTTGGTGGCGATGCAGTTGATTTTGCAAATATTGATAACGCTCCTGAAGAAAGAGAAAGAGGAATAACAATTGCTACTTCTCACGTAGAGTACGTTTCAACTGCAAGACATTATGCCCACGTTGACTGTCCAGGACATGCTGACTATGTAAAAAATATGATTACTGGTGCTGCGCAAATGGATGGTGCAATACTTGTTGTAAGTGCTGCAGATGGTCCAATGCCTCAAACAAGAGAACATATTCTTTTAGCTAGACAAGTTGGTGTTCCATATATTGTGGTTTACATGAACAAAGCTGATCAAAATGATGATCCTGAGATGATTGAATTAGTTGAGATGGAAATTAGAGAGCTTTTAAATGAATATGATTTCCCAGGAGACGATACACCAATCATTGTTGGAAGTGCTCTAAAAGCATTAGAAGGCGATACTTCTGATATAGGAGTACCTTCAGTTCAAAAACTAATTGAAACATTAGATACATATGTACCTGAACCTGAAAGACCAGTTGATGGAGCATTCTTAATGCCTATTGAAGATGTATTTACTATCTCAGGAAGGGGTACAGTAGTTACAGGCAGAATCGAAACAGGTATTGTTAATACTGGTGATCCTTTAGAAATTGTGGGTATTAAAGAAACATCAGAGACTACATGTACTGGTGTTGAAATGTTTAGAAAATCACTTGATGAAGGCCGTGCTGGTGAAAATTGCGGTGTTCTTCTTAGAGGTGTTGAAAGAGAGGCTGTTGAAAGAGGCCAAGTTTTAGCTAAACCTAAATCAATTTCTCCTCATACAAAATTTGAAGCTGAAATTTATGTATTAAGTAAGGATGAAGGTGGAAGACATACTCCATTTATGAACAACTACAGACCTCAGTTTTATTTTAGAACAACTGACGTAACAGGTGCTTGTGAGCTACCTGATGGTGTAGAGATGGTAATGCCTGGAGATAATATCAAAATGGTTGTTTCACTTATTGCTCCAATTGCAATGGACGAAGGTCTTAAATTTGCTATTAGAGAGGGTGGAAGAACAGTTGGTGCTGGCGTAGTATCAAAAATTGTAGAGTAATATAAGACTTCTTTGGCCGAGGCTATATGCCTCGGCTTACTTGTCTTTGAGGAATATGAAAATAAGTTTAGGCCAGTGGCTCAATTGGTAGAGCATCGGTCTCCAAAACCGGGGGTTGGGGGTTCGAGTCCCTCCTGGCCTGCCATGAGGAGCTATTTGGTAGAGAGTTGATATATGAATAAAGAATCTACATCAAAAACTCTTGATAACCTTAAATGGTTATTAGCTTTAGCAGTTTTTGCTTTCGCTGTTGTTGGTAATAGCTATTTTATTGAAATCCCTTTCTTATATAGAGTAATAGGAGTTCTGGTTCTATTTATAATAGGCTTAGGCATAATTGCAATTACAAATTTTGGATCAAATGCAATAAAGCTCATGAAAGAATCTAGAACTGAAATCAGAAAAGTAGTTTGGCCAACCAGAATGGAGACCACTCAAACTTTTATGGTTGTTTTTGCATCAATTGTGGTTTTGTGTTTATTTTTTTGGGGGCTTGAATCATTATTGAGCTTTCTAACAGGCTTGGTTTTAGGATAATTTATGGAGTGGTACGTAATACAAGCTTATTCTGGATATGAACAAAAAGTTAAAATGGCTCTTGAAGAAAAAATAATGCTAAACAATTTATCAGAAAAGTTTGGAGAGATATTAATTCCAACAGAGCAGATTGTTGAATTAAAAGGTGGCGCAAAGAAAACAACTGAAAGAAAATTTTTTCCTGGCTACATTTTAATACAAATGAATTTAGAAGATGATTCTTGGCAATTAGTTCAGTCAACACCAAGAGTCTCAGGCTTTGTAGGTGGGACCAGAGAAAAACCTTTGCCAATATCAGAAGAGGATGTTAACAACATTATTAATAGAATTGAGGTTGGAGAGGACGCTCCTGCTCCAAAAACAATTTATGAACCTGGAGAAGTTATAAGAGTTTGTGATGGGCCTTTTAACGATTTTAATGGAGTTGTAGAAAATGTTGACTACGAAAGAAATATGGTTAAAGTCTCTGTTCAAATCTTGGGTAGAGCAACTCCGGTTGATTTAGATTTTATGCAAATTGAGAAAACATAATGGCAAAAAAAGTAGTTAATGTATTAAAGTTACAAATACCTGCAGGAGGCGCAAATCCAAGTCCACCAGTTGGACCAGCACTGGGACAAGTGGGCGTAAATATAATGGATTTTTGTAACGCATTTAATAGTGCAACTCAAGAATCTGAAAAAGGTATGCCTCTACCAGTTGTAATTAATGTGTATGAAGACAAGTCTTTTGATTTCGTTGTAAAAACACCACCAGCAGCAGTTTTAATTAGGAAGGCATTAAATATTCCTAAAGGAAGTGGGGAGCCTAATAGAGAAAAAGTTGGTAAATTAACCAGAGCTCAACTTGAGGACATTGCAAAAGCAAAAGAACCAGACCTTAATTCAAATGATATTGATGCTGCAGTAAAAATAATTGCAGGCACTGCTAGAAGCATGGGAGTTGAAACTGATTTATGAGTAAATTAACGAAAAAACAAAAGATCATTCAAGAAAAACTTGATCCTGAAAAAACTTATTCTGTTGATGAGGCTATTGATATCATTCAATCTGTTAAATCAGAAAAATTTGATGAGACTATAGATATTTCAGTAAAACTAGGTGTAGATTCTAATAAATCTGATCAGAATGTAAGAGGCGCAGTCACTTTACCAAATAGTCTTGGCAAAGATGTTACTGTGGCAGTTTTTGCAGATGGAGATGACGCTAGCAAAGCAGAATCAGCTGGAGCTGAATTTATAGGAATGGATGATCTAGCAGAAAAATTTCAAAAAGAAGAGATAAATGTTGACGTTGTAATTTCAACTAATGCAGCTATGAAAGTTGTCGGTAAACTAGGGCAGGTTCTTGGGCCAAAGGGCTTGATGCCTAATCCGAAAACAGGCACGGTTTCAGATGATGTTGTTACTGCAATTAAGAATGTTAAGGCTGGACAAGTAAGATTTAGAACTGACAAAAATGGAATTATTCATGGAAGCATTGGAAAGGTTTCTTTCGAAAATGAAAAAATAAAAACAAATGCTTCTGCACTACTAGAAGAATTAAGAAAATTAAAACCAGCATCTGCCAAAGGTGTTTATATAGGCAATATTGCGATAAGCAGTACTATGGGACCAGGAATTAAAATTAATCCTGGTGAGCTGGCTTAAGTTTTAGTTTTACAGAAATGTGAAACTAGATAGTTGCGTTTACGCAGCCGTCGAAGACCGTAGGTGTCGAAAGACTTAATTTCCTACGCAGGTGGTGTTCAAATTGTAATTTTGCAATTTGTCGCCAAATAGCCGAAAGGCTTTAATTGGAGAATTGCTGTGGCATTATCTAAAAATGAAAAAGAAAAAATAGTTCAGGAAGTTAAGGAAGTTGCATCCAATGCATCCTCCTTGGTTATTTCTGACGCAAGAGGTTTAAAAGTTTCTGAGCTTTCTGAGATCAGAAATAAAGCAAATCAATCTGGCATTCATATTCAAGTTATTAAGAATTCATTAGCTAAGCTAGCTTTTGATGGAACTGATTTTGGATGTTCTGATGAGGTTTTATTTGGACCATCTTTATTTGCTTTTTCTTTTGAAGAACCAGGTGCAGCAGCTAAATTGCTCAAGACTTATGCTAAAAATTTTGATGATCTTGAAATTAAAGCGTTAGTTGTAGAAGGGCAATTATTAGATGGAAGCCAAATTGATATTTTGGCAAAACTTCCTTCTAAAGATGAAGCATATGGCCTTATTGCCAATGTATTACAGGCTCCTGTAGGTAAATTTGCAACTTTATTGAATGAGGTTCCAAGTCAACTTGCAAGGGTTTTATCAGCAGTTCGAGACAACAAAGAGGCGTCAGCCTAATTTATAAGGAGAATAGAATGGCAACTAGTAAAGATGATATCTTAAAAGCAATAGAAGAAATGTCTGTAATGGATCTTGTAGATCTTATTTCAGATATTGAAGAGAAATTTGGTGTGACTGCAGCTGCAGCAGTAGCAGCGGCACCAGCAGCAGGCGGAGATACAGATGCTCCAGCAGCTGAAGAAAAAGATGCATTTGATGTTGTGTTATCAGCAGCAGGTGATCAAAAAGTCCAAGTTATTAAAGCTGTAAGAGCTATAACAGGCTTGGGTCTGAAAGAGGCAAAAGATATGGTAGATGGAGCTCCAAGTACTCTTAAAGAGGCTGTTAAGAAAGAGGAAGCTGAAGAGATGTTGGCTAAGTTAACAGAAGCTGGTGCAACTGGCGAACTTAAGTAACACAACTATATTAATTAATTAAAAGGGCGCATTTATGTCATATAGCTATACAGAAAAGAAAAGAATAAGGAAAAATTTTGGTACTTTCGCAAAAGTAATGGATTTACCAAACTTAGTTGAAACTCAAACAAAATCTTATGCTGAATTTCTGCAAGCTGATGTGGCACCTGAAGCAAGGAAGAAACAAGGACTTGAGGACGTTTTTAAGTCTTTATTTCCAATTAAAAGTGTTTCAGGAAATGCTGCCTTAGAATACGTATCATACGAGCTTGGAAAGAATACTTATGATGTTCAAGAATGCCTTATACAGGGATTATCTTACTCAGCTCCATTAAGAATAAAAGTTAAGTTAGTTCTTTTTGATAGAGACTCAAATTTTAAAGATGTTAAAGACATTAAAGAAGGAGAAGTCTTTATGGGAGAAGTTCCTTTAATGACAGATGACGCATCTTTTATTATTAATGGAACCGAAAGAGTGGTTGTATCTCAACTTCATAGATCTCCTGGCGTGTTTTATGACCATGATAAAGGTAAAACTCATTCATCAGGTAAAGTTTTATACTCTGCAAGAATTATTCCTTATAGAGGATCATGGCTTGATTTTGAATTCGATCCAAAAGATATTCTCTTTAGTA
Organism: uncultured SAR86 cluster bacterium; assembly: GCA_902556105.1. Taxonomy (GTDB): domain Bacteria; phylum Pseudomonadota; class Gammaproteobacteria; order Magnimaribacterales; family D2472; genus SAR86A. The sequence continues at coordinate 124,116 of CACDUZ010000001.1, forward strand.
GAATTGATAGAAGAAGAAAAATTCCTGCAACTATAATGTTACGAGCTCTGGATATGGGGACTGAGGAAATATTATCTGAATTTTACGAAGAAGATGTATTTACCTTAGATAAAGATTCTGTAAAAGCTGCCCTTGTTCCTGAAAGACTTCGTGGGGAAACTCTATCAGTTGATATCAAAGTTAAAAGTAAGGTTTATGTTGAGGCTGGAAAAAGAATAACCGCAAGACATATAAAAGAGCTGACTGGGTCAAAAGCATCAGAGATAACTTTAGCTGACGAATTCTTAATTGGAAAAGTATTATCAAAAGACATCATTAATAAAGAAACTGGTGAAATTATCTTTGCAGCTAATACAGAAATAGATGAAATCATTCTGGGTGAGATCAAAGAAAACGACATTAAAGAAATTAAGTGTCTTTACATAAATGAATTAGATAAGGGCCCCTATATATCAAATACATTAAGAGTAGACCCAACATCAAATAGACTTGAGGCTCTTGTGGAAATATACAGAATGATGAGACCGGGCGAGCCCCCAACTAAAGATTCTGCTGAAACGTTGTTTAATAATTTATTTTTCAATGAAGAAAGATATGACTTATCAGAAGTTGGAAGAATGAAATTTAATAGAAGGTTAAAGCTCGACGGAGAAAAAGAGAATCCTTATATTTTAGATAAGCAAGATATTATCGAGGTCATGAAAGGAATTGTTAATATTCGTGACGGACATGACATTGTTGACGATATCGATCATCTTGGAAACAGAAGGGTTAGGTCAGTTGGTGAAATGACTGCAAATCAATTTAGAGTTGGTTTAATAAGAGTTGAAAGAGCAGTTAGAGAAAGATTAAGTATGGCTGAAGCAGATGAATTAGGGCCGCAAGATCTGATAAATGCAAAACCAGTCACAGCAGCCATTAAAGAATTTTTTGGATCTAGTCAGCTTTCACAGTTTATGGATCAGAACAATCCTTTATCTGAAATTACTCATAAAAGAAGAGTATCGGCTTTAGGCCCTGGTGGATTAACTAGAGAAAGAGCTGGTTTTGAGGTAAGAGATGTTCATCCAACGCACTATGGACGAGTTTGCCCTATTGAAACCCCAGAAGGACCAAATATTGGTTTAATTAATTCTTTTGCGTCTTACTCAAGAACAAATCAGTATGGGTTTATTGAAACACCATACAGAAAAGTTACTAATGGAAAAGTTACAGATGAAATTATGTATCTTTCAGCCATTGATGAGGCTGAGCATGTTATCGCTCAAGCAAATGTAATTTTAGATAAAAACAACAGATTTGTTGATGATTTAGTAGCAGTACGTCATGCAAATGAATTTGAATTAATGTCTCCAGAGAGAATTGATTTGATGGATGTTTCTCCTCAACAAGTTGTATCAATTGCAGCTTCTTTAATACCATTTTTAGAGCATGATGATGCTAACAGAGCATTAATGGGTTCAAACATGCAGCGTCAAGCCGTCCCAGTCTTAAGGGCTGAGAAACCTCTTGTTGGAACAGGATTAGAAACAGTTGTAGCAAGAGATTCTGGAGTATGTATTGTTGCAAGAAACTCAGGTGTAGTTGAAAGTGTTGATGCATCTAGAATAGTTGTAAGAGTTACTGATAAAAAATCAAAAACTGCGTCAGATGTTTATAACTTAATTAAATACACAAGATCTAATCAAAATACATGCATTAATCAACGTCCAATCGTTAAAGAGGGAGATATTGTTAAAGCAGATGACATTCTGGCTGATGGTCCTTCAGTAGATAATGGCGAGTTAGCTCTTGGTCAAAATATTCGTATTGCGTTTATGCCATGGAATGGATACAACTTTGAGGATTCAATACTAATATCAGAAAAAGTTGCAAGAGAAGACAGATTTACTTCAATTCATATTCAAGAGATTGTTTGTATCGCCAGAGATACAAAACTTGGTTCAGAAGAAATTACAGCTGATATTCCAAATGTTGGAGAAGGTTCTTTAAACAAACTAGATGATTGCGGAATAGTATATGTTGGAGCTGAAGTTGAGCCAGGGGATATTTTGGTTGGAAAAATAACACCTAAAGGTGAAACTCAATTATCTCCAGAAGAAAAGCTTTTAAGAGCAATTTTTGGTGAGAAAGCATCAGACGTGAAAGATACATCCCAAAGATCAAGTTCTAAAGGAACTGTTATTGGAGTTGAAGTATTCACAAGAGACGGTGTGGATAAAGATGAAAGAACTCAAGCAATTGAACAAGACCATCTCGATCAATCTAAGAAAGATTCTGATGATGAGGCTTCAGTTGTTGAGCAAGCAACAAAAATAAGATTATGTGAATTATTGAAATCTAAAAAAGTTGTCAAAGGCAATGGTGTTAAGAAAGGCGAAGTTTTAACTACTGAAAAATTAGAGTCATTTAAACTAAATGACATTTTCTCAATTAGAATCGATACCGAAACAGTAAATAATGTTATTGAAGAAACTGAAGTTTTATATAAGCAATACATAAAAGATATTAAAGCTAGATTTGAAGAAAAGAAATCAAAAATTATTAGAGGCCATGATCTTGCGCCTGGAGTAATTAAAATTGTTAAAGTATATCTAGCTATCAAAAGAAGAATTCAACCAGGTGACAAAATGGCTGGAAGACACGGCAACAAAGGCGTTATATCTGAGATTATGCCAGTTGAGGACATGCCTTATGATAAAGAAGGTAATCCAGTTGATATAGTTCTTAATCCATTAGGAGTTCCTTCAAGAATGAACGTTGGACAAGTTTTGGAAACACACATGGGCTTAGCTGCTAAGGGAATTGGTAACAAAATTGACTCTATGATCAAAAATAATGCCAAGCCTTCTGAGCTAAAAGATTATTTAGATAAACTCTATAACAAAAACGCTGCTAATAAAGAGGATATAAACTCTTTTAATAATGCAGAAATAAATGAGCTAGCTAATAACTTGAGAAATGGATTGCCAATCGCAACTCCAGTTTTCGATGGTGCTAAAGAGAGTGAAATAAAAGACCTGTTGAAGTTAGCAGATCTTCCAGAATCAGGCCAAATTTCTTTATATGATGGAAGAACAGGTACTAAATTTGATCGACCAGTAACTGTTGGCTATATGTATATGATCAAATTAAATCATCTTGTTGATGACAAAATGCATGCAAGGTCAACAGGATCATACAGTCTTGTTACTCAGCAACCATTGGGTGGAAAGGCTCAATTTGGCGGCCAAAGATTTGGAGAAATGGAAGTCTGGGCACTTGAGGCATATGGAGCTTCATACACCCTTCAAGAAATGTTAACTGTTAAATCTGATGATGTTTCTGGAAGAACAAAAATGTATAAAAATATTGTTGACGGAAGTTATGAAATGGATGCGAATGTTCCGGAGTCATTTAATGTTCTTAGTAAGGAAATTAAATCTTTGGGTATTAACATTGAATTAGATTTAGAAAATTAGGAGATTAAATTGAAAGACTTATTAAATGCTTTAAAAACTGGTCAAGAAGATTTCACAACAATCTCTGCTGGCCTTGCCTCTCCACAAGTAATTAAATCTTGGTCATTTGGTGAAGTAAAGAAACCTGAAACAATTAATTACAGAACTTTTAAACCTGAAAGAGATGGTTTGTTTTGCGCTAAGATTTTTGGTCCTGTAAAGGATTACGAATGTATATGTGGTAAATACAAAAGAATGAAACACAGAGGAGTTGTTTGTGAGAAATGTGGCGTAGAAGTTACTCTAGCCAAGGTTAGAAGAGAAAGAATGGGGCATATTGATTTAGCAGCTCCTGTAGCTCATATCTGGTTCCTAAAATCACTACCTTCAAGAATAGGCCTTTTACTTAATGTTACATTGAGGGAAATCGAAAGGGTTCTTTATTTTGAAAGTTATATAGTTACTGATCCTGGATTAACCGAGCTGGAAAAAGGTCAAATCTTAACTGAAGAAGAGTGGGTCGAAAAATATGAAGAATTTGGAGACGAATTCTCTGCTGGTATGGGTGCTGAAGCTGTTCAGATATTACTTGAAGATCTTGATATAGACGATGAAATAAGAATCATCAGAGAGGAAATCCCTCAGACTAATTCTGAAACTAAACTTAAAAAACTGTCTAAAAGATTAAAGCTGTTAGAAGCATTTAAGGATTCAGGTAATAAGCCAGAATGGATGATAATGAATGTATTACCTGTTTTGCCGCCTGACCTTAGACCTTTGGTTCCTCTAGAGGGTGGAAGATTTGCTACATCTGATTTAAATGATTTGTACAGAAGAGTTATTAATAGGAATAACAGGTTGAAAAGACTTCTCGAACTTAATGCACCAGAGATCATAGTTAGAAATGAAAAAAGAATGCTTCAAGAATCTGTTGATGCACTTCTTGACAATGGAAGAAGAGGAAGAGTAATTACTGGTACAAATAAAAGACCTCTCAAGTCACTAGCAGATATGATTAAAGGAAAAGGTGGAAGGTTTAGACAAAACCTTTTAGGTAAAAGAGTTGATTATTCTGGTAGATCTGTGATCGTAGCAGGCCCAAATCTTAAACTACATCAATGCGGCCTTCCCAAAAAAATGGCACTAGAATTATTTAAACCTTTTGTTTATGGAAAACTAGAAAATAGAGAGTTGGCCACGACTATTAAAGCAGCTAAGAAGTTAGTTGAAAGAGAAACTCCAGAAGTTTGGGAAGTTCTCGAGGAAGTTATTAGAGAGCATCCTGTATTATTAAACAGAGCTCCAACATTACATAGACTTGGTTTGCAGGCTTTTGAGCCAAAATTGATTGAAGGTAAGGCAATTCAACTCCATCCTTTAGTATGTGTTGCTTTCAATGCAGACTTTGATGGAGACCAGATGGCTGTTCATGTTCCATTAACATTGGAAGCTCAGCTTGAAGCAAGAGCACTAATGATGTCAACAAATAATATTCTTTCACCAGCTGATGGTGCCCCTATTATTAATCCTACACAAGATGTCGTTCTTGGTCTCTATTATATGACTAGGGATAATGCGAACGCCTCTGGCGGAGGAAGAACATACAGTAACCCTGATGAAGTTTTAAGAGCGTATGAGACAGAAAATCTAGAAATCCATTCACCTGTGAAAGTAAGAATTTCTAATTCAAACGGAGAAACTTCAATTGAAGAAACAACTGTAGGAAGAGTGCTAATATGGAGAATTACTCCTGTAGAAATTGGTTTTGAAAATATAAATAAAGTTTTAAATAAAAAATCTGTTTCAAAATTAGTCGATGCCTCTTATAGAAAGGCTGGATTAAAAAAGACAGTTATTTTTGCAGATCAGTTAATGTATCTTGGTTTTGATTTTTCTACTAGATCTGGTTCCTCAATTGGAGTAAATGACTTCATAATTCCAGAAGAAAAAGCAAAAATTATTGATACCTCTGAAAAAGAAGTTAAAGCCATTGAAAAACAATTTGATTCTGGGCTAGTAACAAGAGGTGAAAGATACAATAAAGTAATTGATATATGGTCGAGAGCAAATGAGCAGGTTGCAAAAGCCATGATGGAAAAAATAAGTACAGAAACAGCTAAAGCACCTGATGGAGAGAATGTTGAGCAATCCTCATTTAATTCTGTATATATTTATGCAGACTCTGGTGCAAGAGGCTCACCAGCTCAGATAAGACAGCTTTCTGGAATGAGAGGGTTAATGTCAAAACCTGATGGCTCTATTATTGAAACTCCCATTACTGCAAACTTTAGAGAAGGATTGTCAGTATTACAGTATTTCATATCAACTCACGGAGCAAGAAAGGGATTGGCTGATACTGCTCTTAAAACTGCAAATTCTGGTTATTTAACAAGAAGGTTGTGTGATGTGTCTATGGATTCTGTTATTAATATAGATGATTGTGGAACAGAAGAATCAATAGTAGTTACATCAATCATAGATGGCGGTGAAATTATCCAACCACTAACTGACAGAATACTTGGAAGAGTTATTGCCGAACCCATACTTTATGCTGATGGAAAAGAACTATTTGCTATTAATACAATGTTAGATGAGGATGCACTCGATGTTATTGATGAATTAAATCTATCAAGTCTTAAGATTCGATCTCCTATGACATGCGAAGCTTCTATAGGAGTATGTGCAAAATGTTATGGAAGAGATCTTGCAAGAGGTCATTTAGTTCATAGAGGCGAAGCAGTTGGAGTTGTTGCAGCTCAATCAATTGGTGAACCAGGCACACAGCTAACCATGAGAACATTCCATATTGGAGGCGCAGCCTCAAGCTCTTCCGAGGATAACGCAATTTTTAATAAGAGTTCTGGTGTGGTGTCTTTCTCTGAAGATATCAAGACTGTTACAAATAAAGACAAGCTAGAAGTCGTTGTATCAAGAAATGCAATGTGTTCAATATCTGATGTTAATGGAAGAATTATTGAACAATATAAAGTTCCTTATGGAGCAACTTTGGAAGTTGCTAATTCAACCGACCTAGAAAGTGGAAATAAAATAGCTTCTTGGGACCCTTATACGCGACCAATAATTTCAGAAACATCAGGAAAAGTTAAATTTACTGATATTGAAGATGGCGTAACTGTTAGAGAGCAATTAGACGAATTAACTGGATTATCCAGTATTGAAACCATTGAAGTAGCTGATAGAACAACTGCTGGAAGAGATATGGTTCCAACAATTGAAATTGTTGATTCGAAAGGAAAGCCCGTTTTAATTGGTGAATTTAATCAACCTGCTGTATATCCATTACCAGCTGGTGGATTAGTCAATCTAGTAAATGGTCAGAAAATAACAGCTGGTGAAGTCATTGCCAGAATGCCATTAGTAGCATCGAAAACTAAAGACATTACTGGTGGATTGCCTAGAGTTGCTGACCTATTTGAAGCAAGAAAACCAAAAGATGCTGCAGTCCTTGCAGAAGAATCAGGAGTTGTTTCATTTGGTAAAGAAACAAAAGGTAAAGTAAGGCTGGTCATAACACCTGAGGGAGCAACCAAAAAGTCACAAAATACTGAAATGCTTATACCAAAGCATAGAACATTAAATGTATTTGAAGGCGAGAGAGTTAACAGAGGTGATGTTATATCAGAAGGACCTTTAAGTCCTCATGATATTTTAAGACTCAAAGGAATACCCGACCTAACTAATTTTATTGTAAATGAGATTCAGGATGTTTATAGATTACAAGGAGTGTCTATAAATGATAAACATATTGAAACAATATTAAGACAGATGCTAAGAAAGGCATTGATACTTGATGGTGGTGACACTAAATTTATTCAAGGTGATCAAGTCAGTTATGCTGAATTAAAAGAAGAAAATGCTAAGGCAGTTGCCAATGGAAGTAATCCAGCTGAATTTGAAAGAGTTTTACTTGGAATTACTAAAGCTTCTTTGGCAACAGACTCATTCATATCTGCTGCGTCCTTCCAGGAAACCACAAGAGTTCTTACAGAGGCTGCTGTAACAGGTAAAAAAGACCATTTAAGAGGGTTGAAAGAAAATGTTGTCGTTGGAAGACTAATTCCTGCTGGAACAGGCATGGAGTTCCATGACATGCTTAGAAATAAAAAGCAGGGTGAGTTCGATGACGGTACCTCCTTATCTGATGATGATATTGAAGCAGCGCTAAGACAAGAGCTACAAGAAAATGATGAAGAATAATGTTGACCATTAAGTCTATGCTCTATAAAATCGCCGCCTATATACAAAATTAATATGGCTACAGTAAATCAGTTAATAAAAAAATCTCGCAAACTTAAAGTTAAGAAGACAGATGTACCTGCACTTAATGCTTGCCCTCAAAGAAGAGGTGTCTGCACAAGGGTTTATACCACAACACCAAAAAAACCTAATTCAGCATTGAGAAAAGTTTGCAGGGTTAGACTAACAAGTGGTTACGAAGTTACATCATATATTGGAGGAGAGGGTCATAACCTTCAAGAACACTCATTGGTGTTAATTCGAGGAGGTAGAGTCAAAGACTTGCCTGGTGTTAGATACCATACAATTAGAGGTACCCTAGACACATCTGGTGTAGCGAGCAGAAAGCAACGACGATCTAAATATGGTGCTAAAAAAGGTAAATAGTTATGCCAAGAAGACGAAGTCCCGAAAAAAGAAAAGTAATACCTGATCCTAAATACAAGGATATTGTTCTAGCTAAGTTCATGAATAACTTAATGAAAGATGGAAAGAAATCTGTCGCTGAAAAAATTGTTTATGGCGCTTTTGACCAAATTACAAAAAGCTCCAAAGAAGATCCTTTAAGCGTTTTCATGAAAGCCTTAGAGGAAGTTAGTCCAGTTGTTGAGGTTAAGTCCAGAAGAGTTGGTGGTGCAAATTATCAAGTACCAGTTGAAATTCGTCCTTCCAGAAGACAAGCACTAGCAATGAGATGGATAGTTGATGCCGCTAGAAAAAGAAGTGAGAAATCAATGAATCTTAGACTAGCCGGAGAATTAATGGATGCTTCTCAAAAAAAAGGCTCAGCAGTTAGAAAAAGAGAAGATGTTCATAAAATGGCAGAAGCTAACAAAGCTTTTTCACATTTCAGATTTTAATTAATTACCAAAAATATAATGGCAAGAGAAATTGTTCTAAATAAATATCGTAATGTTGGTATATGTGCCCACGTAGATGCTGGAAAGACAACTACCACAGAAAGAGTACTATTTTATACCGGTCTGTCTCACAAGATTGGTGAAGTTCATGATGGCGCCGCTGTTATGGATTGGATGGAGCAAGAACAAGAAAGAGGAATTACTATCACGTCTGCAGCGACAACCTGTTTTTGGAGTGGAATGGAGCAACAATTTCCTCAACATAGGATCAACATCATTGATACACCAGGGCACGTTGACTTTACAATTGAAGTAGAGAGATCTCTTAGAGTTCTTGATGGTGCAGTGGTTGTTTTTTGTGGAACATCTGGAGTTGAGCCTCAATCAGAAACAGTCTGGAGACAAGCTAATAGATACGAAGTACCAAGAGTTGTCTTTGTAAATAAGATGGACAGAGCAGGAGCAAACTTTGAGAGAGTTATAGACCAAATTAAAGATAGATTACAAGCAAACATTATTCCAATTCAATATAACATAGGCGCGGAAGAAGATTTTAAAGGTGTTGTTGATCTTATCAACATGAGAGCTATATATTGGAATGAAGAAGATCAGGGGCTTACTTTTGACTCTAAAGAGATACCTGAAGATCTTCTAGATAAATGCAATACATTAAGAGAAGAAATGGTTGAAGCTGCGGCTGAAGCTAATGAAGAATTAATGGATGCATATTTAGAATCTGGTGAACTTTCAGCGGATCAGATAAAAGAAGGTTTAAGAATAAGATCTCTTGCTAATGAATTAATAGTTGGTTTATGTGGATCAGCCTTTAAAAATAAAGGCGTTCAAGCGATGTTAGATGCAGTTGTAGAATTTCTTCCTGCTCCTGACGAAGTTAAAGCCATTTCAGGAGTTATCCCAAATAATAGTCAAGAAGACGAAGAGGAAGATTCAAGAAAATCTTCTGATGATGAGCCTTTTTCTGCACTTGCATTTAAAATTGCAACCGATCCATTTGTAGGAACCTTAACTTTTATTAGAGTATATTCTGGTGTTCTTTCTGTAGGAGACTCTGTAATTAATTCAACAAAATCAAAAAAAGAAAGAGTTGGAAGAATGGTGCAAATGCATTCAAATAATAGAGAAGAGATAAAAGAAGTAAGAGCTGGAGATATTGCAGCTTGCATTGGACTTAAAGATATTACTACCGGTGATACTCTTTCTGATTCTGACAAGCCTATTGTTTTAGAAAGAATGGACTTCCCAGAACCTGTTATTTCTGTTGCTGTAGAGCCAAAATCTAAACCAGATCAGGAAAAAATGTCTCTTGCACTGGGCAAATTAGCTCAAGAGGATCCATCATTCAGAGTTACCAGCGATGAAGAGTCTGGACAAACAATTATTTCAGGCATGGGAGAACTTCACTTAGACGTTCTAGTTGACAGAATGAAAAGAGAATTTTCTGTAGAAGCAAATATTGGAAAACCTCAAGTAGCTTACAGAGAAACTATTAAAGAATCAGTTGATGTAGAAGGAAAATTTGTTAGACAAAGTGGTGGAAAGGGGCAATATGGACATGTGTGGTTAAAATTAGAGCCACTAGGCCTGGACGATGAGTACGAATTTGTAGATAAAATTGTTGGTGGTGTCATTCCAAAAGAATATATTCCAGCAGTTAATAAAGGTATTCAAGAGCAAATGCAAAATGGTGTCATTGCAGGTTATCCATTGCTGGCACTTAGAGCAACTTTATATGATGGTTCTTTTCATGATGTTGACTCCAATGAAATGGCTTTTAAAATTGCAGGCTCCATGGCTTTAAAAGAAGGTGCAAATAAGGCTAAACCCGCATTGCTTGAACCAATAATGAAGGTTGTAGTTGTTACTCCAGAAGATCACATGGGGGATGTTGTTGGAGATTTAAATAGAAGAAGGGGAATAATTTTAGGTATGGATGATATAACTTCAGGCAAAGAAGTGTCTTCAGAAGTGCCTTTAGCTGAAATGTTTGGATATGCCACTGATTTGAGATCTCAGACACAGGGAAGAGCAACTTTTACTATGGAATTCACTAAATATGGAGAAGTTCCAAATAGTATTGCTGAACAGCTAAAATCCTCATAAAAACAGTTTAAATAAACTAGTCAATAAAGTTGACAGTACTGCTCTTGGGGGCTTAGAATACGCCACATTTTACGATTTGTATAATGTGAATACTTTTTTAAAAAGGGAATAAATAAGGTAAATGGAGAATCAATCAATAAGAATAAGATTAAAAGCTTTTGATTATAGATTAATTGATGCTTCGGCCAAACTAATTGTTGAAACTGTTAAAAAAACAGGAGCAGTAATTAACGGACCAATACCATTACCTGTTAAAAAAGAAAGAACAACTATATTGATTTCACCGCACAAAGATAAAGATGCAAGAGATCAATACGAAATTGTAACTTATAAAAGATTGATGGATATTGTTAAACCAACTGATAAAACAGTAGACGCTTTAATGAAATTAGATTTATCCTCCGGGGTAGATGTTCAAATAAGCTTAGGACAATAAATTTTAACGCGAATGCGGCCATAGAGGGTTTATAGCCCCGTAAAAGGAGATAAAATTGAGCATAGGCTTAATAGGAAAAAAATCAGGTATGTCACGTCTTTTTCTTGAAGATGGTGAATCTATTCCTGTAACAGCGGTATCTGTATGTGGCAATTTCGTTGCCGATATTAAAACTAAAGAAAAAAATGGCTACAATGCGCTAGTTGTTTCTAAAACAAAAAAATCAAACAATTTAACAAAAGCAAAGTCTGAATTTTTTAGAAAAATTAATATAGATCCAGGTTCATTATCAGAATTTAAAGTAGATTCTGATCTTGATAGTTATGCTATTGGTAAACATCTTACAGCTGAAATATTTGAAATAGGACAATATGTTGATGTCACTGGTACATCAAAAGGAAAAGGATATGCAGGTGTTATTAAAAGGCATAACTTTGCAATGCAAGATGCTACACATGGTAACTCATTAGCTCATAGAGCTCATGGCTCAATAGGACAATGCCAAACACCTGGTCGAGTTTGGAAAGGTAAAAAGATGTCCGGTCAAATGGGCAATGTTCAAAAAACTGTTCAAAGCTTAAAGATTGTTGATTTAGATATAGAAAACAATGTTATTTATATAAAAGGAGCAGTTCCAGGCTTTACAGGCTCAGAAGTAAAAATTAAACCTTCAAATAAAAAATCATGAAAATAGAGCTGTTATCAAATACAAAAAATAAAGATATTTCTATATCGAGTGAAGTATTTAGTAAAGAGTTTAATGAATCTTTAGTCCATCAGGCTGTCGTGAGTTTCATGGCCTCATCAAGACAGGGCAGTGCAAAACAAAAAAATAGGTCTGAAGTTAGAGGCGGTGGTAAAAAACCATATAGACAAAAGGGCACAGGAAGAGCAAGAGCTGGAACAATAAGAAGTCCGCTATGGAGAGGTGGAGGTGTTACTTTTGCTTCAAGACCAAGAGATTTCAGCAAAAAAATTAATAAGAAGATGTATCGGGCAGCAATCAAGTCAATATTTTCCGAGCTTGTTAGACAAAATAGACTCGTAGCAATAGAAAAGCCGGTTCTTGAGAAACCAAAAACAAAAGAAATTGCTAGTTTTCTTAATCAATTTTCATTAAGTAAAGTTTTAATTATTATCGATGAACTTGATATAAACTTATTTCTTTCTGCAAGAAATATTCCTAATGTTGACGTAATAACAGTAAGAGAAATTAATCCAATTAACCTTCTAAAACCTCAAAAAGTTGCGGTAACAAGTGAAGCTTTAAAGCAAATCGAGGACTGGATAAATGGGTAAAGAAAAATTATTCACCTTAATTAAATCACCAATAATTACGGAGCAAACAGCTCAGCTTGGTGAAAAACTAAAACAAGTAGTTTTTAAAGTAGATCTCTCAGCAAATAAGAGAGAGATAAAGCAAGCTGTTGAAAAATTGTTTGAAGTTGAAGTTTTAAAAGTAACGACTTCTGTTGTGAAGGGCAAGACAAAGAGAAATAGATTTGGTATTTATAAAAAATCTAATTATAAAAAGGCCTTTGTTTCAATAAGTAAAGATTCTGATATTCAATTCGAGGGTATAAACTAATGGCAATTGTTAAAGCAAAACCTACTAGTCCTGGAAGAAGAGGCGTTATATCAGTAAAGTCTGATCTTTATAAAGGCAAGCCACATAAATCGCTTTTAGAGCCAAAATCTAAAAATGGTGGACGGAATAACAATGGCAGAATTACTGTTCGACATCAAGGTGGGGGTCATAAACAGCATTACAGAATTATAGATTTTAAAAGAAACAAATTAGATATTTCTGCTGTAGTTGAAAGAATTGAATATGATCCAAATAGATCAGCACACATAGCCTTATTGAAATACCTTGATGGAGAGAGAAGGTACATAATTGCTCCATCGAAACTAAAAGTTGGTGATCAAGTTATCTCTTCAGATAAATGTGAGATTAAAGTTGGTAATTCGATGAAGCTTAAAGATATTCCTCTTGGAACTAATGTTCATTGTGTTGAACTCAAGCCATTAAAAGGTGCTCAAATAGCAAGAAGTGCAGGTACTTCTGCAAGATTAATTGCTAAGGAAGGTATATACGCAACACTGCGATTGCAGTCAGGAGAGACAAGAAAAGTTTTATGGGAATGCAGGGCAACTCTAGGTACAGTATCTAATCAAGAAAACAATCTTAAGTCATTAGGAAAAGCTGGTGCAAAAAGATGGAGAGGCGTTAGACCAACCGTTAGAGGTGTGGCTATGAATCCAGTTGACCATCCACATGGTGGTGGTGAAGGCAGAACATCTGGAGGGAGGCATCCATCCACTCCGTGGGGTGTTCCAACAAAAGGATTCAAAACAAGAAAAAATCAAAGAACAAATGATTTAATTATTAGAAGAAGAGGTAAAAAATAAAATGCCTAGATCATTAAAAAAAGGACCTTTTGTTGATTTATCTTTATCAAAGAAAGTTGATAAAGCAATTGCCAATAATGATAAAAAACCAATCAAAACCTGGTCGAGAAGATCTATGATAATACCATCAATGGTTGGCTTAACAATTTCTGTTCATAACGGAAGACAGCATATACCAGTTTTCATTAATGAAGACATGGTAGGTCACAAGCTTGGCGAGTTCGCAATTACTAGGACTTTTAAATTACATTCTGGAGACAGGAAGGCTTAATAATGGAAACAAGAGCTTACTTAAAAGGAACAAGACTTTCGCCTCAAAAGGCAGGACTAGTTGCAGATCAAATTAGAGGTAAAAAAGTTGATGAAGCTATGGACTTCTTAGTATTTAATAAACAAAAAGGCGCAGCAGTTATAAAAAAATTATTAGAATCAGCAATTGCAAATGCAGAAAATAATAATAATTCTGATATTGATAAATTATCAGTTAAGTCAGTAATAGTTAACCAAGGGATGAGATTAAAAAGAATGAAGCCAAGAGCCAGAGGAAGAGCTGATAGGATCATTAAACCAACTTGTCATATAGAAATTATTCTAGTTGAGGAGGCTAAGTAATGGGACAAAAAGTTAACCCTAATGGTTTCAGATTAGGTATTTCAAAAAAACAAAATGCAAATTGGTATGCCAAAGGAAAAGATTTTTCTACTAATTTGATTCAAGATTTAAAAGTGAGGGAATTTTTAAAAACAAGATTAAAAAATTCTTCTATTAGTAAAATTGAATTGGAAAGAAGTGCTGACTCTTTTGTTGTAAATATCCATACGGCAAGACCAGGAATTATTATTGGAAAGCGTGGTGAAGAAATTGAAAATCTCAAGAAATCTATCCAAAAGATAGTAAAAGGCCCATCTCAAATAAATATAAAAGAAGTTCGAAAGCCAGACCTAGATGCTCAAATATTAGCAGAGGGAGTGGCTCAACAATTAGAAAAAAGAGTAATGTTTAGAAGAGCAATGAAAAGAACAGTTCAGAGCGCTCTTAGGCAGAGTGCCAAAGGCGTTCGAATAGAAGTATCTGGAAGACTTAATGGTGCAGAAATTGCTAGAACTGAATGGTACAGGGAAGGAAGAGTTCCCTTGCATACTTTAAGAGCTGATATAAATTATGGAACTGCTGAAGCTTTAACAACTTACGGAATTATTGGTGTCAAAGTATGGGTTTATACAGGAGAAATTACTGAAGATCCTTACAAAAGTGATCTAGGAGCAAGTTAAGAGTCATGTTACAGCCTAAACAAACAAAATTTAGAAAAATGCATAAGGGTAGAAATCGTGGCTTAGCTCAAAATGGAAATACCATTGCTTTTGGAAGATTTGGTCTTGTTGCATCTGACAGAGGAAGAATTACAGCTAGGCAGATTGAAGCTGCAAGAAGAGCTATGACAAGATATATAAAAAGAGGCGGAAATATATGGATTAGGATTTTTCCTGACAAACCTATCACCAAAAAACCATTAGAAGTCAGAATGGGTAAAGGTAAAGGAAATGTTGAATATTGGGTTGCACTCGTTCAACCAGGAAAAGTTATGTTTGAAATGGCTGGTGTTGAAGAAGAACTTGCAAGAGAGGCCTTTAGATTAGCTTCAGCAAAATTACCCATTAAGACTCATTTTATAAAGAAGGACCTATAAATGAATAAAGATTTAATAGATTTAAGAAAGAAAAATCTTGAACAGTTAGACGCTGAGCTTATTTCTGCGCGAGAGTCACAATTTGGATTAAGAATAAAACATAAGACAGGACAATTAAATGAGACCAGTGAGCTTACAAAAGTTAGAAAAAAAATTGCGTTAATTAAAACAATCATTAACGAAGCCAAATCAAAGGATGAAGAATAATGGAATCAACTAACCCTAGAATTTTGACAGGTGTTGTTACTAGCGATAAAGCAAATAAGACCATTACTGTGAAGATCGAAAGAAAAGTAAAACATCCTTTGTATGGAAAAGTTATTAAAAGAGCTACTAAAGTTCATGCTCATGATGAAAATAATGATGCTTCAATTGGCGATGTAGTTTCAGTAAAAGAATGTCGACCAATTTCAAAGAATAAAACATGGATTTTAGTTTCAGATAAAACATCAGAAATAAAGGAGAAAGAGTAATGATACAAATGCAATCACTCTTAAAGATAGCCGATAATAGCGGAGCTAGAAGTGTTATGTGCATAAAAGTCCTTGGTGGATCTAAAAGAAGATATGCCAATATTGGAGATGTAATTAAAGTTGCTATTCGAGAAGCAATACCAACAGGTAAAGTAAAAAAAGGACAGGTTGTTGATGCTCTTATTGTTAGATCAAGGAAAGGTGTCAGAAGACGAGATGGCTCATTAATAAAATTTGATGAAAATGCTGCAGTACTAATCAATGCTCAAAAGGCACCTATAGGCACAAGAGTATTTGGCCCGGTAACCAGAGAATTAAGAGATGGCAAGCATATGAAAATATTATCACTTGCACCAGAGGTTTTATAAATGAATAAGAATCTAATGCCAACAAAACTAAGATCAGGTGATGAAGTGATAGTAATTGCTGGAAAGGATATTGGAAAAAAGGGAACACTCAGAGAAATAGTAAGAGATAAAAATAAAGCAATTGTGACTGGAATAAATATGGTTAAAAAACATACAAAACCAAATCCTGAAATGGGTATTACTGGTGGAGTGGTTGAGCAAGAGGCTGCAATATCTTTATCTAATTTAGCAATTTGGAATCCTAAAAATAAATCAAAAGATAAGATTTCCTATTCCACAAACGACGATGGTAAGAAAATAAGACTTTTTAAATCTAGTGGGGCTGAGATCAAGTAATGGCTAATCTAAAAGAAAAATATAATAACGAAATTCGATCCTCTCTTAAAGAAGAACTTGGTATTGAAAATATTATGGCCGTTCCAAAACTAACCAAAGTAGTTATTAATATGGGCGTTGGAGAAGCTGCAAATGATAAAAAGTATCTTGAATCCGCATTGCAAAATCTAACCGTAATAGCTGGTCAAAAGCCTATTGTTACAAAAGCAAGACAATCTGTAGCTAGCTTTAAAATTAGAGAAGGCTGGCCTTTAGGATGCAAAGTGACGCTAAGAGGCAATAAAATGTATGACTTTATGGAAAGACTAATCAAGATTGCTATTCCCAGAGAAAGAGACTTTAGAGGACTTAATCCAAAATCTTTTGATCAACAAGGCAATTATAACTTTGGTATAAAAGAGCAAATTATTTTTCCAGAAATTAACTATGACAATATTGATAATATTAGAGGAATGGATGTTTGTATTAATACGTCGGCTCAATCACAAGAACATGCTAAAGCTCTTTTAAAAGCTTTAGATTTTCCATTTAAAGGTAGGTAAGGATATGGCGAAGAAATCAATGATAGCTCGGGAAGTAAAAAGAATAAAAACAGTCGCTAAGTATGCCAATAAGAGAGCTGAATTAGTAAAAGCGATGAATGACCAGAGTCTATCAAGTGAAGAAAGATATGAGGCACGCATTAATTTTCAAAAACTTCCTAGAAATGCGAGCCCATCAAGAGTTGTAAGAAGGTGTCAGGTAACTGGAAGACCTCATGCGGTTTATAGAAAGTTTGGCTTAAGCCGAATTAAATTAAGAGAAGCTGCTATGAGAGGAGACATACCTGGTTTAGTTAAATCAAGTTGGTAATATTATGAGTTTTCAAGATCCTATATCAGACTGCTTAACAAGAATTAGAAACGGACTAATGCGAGGAAAAACTAACGTTCTCGTCCCTTATTCTAAATTAAAACATGACCTAGTTGATGTATTAGTTTCTGAAGGTTATTTAAAATCTTGTTCAAAAACAGATGAAAATAAAAAACCAATGATTGATGTTGAATTGAAATATCATAACGAATCTCCTGTGATTAAAGAATTAAAAAGAGTTAGTAAGCCAAGTTTAAGAAAATACTCTGGTGCAACTGACCTAGATTCAGTCAAAGGCGGACTAGGATCCTTTATTGTTTCAACTAATCAAGGTCTTATGACCGATAAAGACGCTAAAGCAAAAAATGTTGGTGGCGAAATTCTCTGTGAGGTTTTTTAATGTCTAGAGTTGCCAAAAACCCAATTAATATTCCTGACAATGTTGATCTAAACATTAACGACGGTGTTGTTAAAGTTAAGGGCTCTAAAGGAGAACTAGAATTTGAATTACCAGCATCAATATCATTAGATATCCAAGAAAATGTTATTACAGTTAAATATGATGAGTCTAATCAAAAATCAATTGCTCTTGGTGGAACCACAAGATCATTAGTGAGCAATATGATAATAGGCGTTTCAGAGGGTTATGAAAAAAAACTAGAGTTAATTGGCGTTGGTTATAGAGCAAAAGCCTCTGGAAAATTACTAGAATTAACATTAGGTTTCTCTCATCCGGTTAAATATCAATTACCGGATAGTGTTGATGTTGAAACACCATCACAGACTGAAGTTGTTCTAAAAAGTTATAACAAGCAAATATTAGGACAAGTTGCTGCTGAGATTAGAGCATTTAGACCACCCGAACCATATAAGGGTAAAGGGGTTAGATATTCGGATGAACATGTAAAAAGAAAAGAAGCTAAAAAAGCAGCTGGGGCAGGATAATGAGTATTAAAAATATTACAAGATTAAGAAGAGCAAGAAAGTCTCGCGCCTTAATCAGAAATCAAGATTCTCCAAGACTAACTGTATTCAGATCTTCAAGACATTTTTATGCTCAGGTTTTTGATAGCCAAGGATCAAAAGTTATTGTTTCTGCTTCAACAAATGAAAAAGACTCAAAAATTAAATCAAATAATCTAGATGCAGCAGTCGAAGTTGGAAAAAAAGTTGCTGAAAGAGCAATTGAAAATGGGATTAAAAAGGTAGTTTTTGATAGAGCAGGTTATAAATATCATGGCCGTATTAAGGCTCTAGCTGATTCAGCTAGGAATGCAGGACTGGAGTTTTAAAAAAATGAAAGAAAATAAAGCTATGAATACTCAACAAGTTGACGCACTAGAAGAGAAGCTTGTTCAGGTTAATAGAGTTGCTAAAGTTGTTAAAGGTGGAAGAATATTTGGGTTCACAGCATTAACAGTGGTTGGTGATGGCAATGGAAGAGTTGGATTTGGAAGAGGTAAGGCCAAAGAAGTTCCAATTGCAATACAAAAAGCTATGGAAAATGCTAGAAGGGCTATGATAGAAGTTGAGCTAAATAACACAACGCTATGGTATCCAATTAAAGCAAAACATGGCTCTGCAAAGGTATACATGCAGCCAGCATCAGAAGGTACGGGGATAATTGCCGGTGGAGCTATGAGAGCAGTTCTTGAACTTGCAGGAGTGCAAAATGTTTTAGCCAAGTGTTATGGGTCTACAAATCCAGTTAATGTTGTCAGAGCTACAATTAATGCATTAAAAGAAATGGAATCTCCTGAAACAGTTGCTTCTAGAAGAGGCAAAAAACTTGAAGAAATATCATGAGCAAAGAAGAGACATTAAAAATTAAATTAATTAAAAGCGGTATTGGAAGAATGAAAAAACATAAGCTTTGTATAAAAGGGTTAGGTTTTAAGAAATTAAATCAGACAGTTTCTGTTATAGATACCCCAAGCAACAGAGGAATGATTAATAAAATTTCAGATATGTTAGAGATATTGGAAAGCTAAAATGAATGAAGAAATAAAAAATAAGATGAATCTTAATTCTTTGGCCAGTGTCGGCACATCTCAAAATAGAAAGAGAGTCGGACGAGGTATAGGTTCTGGAACTGGTAAAACTGCAGGTAGAGGCCATAAAGGTCAAAAATCAAGATCTGGTGGAAATATTAGATTAGGTTTTGAGGGCGGGCAAATGCCACTTCAAATGCGGTTACCGAAGTTTGGCTTTTCTTCAAGAGTTAATAATAACTTTAAAGAAGTAAACATTAAAAATATTGATGGCATGGAAACAGTTAACTTAGAAACTTTAAAAGAAAATAAGTTAATAGGGAAATCCATAAAAAAAGTTAAAATTTTTGGGAATACGGCTGTTACATCCAAGATAACAATAGAGGGGATAAACCTTACGAAAGGTGCAAAGGAATCTATTGAAAATGCTGGTGGAATGATTGTTGCTAGCAAAGCTAATGATCAGATTGAAAGCAATAAAAATGATTCTGAGATTGAGGTTAATAAAGAGTAATGGCTGAACAAGGAAATATGAGTGATCTTTGGAAACGTTTAAGATTCGTTTTCTTCGCAATTCTTGTTTATAGAATTGGCACCCATATTCCTATTCCTGGAATTGATCCAGATAGATTAGCTGCATTGTTTCAACAAAATCAAGGAACAATTATTGAAATGTTTAATTTGTTTTCTGGTGGAGCGCTCGAGAGAATGAGTATCTTTGCGTTAAATGTTGTCCCATATATTTCTTCAGCAATTATTATGCAGCTCTTTTCAAATTCAATTCCTTATCTTCAAGAACTTAAAAAAGATGGTCAAGCTGGTAGAAATACAATCACACAATATACAAGATACGGGACAGCCGTATTAGCATTTATTCAAGCTTCTGCTCTTGCTGTAACGCTTTCAGCAAGTGGACTTGCTTACGTACCAGGCCCATCATTTTTTGTTTCAGCAGTATTTTCTGTTGTGGCTGGAACTATGTTTCTTATGTGGTTAGGTGAGCAAGTTTCAGAAAGAGGCATTGGAAACGGTATCTCAATTATTATTGCAACAAGTATTCTTACTGGAATTCCTGGTGCAATTGGTCAAGCTTTAGAACAATCTAGACAGGGTGACTTAAGCATACTTCTTCTAATAGGCATCGGGCTTCTTTCGATGGCTGTTATAGCAGTAGTTGTATTTATTGAAAGAGGACAAAGAAGAATCACTGTAAACTACGCGCAAAGACAACAGGGAAGAAAACTAATGCAAGCGCAGTCTAGCCATCTACCATTTAAGGTTAATATGGCCGGAGTAATTCCAGCAATTTTTGCAAGTACATTTTTACTTTTCCCAGCTTCATTATCTACCTGGTTTGGTGAATATGAATCTTTAGGATTTCTTCAAAGCTTTTCATTAGCTCTCAATCCCGGACAGCCTTTATACATTTTAGTATTTGCAGGACTAATAATTAGTTTTTGTTTTATATGGCTTGCTCTAACATTTAATACAAAAGATGTCTCTGATAATTTAAAAAGGTCTGGTGCTTACATAGCAGGAATTAGGCCGGGTGAACAAACGGCTAATTATATAGATTCTGTTCTAGCTAGATTGACAGTCTTTGGAGCAATATATTTAACATTGATATGCTTACTACCTTTAGCACTAATAAATTTTGCAGGCATTTCTCCAACTATTTCGATAGGTGGAACATCAGTATTGATTATCGTTGTGGTGCTTATGGATTTTATGGCACAAGTTCAATCTCATATGATGTCGTCTCAGTACGCATCATTAATGAAAAAAGCAAATTTAAAAAACTATAAAAGATAATATGAAAGTTAAAGCATCAGTAAAAAAAATCTGTAGAAATTGCAAAATTGTAAGAAGAAAAGGTGTCTTATACGTCATCTGTACAACAGATCAAAAACATAAACAGAGGCAGGGTTAATTATGGCTAGGATTGCAGGAGTAAATGTTCCAGAAAACAAGCATGTTGAAATTTCTTTAACTCACATATATGGGATAGGAAGAAAGACAGCTCAAAATATCTGCTTAGATCTTAAAATTGACTACACAAGAAAGATCTCAGATTTAACAGAAGAAGAGGTTGAAAGTATTAGAGGTGCACTTGCATCATATGTTGTAGAAGGAGACCTAAGAAGGAATGTTAGTACCAATATCAAGAGACTTCAGGACTTAGCAAGCTACAGAGGTATAAGGCATAGAAGGAAATTACCGACAAGAGGTCAAAATACTAAAAATAATGCTAGAACTAGAAAAGGGCCCAAGAAACCAATGAGAGGATAAAAATGGCAGTAAAAGGAAAAAAGAATAAGAAAGTTGTTACAGATGGAGTGGCCCATATTCATTCTTCGTTTAATAACACAATAGTTACTATAACTGACAAACAAGGTAATACCGTTTGTTGGGCAACCTCTGGAGGATCTGGCTTTAAAGGTTCAAGAAAAAGCACTCCTTTTGCAGCACAGATTGCAGCAGACAAAGCTGGAAATGCTGCCAAAGAATTTGGAATGATTAATTTGGATGTAAAAGTTAAAGGACCTGGTGGTGGAAGAGAGTCTGCAATTAGATCTCTAAATGCATGCGGCTTAAAAATTAAAAGTATTACAGATGTGACACCGCTTCCACATAATGGCTGCAGACCATCCAAAAAAAGAAGAGTTTAAAGGAGAATTAAATGGCTAGATATAGAGGACCATCGTTAAGACTTTCAAGAAGAGAGGGAACAGACTTATTCCTTAAAAGTGGTGTAAGAGCTATTGAATCAAAATGTAATATGGATGCCGTGCCAGGTGTTCATGGTGCAAGAAGAGGAAGACTATCTGATTATGGCCTCCAGCTAAGAGAAAAACAGAAAGTCAGAAGAATGTACGGTGTTTTAGAAAAGCAATTTAGAAATTATTATAAAAAAGCTGCCTCTTTGAAAGGAAACACTGGTGAGAATTTATTATCTTTATTAGAAAAAAGATTAGATAATGTTGTTTATAGAATGGGATTTGGATCTACCAGAGCAGAAGCCCGTCAAATGGTTTCTCACAAAGCATTTCTAGTAAATAAAAAAGTGGTAAATATACCTTCATATCAAGTTCAAGCTGGGGATGAAATAGAAGTAAGAGAATCTAAAAAGGGACATCTTAGAATTGCTGCAGCATTAAAAATTGCTGCAACAAGAGAAGAATGCGATTGGATAGAAGTTGATGACAAAAATTTTAAAGGGGTATTTAAATCGGTGCCAGACAGAACTGATTTAAGTACAGAAATTAACGAAAATCTTATTGTTGAGCTTTACTCAAAATAAAAGTATAAAGACGGAGAAAATTATGCAAACATCAGTAATAGACCTATTAGTACCAACTGAAATCCAGGTTGATGACGCTTCACCAACATTGTCAAAGGTAACATTAGAGCCTTTGGAGCGTGGCTTTGGTCATACATTAGGTAACGCCCTAAGAAGAATTTTACTATCTTCAATGCCTGGAGCAGCAGTAACTGATGTTGCTATTGATGGTATTTCTCATGAATATAGTACTATTGAAGGCGTTAGAGAAGATGTTATAGATATTCTTTTAAATATCAAAGACATGCCTATTAATTTGATAGAGGGCGACTCAGCTGAAGTAACATTAGATGTAAAGGGACCGTGTGATGTTCTAGCATCATCTTTTGAAGCACCAGGAAATGTTGAATTGGTTAATCAAGATTTTCATGTTGCTACCATTGTCGACAAAATTAATCTCAAAATGACTCTTACTGTTAAGACAGGAAGGGGTTACGAGCCAGCAGATCTAAGAGAGGATGAAGATTCTATAGTTGGCGCATTAAAGGTTGACGCATCTTATAGCCCAGTTAAAAGAGTTTCATACACAGTTGATAATGCAAGATCTGGAAAGAGAACTGATTTAGATAAATTAGTAGTGGAACTTGAAACAGATGGAACTCTGGATCCAAAAATGGCTATAGAACATTCAGCAACTATTCTTCAACAACAGTTGAGTGCTTTTGTTGATTTAGATGCAATAGCTGAACAAGAAGCTAAAAAAGATCAGAACGACTTTGATCCAATTTTACTTAGATCTATAGAGGAGCTTGAGCTTACAGTTAGATCAACTAATTGTTTAAAAGCTGAAAGTATTTTCCTAATTGGCGATTTAATTCATAGATCTGAGTTTGATTTGTTGAAAACTCCTAATTTAGGTAAGAAATCTTTAAATGAAATTAAAGACGTTCTAGCTTCTAAGGAATTATCACTTGGTATGAATGTTGAAAACTGGCCTCCAGTAGGATAAAAAATGAGACATAGAAAATCTGGAAGAAAACTTAATAGAAATTCTGCACATAGAAAAGCATTGTTTAAAAATTTAGCAATTGCTTTAATTGAGCAGGATATTATTAAAACAACACTCCCTAAAGCTAAAGAACTAAGAAAGTTTGTTGAACCCTTAATCACAATCGGCAAAGAGGATACAGTTGCTAACAGAAGGCATGTGTTCAGTAAATTACGATCAGATCAAGCGGTCGCAAAGCTCTTTAGTGAAATATCTGTTAATGCAAAAGACAGAAAAGGCGGGTACACAAGAATAATAAAGGCTGGTTTTAGACCTGGTGATAAGGCTGATATGGCATATATTGAACTTGTTGACAGAAAAATGGAAGACGAAAGTACTTCAGATGAACCTGAGTTAAAGGAAGAAGAGTCAGCAGCTTAACTTAATACTTCCTTTAGAAATTTTCCAGTAAATGAGTCTTTCTTCTTAGCTACTTCTTCAGGACTACCTTCTGCAACAATCATTCCTCCATCTGATCCGCCTTCAGGCCCAAGGTCAATAACCCAATCTGATGTTTTAATCACATCTAAGTTATGTTCTATAACCACAACAGTATTACCTTGTGCCTTTAATCTTTCTAAAACGCTTAAAAGTAGCTCTATATCTGCAAAATGTAATCCAGTTGTAGGTTCATCTAGAACAAACAATGTCTTGCCTGTGCTTCGCTTCGAAAGCTCCTTAGAGAGCTTTATTCTTTGAGCTTCGCCACCAGATAGAGTCAATGCAGACTGCCCAAGAGTTATATATCCCAAGCCTACATCATTTAATGTCATAAGTTTCTTTTTAATAGAAGGGTGAGCATCGAAAAAAACTAGAGCATCTTCAACAGTCATGTTAAGAATATCAGTAATATTTTTATCTTTATATTTTACCTCTAGTGTTTGTTCGTTATATCGGTCACCCTGACAAACATCACATTTTACATAAACGTCGGCAAGAAAATGCATCTCAACTTTTATCATTCCGTCACCTTGACAGGCTTCGCACCTTCCACCCTTAACATTAAAACTAAACCTGCCAGGTTTATAGCCTCTTGACCTAGCTTCAACAGTTTGTGAAAGAAGATCTCTTATGTGTGAGAAGAGCCCTGTATATGTTGCAGGATTAGACCTAGGAGTTCTTCCAATAGGAGATTGGTCAATACTAATTACTTTATCAAGATTGTCCAAACCCTCAATTTTTTCACATTTGATTTCTTTTGAGAGCTTTGATTTATTTAACATAAAAGAGCTAATAGGAAGTAATGTCTGATTTATTAAAGATGATTTACCTGATCCTGAAACTCCAGTAATACAAGTGAATAACCCAACTGGAATTTCAACCGTAATTTCTTTTAAATTATTCTCGGATGCATTAATAATTTTAATTTTTTTATCTGAAGGTTTTACTCGCTTTGTGGGTATTTTTATTTTCTTTTTACCGGATAAGTATTTTGCAGTAATTGAGTTTTTATTTTTTAGAATTGAATTTAAATCTCCTTGAGCACAAATTTCTCCCCCATGTTTTCCTGCTCCTGGACCAATATCAATAATATGATCCGCTGACCTAATTGCTTCTTCGTCATGCTCAACAACAATCACAGTATTTCCAAGATCCTTTAAATTATTTAATGTTTTTATTAGTTTTGTATTATCTCTTTGATGAAGTCCAATAGATGGCTCATCCAAAACATAGGTAACTCCAACAAGCCCTGATCCAATTTGACTAGCCAATCTTATTCTTTGAGCCTCACCACCAGAAAGCGTTTCAGCACTTCTTTCTAAAGTAAGGTAACTCAAACCAACATCCTCAAGAAATGTTAACCTATCCACAATCTCCTTAAGTATTTTTTCAGCTATCTTTTTCTTTGATCCTTCTAGTTTCATATTCTTAACAAAACTTAATGAGTCATTTATTCGCATAGATGTAATCTGATGTATTTGAGTATTATTAATAAAAACATTTCTGGAATTAATATTTAACCTTGATCCTCCACATTCATCACATTCACTTTCGGACATTAGTTTAGCTAGTTCATTTCTTATATATTCAGAGTCTGTTTCTTTAAATCTTCTCTCAGTACTTGGGATTACACCTTCAAATTTATGTTTCCTAATTATCCTACTCCCACTTCTAAATCTATGAGAAAAATCTATCTTCTCTTTAGTCCCCCATAAAATAATATCTTTTATATCTTGTGGGTAATCACCCCATTTTGTAGTAAGAGAAAAATCAAAATGGTTACTTAAACATCTTAATTGGTAATAGTAGAATCTATTTCTTCTTGTCCAGCCTTTAATAGCTCCATTTGCTATAGAAACTTCTTGATCTTGTATTAATCTTTTCTCATTAAAGTACTGAATAACACCAAGACCATCACATCTGATACACGCCCCATATGGATTATTGAATGAAAACATTCTAGGTTCTAACTCAGGAATGGCATAGCCGCATTGAGAACAGGAGAAGTTAGATGAATGTAAGACGACTGATTTTGAGTCAATCTCTTCTATTTCCACCAATCCATCAGATAGCAATAATGATGTTTCTATAGATTCAGATATTCTAGATCTAATCTCATCACCAGATTTGATCACAAGCCTATCTATAACTGCTGAAATATCATGCTTTTTATTTTTTTCTAGATCTGGAAACTCCTCAATAGGATAAACGACACCATTTACCTTAACTCTTACATAGCCACTTTTACGAAGGTCTTCATAAATGGCAAGATGCTCTCCTTTTTTTCCTCTAACCACAGGAGCCATTATCATAATTTTTGTATTTTCCTTTAATTTTAAAATTTCATCACAAATTTCAGACACCGTCTTTGCTTTTAACTCTTCATTATGATCAGGACATACAGGAGTTCCAATTCTTGAATACAACAACCTTAAATAATCATAAATTTCTGTAACAGTTCCAACAGTAGACCTTGGATTATGAGATGTTGATTTCTGTTCTATCGATATTGCAGGAGAAAGTCCTTCAATTTGATCCACATCTGGTTTTTCCATCATTGATAAGAATCTTCTTGCGTAAGTAGATAGTGATTCAACATACCTTCTTTGACCTTCTGCATATAGAGTATCAAAAGCTAGGGATGATTTTCCTGAACCAGATAATCCAGTAATTACTATTATTTTGTTTCTAGGTATTTCGAGACTGACATTTTTTAAATTATGAGTTCTCGCACCTTTGATAAAAATACTATCCATGTGAAAAAAAATTCCGTGATGAAAAAATTAAATTAGGTTAAACTTCTACATATTATAAGAGGTAATTATGAGCAGAGGCGTAAATAAAGTAATTTTAGTTGGTAATTTAGGACAAAAACCAGAAATGAGGTACACAGCAACTCAAACAGCTGTAGCAAATATATCAATTGCAACTACTGAATCATGGAAAGATAAGGAAAGTGGCGAAAATAGAGATAAGACAGAGTGGCATAGGGTTGTTTTCTTTGGAAATTTAGCTGAAATCGCAGAAAAATATCTAGATAAAGGTTCAAGTGTTTATATTGAGGGAAAAATTCAAACTAGAAAATGGCAAGACAAAGATGGCAACGATAGATGGACAACTGAGGTTTTAGGCAATCAATTAACAATGTTAGGATCAAGGAGTTCATCAGATTCCTCACCTCAAAATAATGAAGCTTCTAATGCACCCTTTCCAGAGGAAGATAGTGGGTCTGGCCTAACAGATGATGATATCCCGTTCTAACTTTCAATTTTGTTAAAAGAATATAAGACTATTATTCTTGAAGAGCAAAATTCTGCTGGAGTTCTAAAATTAAATAGGCCAAAGAAGCTTAATGCATTTAATATGCAGATGCTTGATGATATGTTGGATGCAATCGATCAAGTAAATAAAAACGATAATATCAAATCCTTAATAATAACAGGTTCAGGAAGAGCATTTTGTGCTGGAGCTGATCTATCTCTTGGAGAAAAAACATTTGATAAGAGCTTTGATACAAAAGCAAAATATGAATCTGATTTTAGAAGAGATGCTGGGGGTATTTTATCTTTAAAAATTTATAATTCTCTTAAACCTGTTATTGCTGCATGCAATGGAGATGCGGTTGGTGTTGGTGCAACAATGCAATTGCCTGCAGACATAAGAATAGCATCAAGTAAATCTAGGTTTGGTTTTGTATTTGCTAAAAGAGGGATCGTTCCAGATGGATGTGCAAGTTGGTTCTTGCCAAAAATTATTGGGATACCTATGGCATTAGAGCTCTGTTATTCAGGAAAAATTATTGATGCATCTGATGCTTTAAAGATCGGCTTGATTAATTATTTAGTTGATGAAAGTGAGCTTATGAAAAAAGCTTATGAGATGTCTGATTTGCTCTGTGATTCCAGCGCACCTGTTTCAGTCGCCATGACAAGACATATGCTATGGTCCTTATCAGCTGAAGAAGATCCCGAGCATGCACACGAGATTGAAAGTAAATTAATAGATTCAAGAGGAGCATCAGATGATGCAAAGGAGGGCGTTATGTCTTTTTTAGAAAAAAGAAAGTCAGTTTTTTAAAAATAAGATTACAAAAGATTTTCCAGATGCTTTTCCCTGGAGAAAATCAAAATTTAAGGATAATTAAATGTTATTTGAACCTTACAAATTAAAAAACTTAAACTTAAGAAATAGGATAGTCATGGCTCCGATGACAAGAAATCAGTCACCAGATGGAATACCTACTGATGAAGTTGCAAGTTATTATGAAAGAAGAGCTAGAGGAGAAGTTGGATTAATTATAACTGAGGGAATTGAAGTGAGTCACAAGGCTTCAAGCGCATATCCAAATGTTCCTAGGTTGGATACAGAAAAAGCAAGAGATGGCTGGAAAAAAGTAGTAAATGGGATAAAAGATAATAATGGTTCAGTTATAGCTCAATTATGGCATTGCGGTGGATTTAGAAAACTTGGTATGGGACCGGATCCTGAAGTTCCAGGTTACACAGCATCCGGACTAGTTAAACCAGGAAAAAAAGTAGCACATGAGATGACATTAAAAGATATCGAGGAAACCATAGAAGCTTATGCTTCGGATGCTGAGTTTTGTGAAAAAATTGGTTTTGATGGCATAGAAGTTCATGGAGCGCATGGATATTTAATAGATAATTTTTTCTGGGAAGGAACAAATATCAGAAAAGATGAGTATGGAGGAACAACTGACAAGAGATCCAAATTTGTTACTGATATTATTAAAGCAATAAGATCTAGAGTTAGTGATGATTTTATAGTTGGGCTGAGATTTTCACAATGGAAGCAACATGATTTTAATGCAAAGCTTGCAGACACATCAGAAGAACTTGAAAAAGTGATTATGCCTCCTGTAAATGCTGGTTTAGACTATCTTCATTCAAGTATGAGGAGGTTTTGGGAAAGAGAATTCCCCAATTCTGATGAGAATCTGGCTTATTGGACAAAAAAAATATCTAATATCACAACAATTGGGGTTGGCAGTGTTGGGTTAGACACAGATTTTATTGATATGACAGCTTCAGCAAATCCTACTAGCATAGATAGAGCAATTGAAGATATATCACAGAATAAATATGAATTAATTGCAGTGGGTAGAGCTTTAATTGCTGACCCAGATTGGGTAATAAAAATGAAGACTGGAAGGCTAAGCGATGTTAAGCCTTACACAAAAGAATCTTTATTTAGTCTTTACTAGCCTCAAGTCACTTTAGATTATTAATACCTGCTAATCACAAGACTAGCATTTGTTCCACCAAAGCCAAAAGAGTTACTTAGTACATTATCTATATTTACATCTTTTGTTTCAGTAATAATATTAAGCCCCTTAGCTTCATCACATAAGGATTCAATATTTATCGATGGAGCTATAAAATTTTCATTTAGCATCATAATTGAATATATCGCTTCATGTGCTCCAGTTGCCCCAAGGGAATGTCCTGTCATTGATTTAGTTGAACTGATCATTGGAGAGTCGGAATTAAAGAGTTTTTTGATAGCTTTCAATTCTGCAACATCTCCAACAGGAGTACTTGTCCCATGAGTATTTATATAATCAATTTGAACTCCAGAGTTTTTAATCGCACCTTCCATACATCTTATAGCGCCTTCACCTGAGGGAGCAACCATGTCATAGCCATCTGAGTTTGCAAAGTATCCTGATAATTTTGCCAGTATCTTCGCTCCTCTTTTTTTTGCATGTTCCTCTTCTTCTAAGATAATCATTCCTGATCCACCAGAAATTACAAAACCATCTCTATTTGAATCGTATGGTCTTGAGGCTAAGACTGGATCAGAATTAAAGTTTGAGGAGAGGGCGCCCATTGCATCAAACAAACAAGATGAACTCCAGTGCTCGTCATCACTTCCTCCAGCAATAACTATGTCTTGTTGACCACTTCTAATTAAATCTGCTGCATGACCTATACAATGAGCACTAGTTGCGCACGCAGAAGAGATTGAGTAATTAATACCTTTTAATTTTAAAGCAGTAGCAATAATTGCAGATATTGAACTAGACATGCTCTTAGTAACACCATATGGACCAATCCTTTTTGGTCCTTTTTCTCTTGCAATGTCACCACTTGAAACCATAATTCTAGTTGAGGCTCCACCTGATCCTGCCACAATTCCGATTCTTGGAGAATCTAATTGATTTTCTTGTATACCAGCCATATCTAATGCATCTTTGGTTGCAAGATATGCATACCCCGCAGACTCACCCATAAACCTTAATAATTTCCTATCAATATGCTCAGAGAGGTTTATATTTAATGATCCAGAAACACAACTTCTAAAGCCCATTTCAGAATAAGTTTCATTAAAAATAATTCCAGACTTTCCGGTTTGAAGGCTTTCAACAACATCTTGATAGGAGTTACCTATGCAAGATTTAATTCCCATTCCAGTTACAACTACATTTGTCATTAGAAATTACTTGGATCTTTAAACAATCCAACCTTTAACTTTTCTGCACTATAAATTTTTCTACCATCAACAGACATTTCGCCGTCTGCAAGTCCAACTATAGCACCTCTATTAATCACTCTCTTTATATCTAATTTATAATTTACTTTTTCAGCACTGGGAAGAACTTGCCCAAAGAATTTAACATTATCAGCACCAAGAGCTCTCCCAATTCCAGGTAAACCAGTCCATAAAAGATAAAATCCTAACAATTGCCACATAGCATCTAAACCAAGACATCCTGGCATTACAGGGTCCTCTTTAAAATGACATTTAAAGAACCATAAATCAGGATTTATATTTAATTCTGCTTCAATAGATCCCTTGTTGAAATTTCCAGAATGATCATCAATATTTATTATTTCATCAAACATTAACATCTGATCTGATGGTAGCCTGCCATCACCATCCTTTGTAAAAAGATCTCCATTTGAACAAGCAACAAGATCCTCTTTTGAATAAGAATTTTTTGGGCTAAACATTATTTTTCCCTATTAATTGCAACATTTGCTAATTCTATCATTTCTTTACATACAGACTTATTTTTAATTCTTTTTGCACATTCTATTGTTTTAATATGATATTTCTCAGCCAACTGTTGTGTTTTTTTAATCCCACTTAAATCATCAATGAGTGATTTAGCCTTTTTTTCATTCAGTTTTTTGGTGCCAAGAAAACCTTTCAATTTTTTTTGATCCTCTAAACTAGCGTTCTTAAATGCAAAAAAGAATGGATATGTTACTTTTCCTTCCCTTAAGTCTTGAAAGGAGGGTTTTCCAAGACCCATATTTTTTGAGTAATCTAGTAGATCGTCTTTTATTTGAAATAAAATGCCTAAATTTTTTGCACATTCAGTGATGTTGTCTATATATGACTTATTAATCTTTGAGAGCAATGCTCCAGTTTTTGCAGAGGCTTCAAATAATCTTCCTGTTTTATAGTAGCTAATTTTTTTAAGCTTATTTAATGTTATATCGATATTATTAATAGCATCTAGCTGAATTAACTCACCTTGAGAGATATCGTTTGTTGCATTGGCAAGCTCCTTAAGAATCTTCTTATTTCCTATTTCAACCATTAATATAAATGCCTTAGAGTAAATATAATCTCCAATAAGAACTCCATGTGAATTTGTCCAAATGCTGTTTACTGATTTGTTGCCTCTTCGAGTAGGAGAGTTATCGACCACATCGTCATGCACCAGAGTTGCTGTATGAAGAAGCTCAATTATGGCAGCAAGCTTATACCTATCTTTGTGCTTAAATATTGATGATGATATAAGGCTAAGCCTAGCACGCATTTTCTTTCCGCTAGACTTAAAGATATATTTATAGAGACCAGAAATTATATTTTCTTTATTCAAATCTTTTTTGATTAAGTTCTCTACAACTTCTAATTCCTTTGTAAAAGTGCTATTTAAAGTCATTTTTGTTTATTTAATAGATCAAAGTTTTGTTTAAGTATTGATAAATTCTTCATTAAAGCGTATATTTTGCGAGCTTTTAAGGATTATATTATGTATGCAGTCATAGAAACAGGCGGGAAACAACATAAAGTTGAAAAAGGTATGATTTTATCGGTCGATCTTCTCAAGGATGAGGTTGGTAAAAAGATAACTTTCGATAATGTTTTATTATATGTAGATGGCGATAATGTAGAAGTAGGACAGCCTTATTTAGATAATGTAAAGGTTACTGCTGAAATTAAAGATGTTGTTAAAGCAGAAAAAATATCTATTTTGCGTTTTAGAAGAAGAAAACACAGCATGAGAAAAATTGGCCACAGGGCTAAGCATTCTGAAATTGAAATCAAAAATATTAAATTAGAGAGTAAGTAATGGCACATAAAAAAGCAGGTGGATCGAGTAAGAATGGAAGAGATTCCAATTCTAAAAGACTAGGGGTTAAACGTTTCGGAGGTCAGGTTGTAAAAGCTGGCGAAATTCTTATTCGTCAAAGAGGTACAAATACTCACCCTGGTATAAATGTGGGAATTGGCAAAGATGATACTTTATTTGCAAAATCTCCTGGTACTGTTCAGTTTACTTACAAAGGTCCAAAGAAAAGAAAAACGGCAAACGTTATTCCACAATAACCAAATCAAATGAATTTCATCGACGAGGCCTATCTCGAAATCAAGGCGGGAGATGGTGGTTCTGGAGCATCCAGCTTTAGAAGAGAAAAGTATATACCTTTTGGAGGTCCGGACGGAGGAGACGGAGGAAAGGGTGGAAATATTTATTTTAAAGTAAATACAAATATAAATACTTTAATAGACTTTCAAAATAAGAAAATATTTAATGCTATGAACGGCCAAAGAGGAGCTGGTAAAAAGAAATTTGGAGCTGCTGGGGTTGATTTAATTATAGAAGTTCCTTTAGGCACAGTTATTTATGATGAATTAACTGATCAAGAGCTTATTGATTGCAACGACAAAGCTGGACATTATCTTATTGCAAAAGGTGGAGACGGTGGGATGGGTAATGCCAAATTTAAATCAAGCACGAATCAGGCGCCAAGAAAATGTACTCCAGGATTTGAGGGAGAAAAAAGATCTATTAGGCTTGAGCTTAAGTCTTTGGCTGATGTCGGTCTAGTAGGGTTTCCAAATGCTGGAAAGTCAACTTTTTTAAATAAGGTCTCTTCAGCAAAACCTAAGATTGGAGATTATCCTTTTACAACTTTAAGACCTCATCTTGGAACAATTAAAGGCAATGAATCAAGTTATGTAATTGCGGATATACCCGGACTAATTGAAGGTGCCTCTTCTGGAGCTGGCTTAGGAATAAAATTCTTAAAGCATATATCACGAACAGGTCTATTGCTTATCTTTGTCGACTTATATCCATCAGAAGAATTATCTCCTGTAAGACAAATCACCCTCTTAAAAAACGAATTAGATTCATTTAAAGATGATCTTACTCAAAAAGTCTCTTGGATAATTTGCAATAAGATAGATCTTATTCAAGATGAAGAATTAGACATAATACAAAAAGAAATAGAAACAGAATTAAATTTTTCATCAAAAGATATTTTTTTTATTTCGGCTGCAACCGGTGAGGGCACTAAGGAGCTCTTGAAGTCTCTTGAAACAGAAGTTTTAGATAATAAATCTGATTTAGCTTAGCTCTTTAACGGCTTTAGCTAATCTGCTTTTAGTTCTTGCGGCAGCATTTTTATGAAGTACATTCTTTGAAGCTGCAGTATCAATTATTTTTTGAGCTTTCTTAAGTGATTCACTAGCCTTAGTTTTATCTTGTGACTCAATATCAGCTCTTACAGCCTTCACAGCGGTTCTAACAACAGAACGTTGTGCATGCCTGAGCTTATATCTATCAGAGTTTTGTCTTGCTCTTTTAATTGCTTGTTTTGAATTAGCCATAATTAAGATGCGTAGTTTAAAGATGAATTGAGCATATGTCTATATTTATCGCATATCCAAAAAAAAGGCAGCTATATGCTGCCTTTTTATCTTAATCTGAATTAGAAATTATAAACTAATTCAACTCCAACAACTTTACCAGTCATCAAGGGTGAAAAAGAACCCCAACTTACTGGACTTACGTTACCATGTTTCACAGTATCTCTCATATTTTTTCCATATACGCCGATATTAATCTGTTCTGATGGAGAGTAGAAATCAACTCCAATATCAAGAATGTCTTGTTCATCAATCATGCCAAGATTATTGTCGTTATATGCAATCTCATCTCTATAAGAGTATGAAACTCTGGCACTCGCTGCCCAAGATTTAACATTGAAATCTTTTGTTAAGCCAACTGAGTAAGTGATGTCTGCAGCTCTTGGGAGTTTTAAGGCTAAATCAGTTCCATCAATAACACCGTCACCACTGATATCAAAAGTAACCTTATCATATTCAGCATCAAGACTTCCCAGTGAAAAGTTTAGAACCAAATCATCTTGAAGAAGATACACCAGATCAACTTCAAGCCCGCTCATAGAAGCAGTTCCTGTGTTTTTAATATACTGAACAGGACCAGCTGGACCAGCTTCATTAAGAACTCTCTGCATGTCTGTAAGCTCGGAAGAGAAGTATGCAAGATTCAATCTACCTTTATCAAAAGATTTTTTCATACCTATTTCAAAGGTTGAAACCTCTTCCTGGTCATAAGGTCCTGGACCTTTATCAGGAGTTAGAGCAAGAATAGCAGTATTTCTCATATTATAACCACCTGATCTGTAACCAATTGCATAGTAGCCATAGTAGGTTGTATCTTCATCAGCAATATAAGTTAAGCCCACTCTAGGAGATGTACTACTCCATGAGTCAGAATCAATAAAATCTCTGAGACATCCACCAGTAAATATTCTACAGCTAGCTTGAGCAGGAGTTCTTATATCAGATGGGTTCCTGCTTCCTAAGAAGTAAATATTGCTTGGCCCACCTGTTGCTAAAGCAGTAACACCAGCGGACAAAGATGCAACTGAAACTGATTTGTCCTCATCAGTAACCCTTATACCAACATCAACAATAAGTTTTTCACTGAGAGGTTTTTCAATAGTTGCAAAAAATGCTGTTGTTTCTACATTTTGTGTACCACCACCATTCCATTCAGTACCACCTAATGTAGCCGGTAAGAGTCTCATTTCATGGAACATAAGATCTCTATCAAAAGTAGCATAACCTACCAAGAGATCAAAATTTTCAAAAGAACCATTAAATCTTATTTCATGAGAGCTGTAATCATCCTCAAGTTCTTGTGGAGCATGAAAAATAAATATAGGCAATCCATCAATATCTCCCATACTTTGCATTTCAGTTGAACTATCTCCATAGATATAAGTAATTAGGCCATTACCAAAATCAACATCTTTTTCTACTTTTAAAGTCAATGAACTAACCTCATCTTCTAGAAATCCCTCTTCATTAATATTTAAATCAAAGGCATTTCTATCTCTATTAAAAGCGGGATTAAGGCAGGCAGGGCCTCCTTCAAACAGTTGAAAGCATTGTGCTGAAGGACCATCACCATCAGTTTCTTGGCTTAGATATTTTAGACTAATATCAAGTGAATCAGATGGACTCAAAAGAACAGTCCCTCTAAACATAGTAGATTCAATCTCACCATGAGGTGTATTATTAAAGTTATTTCTATGCCAACCTTCGTTATCGTTAGTGTGCACAACAGCTCTAACTTTTAATTTATCTGATAAAGGGCCACCGGAGGCAAACTGAACATATTTATTCATCCCACCAGGGTTTCCAAATCCATCATAAGCCAATCTCATAGTTGATTCCCATGTATCTCCAGGATTTTTTGTATTAACTAGGACGGCACCACCAATTGAGTTTTTACCCATAACCGTTCCTTGAGGGCCTCTAAGCACTTGAATACTCTCAATATCAAATCCATCAGATACGAGACCATTACCAACATAGACACCATCATTTATCATCGCAACAGGAGATTCCACTGAAGCAATAGATGAATTATGTCCTAATCCTCTTATTTGAAAGTTAGGAACATGATTTGAAGTTCCAATTTCATCCAAAGAAACATTTGGTATAGAAGTAATTTCAGTGAGGTCCCTAATTTTTAAGACCTCAATTTGATCTGATGAAATAGAAGTAATTGATATTGGAACTTCTTGCTCAGCTTCGACTTTTTTACGAGCAGTTGTAATCACTTCCTCAATCAAAGCTGAAGCTCTACTCGATTCCTGACCATTCATTTCTACTGAGAATGGAATGATTAAAAAACTCATTAACGTTAAAAAATAAAAAGACTTTTTCATTTTGCACCCCCTAGGTGTATGTGAATTCATCTTATATAAGTTTATATTTAATAGGAATGAAATTTATATCTACAAAATAGATATATTTATAATTATATTAACTGGTGGAGGCGGCGGGAATTGAACCCGCGTCCGTCAATCCTTCAGCCTAACTTCTACATGCATAGCTCACTCAATTGGCTTTTTGACTTTTACGACCCGAGGAGCAGGGTGTAAAAGCGAGCTTGATTAATTTAACCAAACTGTGTCCAAGCAACACAGCTTGGCTAGACTATGTGATTTGCCGATGCTTCAAACCATAGTCAATTCTGGCATCGGTTAGCATTAAGCTGCTAAAGCGTAGTTGTCGTTATTTGCAACTAAATTTTTTGTAGTATGTTTTACAAGAGTTACCACAATCTTGGCATGCGCTTCGGAGTCCAGTAGAAACGTCGAACCCTGTTCGCCCCCAAATCGGAGATGAATTATACAGTATTACTTGAAATTTTTAGTTGGATGACTATTATTTTTTGCATTTTTAAGAATTCTTCCCTGATCTCTTTCCCAATCCCTTTTTTTGATGTCTTGTCT
>CACDUZ010000002.1 GCA_902556105.1 uncultured SAR86 cluster bacterium
AATAAAGATCTCAATGGATGAGAAAACTTCTGCTCAAATAATAAGTGACTTTGAAACCAAGCAGCTAAAAACTGACCTTCCTGAATTTAGACCTGGAGACACAATTGTTGTTTCTGTGAAGGTAAGGGAAGGTGAAAGAACAAGACTTCAAGCATTTGAAGGTGTTGTAATGGGTGTCAAAAAGGGCGGATTAAACTCCTCATTTATTGTTAGAAAAATTTCTAGTGGAATTGGAGTTGAGAGAACTTTCCAAACTCATAGCCCCATGATTGATTCCATAAAGGTAAAAAGAAAAGGTGACGTTCGCCAAGCAAAGTTATTCTATTTAAGAGAAAGATCTGGAAAATCTGCAAGAATTAAAGAACGTTTAGAATAGAAATAATGCAAAAAATCATTCAAGAAGATTCTAATCTTAGGTCTTTTTTTGATTACCTATATATAGAAAAAGGCCTCTCCCAAAATACCGTACAAGCCTATGAAACAGATATCTTATCTTTTCTTAATTGGCTTACTAAAACGCCCAATATAAATTATTTAAACTTAAAAGAGGACAATATAAATAAGTACATTGCATATTTATTTAAATCTAAATTAAAAAGCTCGTCGGTAAACAGGAAGATCTCGTCACTTAAATCTTTATATTTATACCTTATAAAAAAGAATATTTTAAAAAATTCACCAATTAGTGAGGTTATTACACCAAAAAAGGAAAAATATCTTCCATCATCTATGTCTGAGGACGAGGTCGACAGATTATTAAAGAGCCCAGATACTTCAAATAAAATAGAGAAAAGAGATAAGGCTATGATTGAAATGTTATATGCAACTGGTATGAGAATATCAGAACTAGTTAATTTAAAGTTAACAGATGTGGATTTGCAAAGATGTGTTGCAAAGGTATTTGGTAAGGGTAAAAAAGAAAGGTTGATTCCTTTTGGCGAAGCTGCCTTGGAGGCACTCTCAGATTATATCTCTGACAGAGATAAATCAGTATCAAAAGAAATTTTTCTTTCTAACAGAGGCAAGAAACTATCAAGAGTAGCATTTTGGCAAAGAATTAAAATATACCTTATAAGAGAAAATCTTAAAAATTCGATTTCACCTCATACATTAAGACATGCTTTTGCAACACACCTATTAAATAGAGGTGCTGATTTAAGATCAGTACAACTTTTACTAGGCCATAGTGACTTATCAACAACTCAAATATATACTCACATTGCAAAACAAAGATTAAGTGAAGTCTTGAAGAAACATCATCCCAGAGGATAAATATGTTTAAAAATTATTTTTTATTTATAGCTTTATGCTTTTCAATAATTGTTATTTCACAAAATATAATTTCTGAAAATGCTATGAATAGCTGCAATGATGAAAACTGTTATAAGGAGCAGATTGAAGAAATGATCTCTTTTATCCTTCCAGAAGGATCAAAAATAGAGTCTATTGAAAGATCAGAGTTTCCAGGAATTTTTAAAGTATATTATGGTGACATTCAGCCACTTTATGTCTCTGAAAGTGGAAATTATTTTATGTTTGGTCAAATGTTTAAAATAGATAGGCAAAATGCAAATAAACCAGTTATAAACAACATAACAGACAAAGATATTGCAACAAGAAGGCAATCTTTAATGCAAGAAATTAAAACTAGTGAATTGATTAGCTTTGAGTCTAAGAGGCAACAATATGAATTAACTGTTTTTACTGATGTTGATTGTGGTTATTGCAGAAAATTACATAAAGAAATTAAACAGTACAATGACTTGGGTATAACAATTAGATATGCTGCGTTTCCAAGATCAGGTCTGGGGACAAATGCTTTTACAAAGATGGTGGGAGCTTGGTGTTCCGATGATTCAAAAAAAGCCATCACAAACCTCAAGAATGGTAAAAATCCAAGCTTAAGTTTTTGTGATTCCCAACCAGTAGCAAAACATTATGCAATTGGAAAAAAACTAGGCATAACTGGAACTCCAGCAATTATTACAGAGACAGGAGATCTACTACCAGGATATTATTCAGCAGAAGATTTGCTCAAAAAGTTAAAAGGATAAATTATGGAGACTTTGAAGATTGGTATATGTGGTTGGGGTAATGTAGCAACAGGCCTTTACAAAACTATCATAGATAATAAGGAATTAATTAATTCAAATGGTAACCTTGATATTGAAATTTCAGTTATTGGTGCAAGACGAGATAATCCAAAGTGTGATCCTGGAAATATTGAAATTGTTAGAGATATTTTTGATGTTACAGAGAAAGAAATTGATGTTGTAGTTGAGTTGATTGGTGGTGTTGAGGTTGCAAGAGAATTGATCTTAAAAGCTATTAGAAATAAAAAGCATGTTGTAACAGCAAATAAAGCAGTTATTTTTAATCATGGCGATGAAATTGTAGAAGAAGCAAACAAAAATGGAGTAAAGTTTCTTTATGAATCATCTGTATGCGCAGGCACACCAATTATTAAACTTCTTAGGGAAGAGCTAGCGGCAAATAAAATTTCTAAGATTGCTGGAATGCTAAATGGGACATCAAATTTTATATTATCAAATATGGAAGAAGGAGCAGACTTTCAACCAACACTAGAACTTGCACAAAAAGAGGGATATGCGGAACCAGATCCAACTTTTGATATTGAGGGTATGGATGCTGCACATAAAATAGGTATCCTATCATCTCTTGCTTTCGGAATACCTCTCCCGCCAGATGACTTTCATATTGAGGGAATCTCAAAAATTGAAAAAGATGATTTTAAATATGCAGTAGAAATGGGTTATACGATTAAACATCTTGCTGTAACAAAACTTAATAATAATGAGATTGAATTAAGAGCTCATCCTGCTTTAGTAAGAAGCAATTCATATTTAGCAAATCTTAAAGGTGTAAGAAATGGAATTGAGGTTGAAACAGATCTTTTGGGTACTCTTCATATAGCAGGGTCTGGAGCTGGACAAGAAGCAACAGCATCGGGATTAATCTCTGATCTTATTTTTCTTGCTAATTCCAAGATGAATTCTTCGCCCGATAAATCTAAAGATAAGAAAAATTTACTTAACTTCCAAAGCCTAAGCTTTCAGTACTATTTTTATATTGAAGCTGAGGATATACCAGGTGTTATGGCATCTATAACAGCAATGTTTGCTGAAAAAAACATAGGAATAGAATCAATAGTTCAAAAAGAAAACCTCAATGAAAAAGTTGTACCAATTGTATTAATAACAGATGCGTTTGTTGAAAGTAAACATATGGAATTAAAAGAAAATATTCTAAACTTAGATTCAGTGAACTCAGTTAGGTCTATAAGAATAGAATCAGATTAAAAAATGCTTTTTCATAGTACTAGAGGTAAAGATAAAGATAAGACCTTTGAGCAGGTTTTAATGCAAGGGCTTGCAGATGATGGAGGCCTATTTATTCCTGATAATTGGCCTAAAGTCGATATAAACAAATTAAAAGAGTTAGATACATTTTTAGATGTAGCTAAATACATAGTACCGATGTTTACCCAATCCTCTTTTGATAAAGGTGAAGTAGAAGAAGTTCTTAATAACACATGGCATAACTTTTCTGAAAAAGATCTTATCAAAATTTTTGATATTGATGAATCAACTGCAATATTAGAATTATTTCATGGCCCTACAGCAGCATTTAAAGATTTTGGGCTTCAACTAGCTGCTGCTTTTTTTAATAAGACTTTACAAACACAAAATAAAACAGCTGTTGTATTTGGTGCTACATCAGGAGACACCGGTTCTGCAGCAATCGATGCTTGCAAAGAATTTGATTTAATTAAAAGCTTTATTTTAATCCCTGATGGAAATATGTCTGAGATCCAAAGAAAACAAATGACAACCGTTGACAAGTCAAATGTCTTTCCTATATTAGTAAGTGGCACATTTGACGATTGTCAGGATATTGTAAAAAAAGGATTTAGTGAAAGATCTTTTTTAAGAGATGATCAATACCTACTTGCTGTTAACTCTATAAATTGGGTAAGAATTATTGGACAAATTTGTTATTACTTTTATGCGTCCTTAATAGTTAATAAACTATCACATCCATTAAACTTTTCTGTTCCAACTGGTAATTTTGGAAATGTGTTTGCTTGTTATGCAGCTTCAAAAATGGGAATGCCTTTAGAAAAGATTATTGTCGCAGTAAATAGCAATGATATTCTTGATAGGTTTTTTAAAAATAATGATTATTCAAAAAAAACTGTCTCTGAAACAATCTCACCCAGCATGGATATTAGCGTAGCAAGTAACTTTGAAAGACTAATGTATGATTTTTACCTCAACCGTAATAGTGAAGCATGTTCAAATTTATACAATAATTTTCCTGAATATGGCATCAAGATTGACGATGAAATGTGGCAAAAATCAGTAGATTTATTCATGAGTTACAGTATTAATGATGACTCAACCTATGAGTCTATGAAGTTTTATAACAATGAATACAACTATGTTATGGATCCTCATACAGCTGTTGCTGCAAAAGCTGTAAGCAGTCTTAAAGATAAATTAAAAAATAAAACAATCATTCTCTCAACAGCTCATCCGGCAAAATTTCCAAATGCCTTAGATAATGCAGGCATTATCAGTGATGACATCCCAGACAACCTTTCAGAAGTAATTTCAAAAAAAGAAGTTGCAAGTAAGTTGAGTGCCTCAGAAGATTCAATTTTCAATTATATTAAAGAAAATAATTAAATAATGGATATACAGGAACTAAAATCAAATTTATCTGATTTAGAAAATAGATTGCAGGATATTAAAGAAAATGTTCTTTTGGTTGATTCCAAAATAGCAAGACTGAATCAAATTGAAAGCGATCTGTCAAAGGAAGAGGTTTGGTCAGACTTAGAACTTTCACAAAAGCTTAGCAAGGAAAAAACCAGTATTGATAAGGCAATCACATCTTTTAATGAAGTTTCAAATAAATTATCGGATTCTATGGTCTTATTAGATGTTTCAATTGAAGAAAATGACGATTCTTCTATTGAAGAAATTTTTAGTGAAGCTAAAGAAATAACATCAACCATTGAAGCATTAGAATTCAGCAGGATGTTTACAAATAAAATGGACTCTTCATCGGCATATATTGAAATTCAATCAGGCTCAGGCGGAACTGAAGCGCAAGATTGGGCTGAAATGATTTTAAGGATGTACACAAAATGGTCTGAAAGCAGAGGATTCAAATCTGATCTCATAGAAATATCACATGGAGATGTTGCAGGGATAAAGTCAGCATCTTTATATGTTGATGGAGATTATGCGTATGGATGGCTAAGAACTGAAACAGGTATTCACAGACTGGTAAGAAAATCTCCTTTTGATTCTGGCAACAGAAGACATACCTCATTTGCATCTGTATTTATTTCACCCGAAATAGATGATTCTATTGAGATTAATATTAATAAAGCTGATATCAGAATAGATACCTATAGAGCATCAGGTGCTGGCGGACAACATGTTAATAAAACTGATTCAGCAGTAAGGCTAACTCATATTCCTTCAGGTGTAGTGGCACAATCGCAGAGTGACAGATCTCAACATAAAAACAAAGAAAATGCATTAAAACAATTAAAATCTAAGCTTTACGAGTTAGAATTACAAAAACAAAATGAAGAGCAGCAGATTCTTGAAGATAGTAAGTCTGATATAGGGTGGGGAAGCCAAATTAGATCATATGTTTTAGATCAATCAAGAATTAAAGATCTTAGAACTAATTTTGAAACTGGAAATACTGCAGCAGTTTTAAACGGAGACTTAGATGATTTTATGAAGTCATCTCTCAAAGCGGGTGTATAAATGGATAAAGATAATTTAAGCGGCGAAAAAGCTCTAATTGAAGAAAGAAGAAAGAAATTAGATCAACTTAGAGATAAGGGCAGTGCTTATGGTAATTCTTTTAAACCACAAAATAATTCAAATGATATATTTAAAGAATATGGTGAATTCTCAAAAGATGAACTAGCCGAAAAAGATATTAAGAATATTTCTATCGCAGGACGAATTGTTCTTAAAAGAGTTATGGGGAATGCTAGTTTCGCCACTCTTAGGGATTCATCTGGAGATATTCAAATATATGTCACTAAAAATAATGTTGAACAAAGTGTCTATGAAGATTTTAAAACATGGGATCTAGGAGATATTGTAGGAGTTTCAGGCTCTTTATTTAGAACGAAGACGGATGAATTAACAATCGATGTATGGGATTTAGAGATGATTACAAAGTCATTAAGACCAATGCCAGAGAAATTTAAAGGACTAACTGATATCGAAGCAAGATATAGACAAAGATATCTAGACTTGATGACTAATACCGCTACCAAAGAAGTTTTCATTAAAAGAACAAAAATTATTGATTCAATGAGGAAGAAAATGAATGAAGTAGGGTACCTAGAGGTGGAGACACCCATGATGCACCCTTTGGCTGGTGGTGCTGTTGCGAGACCATTCGTTACTCAACATAACGCACTAGGACAAGATCTCTATTTAAGAATTGCTCCTGAGCTATATCTAAAGAGGCTTTTGGTTGGGGGCTTTGAAAAGGTTTTTGAAATAAATAGAAGTTTTAGAAATGAAGGACTATCTACAAAACATAATCCAGAATTTACTATGATGGAGTGGTATCAGGCATATGCAAGTATGCAAGATCAGATGGATCTAACGAGAGATATTATTTTAAATGCTGCATCAGCAGCAAGCTGTGAATCAATTATAAAATGGGATGATGTTGATATTAATTTAGATAATTTCTCTCAGTCTACTTTGACAAGCCTAGTTCTTGATCATAATAAAGAACTATCAGAGGATGATTTAACTGATAAATATAAGCTTTCAGACTTTCTAAAAAATAAAAAAGTTAAAGTTGAAAAAAATTGGGGCGTTGGAAGAATGATCCTAGAAATTTTTGAGGAAACAGTTGAATCTAAATTAATTGACCCTACTTTTGTAACAGAATATCCTGTTGAAGTATCTCCTCTTTCTAGAAGAAGTGAAGAAAATCCAGACTTTGCAGATAGATTTGAGTTATTTATTGGCGGTAAGGAGTTCGCAAATGGTTTCTGTGAATTAAACGATCCCGATGATCAGGCTTCAAGATTTGAAGATCAGGTCGCCGCAAAGGATTCAGGGGATAAAGAGGCCATGGATTATGATCATGATTATATTACTGCCTTGGAGCATGGAATGCCTCCAGCAGTAGGAGTTGGCTTGGGAGTTGATAGATTAGTAATGTTATTGACCAATCAATCCTCTATAAGGGATGTTTTACTTTTCCCTCAACTTAAATCTTAAGATTTACCACCTAAACTTATCAAAATTCTCAGGATTAGCCCAACCTTTTGAGTTATTCCAAGACCTTTTATTGTTGTAAGTTTTAAGATTGTAAGAAAAGCACTTTATTTTATTATTTTTATCTCTAAGTTCAGTCTGTAAGCCAAGTTTAAGCATCATTTCATCAGTTTCTTTATCATTATTAAAGCTCGTAAAAACTACTATTTTTTGACTAAGGAGATTCTTTACAATACCAATATTTTCTTCTGAACTTTTAATATCATCTAAAATTATAAATAAGTCAGCGTTTTCATTAGAAG
The DNA here is from genome assembly GCA_902556105.1 of uncultured SAR86 cluster bacterium. Lineage (GTDB taxonomy): Bacteria > Pseudomonadota > Gammaproteobacteria > Magnimaribacterales > D2472 > SAR86A. The sequence goes on from CACDUZ010000002.1 coordinate 7,601, forward strand.
CTTTTTCAATATTAGGAGTTATGTATAAATTTTCAATATCTAATTTTTCAATTCTTTTTAATAATTTAGAAATATCATATCTGGTAAGCACATGAAGAGTTTTTGGCTTTTCATCATCAATTATATTTGTAATAAAACTAAAAAGAATTTTTTCTTTTTTTGTCATTGCATTAGATGTTTTACAGCCTCTTTCTCTGAAAGAAGTTCATCTATTGATATTTTAAATTTTGACTTTGCAAAATCTGATAGTGATATGTCCCTTTTAATTTCAATTGTCCCGTCTTCTAGTGTTATCAATGGATAACCACAAATCAGACCTTCTGGCACATCGTATGAACCGTCACTAGCAATTGCGGCACTGAAGCAGTTTCCCGACAGAGTAGGGCTCTCACAAGCCATTACAGTATCAATGGCTGCTTTTGCTGCAGAAGTAGCAGAAGAGGCGCCTCTAGCATCGATTACAGCTTTTCCTCTTTGTTGAACTTTTGGTATGAAGCTTGATTCAGTCCATTCCATATCATTAATAACCGAACTACCTAATTCGTTAGATATTAGAACGTTTTCAGCATCAGGATACATAGTAGGACTATGATTACCCCAAATAATCATGTTATTTATATCATCGATATTTGTATTTGTTTTTTTTGAAATTATTGACTTTGCTCTATTTGAATCAAGCATAGTCATGGCCATCCATAGTTGATTATCATTGTTAGCTGCATTTTTACCAATAAAAGCATTTGTATTCGCAGGATTTCCAACTACTAGAATTTTTGCATCATCTTTTCCATAAGAACCTATAGCTTTACCTTGATCGACAAAAATACCACCGTTAATACTTAATAAATCAGATCTTTCCTCAATTTTTTTCCCGTTATATACAATTCCTCTAGGAATACTCCCTACTAATAAAAACCAATCAGCATCTTTAGATGCTTCCGCGAAATTATCTGTATATGTTACCTGACCCATATTTGGAAAATATGAATCTTCTAATTCCATAACCAATCCCTCAAGCTTATCAACAACTTGTGGAATTTCGACCAGTGCGAGGTCAACCTTTTTATCTCCAAATGTTCTTCCATCAACCAATCTTGGTATCAATGAATATGCTATTTGACCAGCTGCGCCTGTTACAACAACTTTTACTGATGAGCTCATTTATATCCTCTTAAAAAACTAATTAATAATTGCTAATTATATTCCTAAATTAAAATCTAATCCTTAATTTTGTTTCATAGTAAATAAGTTTTTTTTTGATTAAAATACTTTTAATTCTATAGATATTTACAATTCATTTGGAGAAATAATATGACTATTAGATTTGATGATAAAGTTGCAATTGTTACAGGTGCTGGTGGCGGCATAGGAAAAGAGCATGCACTAGAGCTTGCAAGAAGAGGGGCCAAAGTAGTCGTTAATGATCTTGGAGGGAGCGTTGATGGGAGTGGCGCAAGCGATGCTGCTAATGAAGTTGTAGATATTATTAAATCAGAAGGCGGAGAAGCTATTTCTAATGGTGCCAGTGTCACTGACCTTCAAGCTGTAAAAGCTATGGTTAATCAAACTATGGATGAATGGGGAAGAATTGATATTCTAGTTAATAATGCTGGAATCTTAAGGGATAAAAGCTTTCATAAAGTAACCCTTGATGACTTTGACTTAGTAATGGATGTTCACTTTCAAGGAAGCCTGAACTGCACACATACAATTTATCCAATAATGAGAGAACAAGAATATGGCAGAATTATTTTTACAAGTTCTGCTAGTGGTGTTTTTGGTAATTTTGGACAAACAAATTATGGCTCTGCAAAAATGGCAATGATTGGACTTATGAATACACTAAAAATAGAAGGTCAAAATAAAAATGTTTTTACCAACTCAATAACTCCTGTTGCATATACTAGAATGACTGAGAGTCTTATCCCTGAAGATTTCGGAAAAAATCTTCAATCTGAATACATTACTCCTGCTGTAATTTATTTAGCTGGTGAGGACGCACCCAATGGAACAATTATGGCAGCAGGCGCAGGAGTTTTCTCAAGAATTTTTATTCATGAAACAATGGGTGTATCCCTTGGAATGGGCGAGGACATGACTCCGGAAAATATTCAAGCAAATTGGGATAAAATTTCTGATATGACAGATGCCAGGGCATTGCAAAACGGTGGAGAACAAACTATGAAGTTTTTTGAGCTTATTAGTAAGTAAGATTAAATAGAAAAACTTGGCCTAGCCGCCACACCATTTATATATTCTGAAAGATTATTATATTCATTTATATCAATCTTATTTAGCCTAACTAAAAACTGAAGAGATGTTACTGCTTGTATATCAGCATAAGAAAATTTATTAGCTGCAATAAATTCTTTACCCGCTAATTCATTTTCGTAATATTTTAATGATTGAACAGCAAGGTCTCTTTGTGCAAGCCCAAATTCATTATTTTGATTTTCTAACTCACTCATGTGTGGATGAGTATGTCTAAAGCCATGCATAAGAGGAAGCATTAGTTCAAAAGATATCCTTGAATACCACATTTCAATTTGAGCTATTTCCTCTGGAGTTTCACCAAATAAGTTAGGATTAGGATGTAAGCACTCAAGATATCTGCATATCGCTGTTGTTTCTAGTATTACATCTCCATTGTCTAATACTAGAGCGGGTATGCGAGAGTTTGGAGCAATTTTTTTATATTCTGGAGTCTTATGCTCCATTTTTCCAATATCGAGATTTATGACCTCTATATTTTCAATACTTTTTTCAGCAATAAATATTAAAACCTTTCTTGGACTTGGAGCAAAGGCACTTGAATATATTTTCAAGTGCTATTCCCAGTTTAAAGCGCCGCCTACTTGATACTCAGTAACTCTTGTTTCAAAGAAATTTTTCTCTTTTCTTAAATCAATAATTTCTGACATCCAAGGGAACGGATTGCTCACCCCAGTAAACTCTTCGTCAAGACCTATCTGAGTTAATCTTCTATTAGCAATAAACTTCAAATACTCTTCCATCATTGCCGCATTCATTCCCAACACACCTCGTGGCATAGTGTCTCTTGCATACTGAATTTCAAGCTCAGTTCCTTCTAAGATCATCTGTGCAGCTTCAGCCTTCATTTGCTCATCCCAAAGATGAGGATTCTCAATTTTAATCTGGTTAATAACATCAATACCAAAGTTAACATGCATAGATTCGTCTCTAAGGATATATTGGAACTGTTCAGCTGTCCCCGTCATCTTGTTTCTTCTACCCATTGAAAGAATTTGTGTGAATCCGCAATAAAAGAAAATACCTTCTAGCACACAATAAAATGCAATTAGATTTTTAAGTAATTGCTTATCTGTTTCTTCAGTTCCTGTTTTAAAGTCAGGATCAGAAATTTCTTGTGTATATTTAAGACCCCATGAGGCTTTCCTAGCAACACATGGTATTTCTCTGTACATATTAAAGATTTCACCTTCATCCATACCCAAAGATTCTATGCAGTACTGATACGCATGAGTATGAATAGCTTCTTCTAAACTTTGTCTCAGGATATATTGTCTGCATTCTGGATTCGTGATTAATCTATATAATGCAAGCACTAAATTATTTGCAACGAGAGAATCAGCAGTTGAAAAGAATCCTAAGTTTCTCTTCACAATAACTCTTTCATCTTCAGTCAAGCCATCTTCAGATTTCCATAAAACAATATCATTTGTCATATTTATTTCCTGTGGCATCCAATGGTTTGCACTACCATCCAAATACTTTTGCCATGCCCAGTCATATTTAAAAGGAACAAGTTGATTTAAATCAGCTTTACAGTTAATCATCATTTTTTGATCAACCTGAACTCTGCCATTTGCCATCATTTCATCAAGTTCCTCAATACCAGCTGCTTCATCTAAATCATTAACAGCTTTTCTTGCTGCTTCAGCTCTAGATCCTTCACCAATATTACTTGGCTCAGAAGGTACTGCAGGCTCAGCTGGTTGAGGAGGTTCTGATTGTTGTACTTCAGCTGTGGGCGCTGTTGTTTCTTCTTTCATTTCTGACGTAATAGGAGGGCTGGTTACCTCTTCTTTACTATATTCATCCCAATTCAACATATTCTTTCTCCTTTAAAATTATTGACATGCTTCGCAATCTGGATCATCCAAAGAGCATGCTTCAGGAATAGGTGCTGGCGCACCGAGTTCCTGCGTTGAAGTCTGATTTGCATCAGAACTGACTGCGTTTAGTTTTCCTTGTTGTACTGTTGATTTCTCAGTAGAAGTTGCAGCAATAGATCTCAAGTAATATGTAGTTTTTAAACCTGAGTACCATGCCATTCTGTATGTAATATCTAATTTTTTACCATCTGCATTACCAATATATAAATTTAGCGATTGAGCTTGATCAATCCATTTCTGCCTTCTACTTGCTGATTCAACAATATATCTTGGCTCAACTTCAAATGCTGTAGAAAATAGTTTCTTAATATCATCTGGTATCCTAGATATCTCTGAAAGGCTACCCTCAAAATACTTTAGGTCATTTATCATCACATCATCCCATAAACCAAGTTGTTTTAATTTTCTTACAAGATGTGGATTAACAATCGTAAACTCTCCTGAAAGATTAGATTTCACATAAAGGTTTTGATAGGTTGGTTCAATTGATTGAGTAACACCTGTAATATTTGAAATCGTTGCAGTTGGTGCAATTGCCATTACATTAGAATTTCTCATTCCGTCTTTAATTACTTTCTTTCTTAATGAGTCCCAATCTAAAGTTTCTGATTTATCAACTTTTAAGTAATCACTGCCTCTGTTTTCTTCAAGAATTTCTAATGAGTCTTTAGGTAAAATTCCCTTACTCCACAAAGAGCCATCAAACGATTCATAAGCGCCTCTTTCTTTTGCTAGTTCAGTTGATGCATGAATTGCATTGTAGCTTATTAATTCCATGCTTTTGTCGGCAAATTCTATAGCTTCATCACTACAATATGGAATATCTTGCAAGTACAAAGCATCTTGGAAGCCCATTAGACCCAAGCCTATAGGCCTATGTTTAAAATTAGAGTTTTTAGCAGTATCAACGGAGTAGTAGTTAATATTAATAACGTTATCCAGCATTCTTATTGCTGTTGAAACTGTTTGTTTTATCTTTCCTTCGTCTAATTTTCCATCATTCATATGATTTGCAAGATTGACAGACCCTAAATTACATACAGCTATTTCACTATCCGCACTTGTATTAAGGGTGATCTCCGTGCACAGGTTTGATGAGTGAATTACACCGGCGTGCTGCTGTGGAGATCTTAAATTACATGAGTCCTTAAATGTTATCCAGGGGTGGCCTGTTTCGAATAACATTGTTAACATTTTTCTCCATAATTCTTTTGCTGGTAAGGATTTAAATTGATCCATTTCTCCATTTTTTGCCTTCTCTTCATATTCTTCATATTTGTTTTCAAAATCCTTTCCTATTAAATCATGAAGTTCTGGTGCTTCTCCTGGAGAGAATAGTGTCCAATTTTTGTCTTCTTCAACTCTTTTCATAAAAAGATCAGGCACCCAATTTGCAGTATTCATATCATGTGTTCTTCTTCTCTCATCACCAGTATTTTTTCTTAGATCAAGGAATTCTTCTATATCTAAATGCCAAGTTTCAAGATAACCGCACATGGCTCCTTTTCTTTTTCCTCCTTGATTTACCGCTACAGCTGTATCATTTGCAACCTTCAAAAAAGGTACAACACCTTGGCTTTTGCCGTTTGTTCCTTTGATATATGAATTCATTGCTCTTACCGGTGTCCAGTCGTTACCAAGTCCACCTGCCCATTTTGATAAAAGTGCATTATCTTTCATTGCCGAAAAGATTCCATCAAGATCATCTGGTATTGTTGTTAAGTAACATGATGATAGCTGTGGTCTCTTTGTTCCTGAATTGAAAAGAGTTGGTGTTGAACTCATGTAATCGAAACTTGAGAGAAGTTTATAAAACTCTATCGCTCTTTCTTCTCTATTTTCTTCTTCCAATGCCAAACCCATTGAAACTCTCATAAAGAATACTTGTGGCAGTTCGTATCTTACATCGTCACAATGGATGAAATATCTGTCATATAAAGTTTGCAGGCCTAAATAGGTAAACTGATTATCACGTTTATAATCAATGGCTTTACCAAGTTTCTCTAAATCATAGTTTTTTAGTTCAGGGTTTAAAATATCTAATTCTATACCTTTATCTATATATGCTTCAAAAGCTTTTGGGTAATACTTCTCCATCTCTGGATAGGTTGATTCTTCAGCAACACCAAGAAAATTTAATGCTTCGCTTCTAATTTGATCCATTAATATTCTTGCAGTAACAAAAGAGTAGTTTGGTTCTTTTTCAACTTTTGTTCGCGCAGACATGACCAAGCTTGTTCTCATATCCGCTATTGAAACCCCGTCATATAAATTCTTTAATGCTTCCTCAAGAACTTCATTGACAGATACTTCTTCTAGATCTTTACATGCATCATTTATTAGGCCGGCAACTTTTTCAATATCAAGCGGAACAAGACTTCCATCATTCTTTGTGATATTAATGCTTGGCGCATTTGGTATATTTATTTCTACGCTCTCGTTCTTTCTTTCTTGTGACCTTTCTGCTCTATAAAGTATGTAACTCTTAGCGACATCTAGCTCTTCTGATCTCATCAGCTGAAGTTCAACCTGATCTTGTATCTCTTCAATATGGAGCGTTCCACCAGAAGGCATTCTTCTTTTAAAAACTTCTACGACACTTTCAGTGAGAAGGTTAACTTTTTTGTGTATTCTTTCACTTGCTGCGGCATTCCCTGATTCTATTGCTAGAAATGCCTTTGTGATAGCAACTTTGATTTTATCATCTTCAAAAGCTACAACTTTTCCATTTCTTTTTATTACTCTTAATTTTCCTGGCGCTGTTGTTTCTATTTCTGAAGCTGGTTGACTAACATTTTTCTTCTGGTTTTGTTCTTGAATTTCCATTTTTAACCCGATATATACTAAACTTCTACAAGCTTTTTTGTTTTTCTTCTTTGGAAAAATTTTATGTGATTCTGCAGTAACGTAATTTCTTTCCTAAACACTAATATACTTATTGTGGACAAAGAATCAAGCAAAAAAACACAATATATTGTGACAATTTCATTTTTTTACACAATATGATGTATATATACTGTTTTTTAGCTGTTGGAAATAAGTTAATAAATTGTGGATAATTATGATCGGAGTAACAATATGAAACATTTTTTATCAATAGATCAGGGAACCACAAGCTCAAGAGCAATAATTTTTAATTCAAATCTTGAGCCAGTTCTAGATGCGCAACGAGAGTATGATTTAGATTACCCGAACGATGGCTGGGTTGAACTAAATCCCGAAGATGTTCTAGAGACAGTGCTTGCTTCGCTTGAACAAGTATTAGCTGAAGATATTGATATCGAGGCATGCGGGATAACAAATCAAAGGGAAACAACCATAGTATGGTCGAAATCATCTGGTATGCCAATTTATCCTGGAATTGTTTGGCAGGACCGAAGGACTCATGAGTTTTGTAATGAATTAAAATTAAAAGGAATAGAAGAAAGTATAAAAAACAAAACAGGCTTAGTTTTAGATCCTTATTTTTCTGCAACTAAAATAAAATGGATTTTAGATAATGTTGAGGGCGCAAGGGAAAAAGCGGAGAATGGTGATCTACTTTTTGGCACTGTAGATTCATATTTGATTTATATGCTTTCAAAAGAAAAGAATCACTTTACTGATGTAACAAATGCTTCTAGAACATTGCTTTTCAATATAAACACTATGGAATGGGACAATGAATTACTAGATTTGTTTGAAATACCCAGATCAATGATGCCGACAGTATTGAGCTGTGACGGTGATTTCGGTTTAATCAACATTAATAACTATAAGATTCCAATAAAGGGTGTTATTGGTGATCAGCAAGCAGCCTTAGTGGGACAAAGTTGCTTTAAAAGAGGTGATATGAAGTCCACTTATGGAACAGGCTGTTTTTTGATGGTAAATACAGAAGAAGATATTATGCATATTAAAGAAGGACTATTAACAACAATTGCATACAAACTTGACGATAAGGTGCACTATGCTGTTGAGGGGAGCATCTATTCCAGCGGAAACATCATCAAATGGTTAAGAGATAAATTACAATTTTTTGAAACAGCCAAAGAAAGTGAAAAACTTATCAACAAAAATGGCGATAGTAATAATGTTATTTTTTTACCAGCATTTAACGGTCTAGGAGCACCATTTTGGAACTCTGATATAAGAGGTGGGTTCTATGGTTTAACCCAAGACTCAACAATCGAAGATATGGTTACTGCATCTTTTAACTCGATTTCATTTCAAACAAAAGAAATAACAACAATTCTTGAAAATTATGATATTCATACTAAAAAATTATTAGTTGATGGCGGAATGGTTCAAAATAATAAGTTCTGTCAAATGCTTGCAGATACCTTAAATAAAGAGATTAATCAGCCTGATAATGTGGAATCTACAGCACTAGGAGCCTGCAAGGTTGCAATGATTGGTTCTAAAATTGATATATTTAGTCTGAAAAATACCGAAGGGAAGTCATTCAAACCAATTGAAGAAAACATCGAGAGATTATCAAAGAGATATGAAGATTGGAAATCTTTTGTCTTAAATATTTTAAAATTTAATAAAGATTAATCTCATGGTCTATTATAAAACCATCTGAAGCGCTTATCTCATGAGATACGAGCAGACAAGGTATCTCTAATTTATTAATTATGGTCATAATTAATTCCTGGGCGCGTATTTTATTATCTTGATCAAGGTTTGAAAAAGGCTCGTCAAGCAATAGTAATGAAGGCTTCCTTAATAAGGATCTTGCAATAGCAACTCTTTGTTGTTGTCCGCCAGATAGTTCATGAGGCATCTTTTGTAGATGATCTTTTAAGTTTAGGTTATTTATGGCCTCATCAAAAAAATTTATATCATTCGCATTCATTGCATATTTAATATTTAATTCAGCGTTGATATGAGGAAAGAGTGCAAAATCTTGAAAAACATATCCTAAGTTTCTTTTTTCAGGCTCAAGAAATATGTCTTCATCATTAAAAACAACATTATTGCAAGTTATGGTTCCACTATCTGGTTTTTTTAGTCCTGAAACAACGTTTAATAAAGATGATTTGCCTTGACCGCTTCTGCCTTTAATCAAAACAATTTCCTTTTTTTTAGCTTCAAAACTAAAATTTTTAATAATTGAAAGTTTTTTATAAGAAAAACTTAAATCTTTTACAACAATTCCCATAGTGATGATTAATATATGCCAATTTTATATATAATGCTTCTGTTTTTTTCTATAAGAGTAACCTAAGGTATAAGCATGTATTCTTACAAATTATTCAACAATATCGCACAGGAGGGTCAAGATGTCCTCGCTAACAGCAATTATATAGCTGACGACTTGAATCCTGATGCAATTATTTTGAGAAGTTTTCAGCTTAATAAAAAAGAATTAAGTGAAAATTTAAAGTGCATTGCCAGGGCTGGTGCTGGTACTAACAATATACCAGTAGAGGAGGCCACTGAAAAAGGGATTGTGGTATTTAATACTCCAGGAGCAAACTCTAACGCAGTCAAAGAATTAGTTTTGTGTGGAATGTTGCTTGCTTCAAGAGGAATAATCCAAGGAAATGCTTTTGCAAAATCGTTAAAAGGTAAAAATTCACAAGATTTGAATGCTTTAATGGAGAAACAAAAAAAAGAATTTAAAGGCAACGAACTTAGAGGTAAAGTTTTAGGAATTATTGGGCTGGGCTCTGTTGGATCATTGCTTGCCCAGACTGCAAGTGTGCTGGGTATGAAGATAATAGGTTACGATCCATATATATCTGTTGATGCCGCGTGGATGCTTCCAAAAGAAGTTGAGAAAGCTGAAGAATTAAATCATTTGTTATCAAATTCAGATTATATTTCTCTTCATATACCTCTAACAGATAAAACAAAAAATTATATATCTAAGAAAAATCTAAATGCATTCAAGCCTGGTTCTAAATTAATAAATTTATCTAGAGGCGGAATAGTTAATAATGAGGATATTTTAGAAGCTCTTCAGCAGAGAAAAGTTTCGAATTTTGTTACTGATTTTCCAACCAAAGAATTGATAGAAAGATCAGTTACAGAGAAAGATGTAATTTTATTACCACATCTTGGAGCAAGCACAAAAGAAGCTGAAATAAATTGTGCTGTAATGGCATCCGAACAAGTTAAAAAATTTCTTAATGACGGAGTAATTATTAACTCTATTAACTTTCCAAAAGTTTCTCTTGGAAGAACAACAAAATATAGAATGGTTATTATTCATAAAGATGAGCCAGGAGTCATTGGAATGCTTGCAGGCGAGGTCGCAGCTGAAGGCATTAATATCCCTGATATGATTAACAAAAGTAGAAATGAAATTGCGATAACTCTTATAGATTTAGAAAAGGAACCCTCAAAAAACATTATCTCAAATATCAAAAATATGGAAACTGTTTTGAGTATACGTGTTTGCTAAATCTGCTAAAAATACACAAAATTAAAACAAACATAAGTCGAAAATAAAATTAATGAACTTTAATTTATAAAAATACTTGTCAACAGATAAATTAAGTGTTATTGAAGAAAGATATTTTGTAGCTGTTTTCTATGAAGAAATTTACTAAATTTAACTTAAATTACTGATATGCGGTACTTTTTTGTATTTTTGTATAATTTTTATACAACTAAAGGGAAAGCCTTATTTTAAGCCAATTAATATGCTATAAATAAAGTTATCCATAACTTTATCCACAGAAACTGTGGATAAAATTTGGCGTAATAATAATGATAATTGACAATGATCTAAAGCTACCAAAAGATTGGGTAAATCAGCTAATTAAGGTCTCCGGCCTTGAATCATTGGAACGTCCAATAGCCCATATTAAAAAAGAAATTCTTAATAAAAAAAATATATCTCCAAACCAAAAGGATATTTTTAAAGCATTTGAATTTTGTTCCTTTTCTTCTACAAAAGTAGTTATATTTGGACAAGATCCATACTTTCAAAATGGTGTAGCTAATGGACTTGCTTTTTCGGTTAATGAGGGTAAAAAAATTCCTGCATCTTTAAAGAATATCTACAAAGAAATTAATAACGACATAGGCAAGGTTAAAAATAACAATGGTTCTTTGAATGATTGGTCTGAGCAAGGAGTATTATTGCTCAATTCTTCGTTGACAGTAGAAGTCGGTAATCCAGGATCTCATTCAAATATAGGTTGGGATAGCTTTATATGCGAAATTGTAAAAATCTTAAGCCATAAAAAAGATGTAGTTTTTATTTTATGGGGTAATCATGCAAAAAAATACTTAAAGTTTATAGACGCAAACAATAATCTAATTTTAACCTCTTCCCATCCTTCTCCGTTATCAGCTCATAGAGGCTTTATTGGTTGCAAACATTTTTCACAATGCAACAAGTATCTAATAAATAAAAATATAAAAAAAATAGACTGGTAAATTTAAATCACTTCTTCTAAGTCATGCAGCTTTAGTATTTCACTAATAAGATCTTTTTTTACAATTGCATTAAATACTTTTTTATTACCAATTTTAACAATTTTTCCTAAAATCTTAATATCTGATGACCCCTTAAAAATATCTTTTGCTATGAACGTGCAAAATTTTCTTCTATCTATTCCAAGATACTTCATTCTTGCAACAATTTCTTGACCTCTATAGCAACCCTTATCGAATGAAACTCTTAACTTATCAAAATTTATCTCTAGTGGTCTATATTTTTCAATATCTTCCTTATCAAGAAAAAGAATTCCTTGAAATTTATTGGCAACAGCCCATTCTTCAGAAGTTATTTCATTTTTTAAAACGAAAGTATCAGGCTTTAACTCAATTTTAAGTTGATAATCGTCATTGAAATTATATACACCACAAGAATCTTTTTGATCTGAGATACTGCCTATGATTTTTTCAGTTCCTGCTTTAAATTCAATCGATGAAAACTGCGCAAATGGCTTTAATTCATCGATTAAAGTATCTTTTAAGTTTTTATTAATAATAATTTTAAATTCTTCATTTATTTTATAAACAATAAAATCAGCCATCACCTGTCCCTTGTGATTACATATTGAGGATAGCTGACAATTGTTATTTGATAATAAACTTATGTCTGAAGTTGCTTGACCTTGAAGAAATTCCTCAACTTTTTTTATTTCGCCAATAACGCTTAAAACCATTAGTTCACTAATTTCAAGTGAACCAAATCTTATTAAGTTATTATGTCTATCTTTTTTCAAGTAAAATCACGCTATAAAATTACATTTTAACCAATGAATAGAGAAATAAACAGAATACATTGGAAGTGCAGAAGGGGTATGAGAGAAATCGATTTACTTCTAAGAGAGTTCTCTAACACTTCAATGAAAGACTTAAATTCAAATGACATTTCAATTTTTGATGAAGTACTGGACTATGATGATCAAAAACTATATGACTACATTTTCAAAAATGTGTCTCTTGGAAAAGAAGAACATGAAATATTTATCAACAAATATTTAAAAACATTTTCAAAACAAGGAAACTTTTAGGTTATTTTTTTGTCAGACAGCATAGGAAGCATAATTATATGAAAAAAAATTCAGATGATATTGATTCCGTTTTAATTGAAAAGGCAAAAAATGGCAACGAAGGAGCATTCAGTATTTTAGTAAATAAATACCATCCAAGAGTCTATGCCTCGTTATTTTCTTTTACAAAATCAAAAGAAGATTCTGAGGATTTATCTCAACAAACATTTATTAAGGTTTGGCAACAGCTAAGCTCATTTAGAGGCGAAAGCGCTTTTTTTACATGGGTGTATAGAATTGCAATCAATCTTGCTAAAAACTATGTATCAAGTGCTGCATATAAAAAACAAAAAATTAGTAGCTCTATTGAATTTCTAGAACTAGATGTATCATCCTTTGAAGATTTGGAATCAATTATTATTCATGATCAATCACTTATAGAAATCAATGATTTTATTATTACAATGCCCGAATCGCTTAAAACTGCTTTTACGATGAGAGAGGTTGAAGGTAAAAGTTATGATGAAATAAGTGAAATTACTAAAACTCCAATAGGAACAGTGCGTTCAAGAATTTTTAGAGCAAGAGAATCAATAATTGAGTATATGAAAAAGGAGTTAATAGATAATGAATGAAATAGAGATTGGTGAAAAACTATCTGCATTGCATGATGGAGAACTTGAAAGTTCTGAGATAGATGAACTGATAGATTTAGTCAGCAAGGATACACAACTACAAAAAAAATTATCTTTTTATAGTGTTATGGGTATGGCAGCCAACTATGAATCTAATAATGTAGTCAAAATTAAGTCCAAGAAAACAAAAAATATCTTCTCCAATTTATGGTTATCTAATGCAATGACTGCAGCAGCATCTATTTTACTAACCTTAATTTTCTTAAATGATAATGATTTTTCTAGAATGAATGTTGATTCTAAATCTTTTGATCAAATTACATCTGCTATCAATAGCAAAGAGGCAAAAAATATTGCGAAACAATCGGAAGAATATCTAACGGATCATATTATGAGGATCATCAACGATCCAAGCTTTATGATTTCAAATTCTAACAATATAGATCTTAGAAACGTTGGTTATAAGACTAATGCCATTCAAGGCTTAGGTTACTCAAAAGGCGATGAAAATTTTCAATTAAGATTAGAAAAAAAGGATTTTACTCTCAACAGTATTAAATATTGGAAGCATGGAAACAAAATGATTTATTTAGTTCCAATGAAAGATGGAAGAACCCTAACCCTGTATGGTAATATTTCACTTTCTACAGCTATGACTGTCGCTAAATCTTTAAATTTATAACAAACAATGACCAATACTCCCAACAAAAGTTTAATAATATTATTATCAGCTATAACCGCCTTTAATGTTTATGCAAATTTACCAGAAAATATTTCTGAGTTAGTTGATGATTCTGCTCCTGCGGTAGTAAATATAACTGCTAAAAAAGAAGTATCTCAAAGATCGTCTTTTGGTTATGGAGGAATACCTGATGAAATGTTAGAAAGATTTGGTATTCCAAGAGAGTTTCGTGAGCGTGAAATGCCACAGCAAAAAAGAGAAGCAACATCATACGGATCTGGCTTTATACTTAAAGAAAATTACATTATGACTAATTTCCATGTTGTTGAAGATGCAACTGAAGTAGTCATATCTTTATCTGACAGAAGAGAGTATGTAGCTGAGGTTGTGGGTGTTGATCCATTGTCTGACCTTGCAGTTTTAAAGGTGCAGGGTAAGGATTTACCCACCGTTAATGTTGGCAACAGTGACGATCTTAAAGTTGGGGATTGGGTGGTAGCAATAGGCTCACCATTTAGTTTTGATTTTTCAGTAACAGCTGGAATTGTTAGCGCAAAGGGAAGGAGCATACAAAATAATAATATTGGAAATTATGTCCCCTTTCTTCAAACAGATGTAGCGATAAATCCTGGTAACTCAGGTGGACCATTATTTAATCTAGATGGAGAAGTCGTTGGAATCAACTCTCAAATATATTCTAGAAGCGGAGGCTATCAAGGATTAGCATTTGCGATACCAATTAATGTTGCGACCGATGTAGCGGAACAAATTATTAACAATGGAGAAGTTTTACGAGGCTACCTTGGTGTAAGAATGAGTGAAGTTGATAGTGATTTAGCAGACGCATTAGGAATGAAAAAGCCTTACGGAGCTTTGATAAATGATGTTGAGGAAGGTGAATCAGCAGATTTAGCCGGTTTAGTTCCAGGGGATGTAATTATTGAGTTTGACGATAAGGAAATAAAATTTAGTTCAGATTTACCTCATGTTGTTGGGCAAATAAAACCAAACACAAAAGCATCTGCAAGAGTTGTCAGAGACGGAGATGAAATTAATCTTGATTTCATTTTAGGTGAACTACCTGTAAACAGTGAGTCATTTGTACCTGCAAAAACTCAATCATCTTCAGACCCGCTTGGTTTGAAGGTTGCAGATATTGATAGAGACAATCCATCTATGGCAAATATGCCAGATGGAGTTATTGTTTCTAGAGTTAATCTAAATTCAGCTGCATCAGGAAAGATAAATAGAGGCGATCTTATAACTATGATTCAATATAAAGGAAAAAAATATGAAGTTTCTGATGTTGAATCATTTACCGAGGCTTTAGAAAATTTTTCATCTGGAAATAAGATTGCTATCCATCTAATAAGAGGCGGAAATAGAATTATTACCTCTATTACACTTACTTAACGCCAACTATTATTTACTTATTTTATAAGTTTGCTTGTAAAATACTTGCAAATTATGAAGAACATTAGAAACTTTTCTGTTATCGCTCACATTGATCATGGGAAATCAACTCTGTCTGATAGATTAATAGAGTTCTGTGGCGGTCTTTCTTCTAGAGAGATGGCCGATCAGATTTTAGATTCTATGGATATAGAAAGAGAAAGAGGTATAACGATAAAAGCTCAAGCAGTATCTTTGATATATAAAAAAGATAATACAGAGTATCTCTTGAATTTTATTGATACACCTGGTCATGTAGATTTTTCTTATGAAGTATCAAGATCATTATCTGCATGTGAAGGAGCTTTGTTGGTAGTTGATGGATCACAAGGCGTTGAAGCTCAAACATTGGCAAATTGTTATACAGCTGTAGAAGAAGGCCTTGAGGTTGTTCCTGTAATTAATAAGATTGATTTACCTCAAGCTGAGCCGGATAGAGTTAAATCAGAAATTGAAGAAATGGTCGGTATCAATGCCTCTGAAGCACCCCATGTAAGTGCTAAAACAGGAGAAGGTATAGAAATTTTATTAGACAAGTTAGTTTCTGATATACCTAGTCCAGAAGGAGATCCGGATGCTAGCCTTCAAGCTTTAATAATTGATTCTTGGTTCGACTCTTATCTTGGTGTTGTTTCTTTGATAAGGATTAAAAACGGCTCTATTGAAAAAGGACAAAAGTTTAAAATTCATTCTAATAGACAGTCTCATATTGTTGATGATATTGGAGTTTTTTCGCCTAAGAAAGTATCTAAAAATAAATTAAACGCAGGCGAGGTTGGATATCTTGTAGCAGGTATAAAGGATATAAAAGGTGCTCCAGTTGGAGATACATTAATAGAATCAACTGATGAGACTACAGAAGCTCTTCCTGGGTTTAAAAAAGTTAATCCTAAGGTATTCGCTTCAATATTTACACTGAACTCAGATGATTATGAAAAATTTAGAGACGCTCTTTCCAAATTAGTTTTAAATGACTCCTCGCTAATTTATGAACCTGAGGTTTCAGATGCTTTAGGATTTGGATTTAGATGTGGATTTTTGGGAACTTTGCATATGGAAGTAGTGCGAGAGAGACTAGAACGAGAATATGATCTAGATCTTATATCTACTGCACCTTCAGTTGAATACGAAGTACTAAAGACAGATGGTGAAATACTTAAATGCGACAACCCATCCCAATTACCAACACCTAATGAGATTGAAGAAATCAGAGAGCCAATTGTAAATACTACAATCATCTCACCAAATGAATATATTGGTAATATTATTACATTATGTACTTCAAAAAGAGGAATTCAAAAGGACATGAAATACTTTGGAAATCAAGTATCTATTCTCTTTGAGATGCCACTATCTTCAGTAATCATTGATTTTTTTGATCAAATAAAATCTTCTACTAAGGGTTTTGCTTCAATAGAATACTCATTAATTGGATTTCAAAAATCAGATCTTACTAAGATAGATGTGCTTATCAATAATAAAAAAATTGATGCCTTATCAATGATAGTTCACAAATCTTTTTCAACAGTAAAAGCTAGAGAAATTGCAAAAAACCTTCAAAAATTGATACCAAGACAAATGTTCGATGTCCCTATTCAGGTTGCATTGGGTGCTAAAATTATATCTAGAGAAACTGTAAAAGCTTTTAGAAAAAATGTTACCGCAAAGCTTTACGGTGGTGATGTTACAAGAAAGATGAAATTATTAGAAAAACAAAAAAAAGGTAAGAAAAAAATGAAACAACTTGGAAGAGTCTCAATTCCTCAAGATGCTTTCTTGAACTATTTTAATTCAGAGCAATAGTATGATAACCGATCCATTATTTATAATAGGTAGCATTGGCATGGCCTTATGCCTTTTTGGCTGGATTAAATTCAATTTAAGTAATACTGATGTTGAACCATTTATCATGAGGTATATATCCTCAATTAGTTTTATTTCTGGTCTAGCTCTTTTGCTAAGCATATTCTACAACTCTGGTGATCTTGGAATAGTTTTGCTTGTTGGGTCTATTATTGCCTTTATTGTTATGGTTTTTGGTTATTACGTGAATAATAACGAGATAAAAATAACAGCTAGAGGTTATTTTATCCCAATAATAATAATATTTATTCTAAGAACTTTTCTTTACGAACCATATCAAATTCCCTCAGGCTCAATGGAACCTCAATTAAAGAAAGGAGACTTTCTATTAGTAAATAAATTTGCATATGGTTTAAAAGTGAACAGAATAGGTATGCCAAATTTCTTAAAGAATGAGCCTCAATATGGTGATGCTGTTGTTATTATTCCTCCACATAATCCTGTGCCATACATCAAACGATTAATTGGTAAGCCTGGCGATACCATCAGAATAATTAATAAGCGGCTATATATTAATGGGGTCGCATTAGAAAGAAATTTTATTAATACTGAAGAATACTCTTACGAAAGAAGAGTAAGGTATCAATCTACTGGCGAAATTAAAATAAATACAATTGATGCAGTAGCAGATTTATATTCAGAAAAAAATGGTGATGCTGAATACATAATTAGAAATACCAGAGGTTTAAATACTCAATATCCGCAAGAATGGAAAGTTCCTACAGGCCATTATTTTGTTATGGGTGATAATAGAGATAACTCGAACGACAGCACAAAAGATGTTGGATTTGTTCCAAGAGAAAACTTTTTTGGAAGAGCGGATTATTTATGGATGTCTTGGGAGTGTTGGGGTTGTCTGCCTTCTTTTGAAAAAGCTGGAAAGATTAACTGATGAGTATAAAAGATCTTGAAAAAAAATTAGGGTATTACTTCAATGACATTTCATTGCTAGAATTAGCATTAATCCATAAAAGCTCCAATAATTCATCAAACAATGAAAGACTAGAATATTTAGGTGACTCTATTTTAACGGGAGTTATCTCAGAGTATCTATTTTTAAAGTTTCCTGATGAAAAAGAAGGCAAATTGACTAGAATGAGGTCTTTTCTGGTTAAAGGAGAAACCTTAACAAAAAAAGCAAATGAACTAGACTTAGTCAAGTTTATTAAATTATCTAAAGGAACTGCAAACTTATCTGAAAATAGAAAATACTCAATACTTGAAGGATCAATTGAATCCGTAATTGGCGCTATATTTCTTGATAACGGTTGGGACAAAGCAAAATCATTTATTTTAGAAATATTTTCCAAGGAGCTGTCTGAACTAGGCAGTGATCAGGAATTCAGAGATTCAAAAACAGAATTACAAGAATTATTACAATCAAAGAAATTAAAACCTCCAACTTATATTTCAAAAGAATCACACAATGGATTCAATTGTGAGGTTGAATTAGATAAAAATATTTTTACAGCAACAGGCAATTCAAAAAGACAAGCTGAAATAGCTGCAGCAAAGAAGGCTTTGATATATCTGAAATTAGAAAATGCTTAAACAGTTCTGTGGCTATATTTCAATTATTGGTAAACCCAATGTTGGTAAATCAACAATACTTAACTCTATTCTTGATAAAAAGGTATCAATTACTTCTAGAAAGTCACAAACAACAAGAAATAATATTCTCGGTATTAAAACTGAAAATAATAAGCAAATGATTTTTATTGACACCCCTGGTTTGCATATCAAGTCAAAAAGAACAATGAATAAAATTCTAAATAAGTCTGCTCAAGGAATTATTGAGGATTCAGATATTATTCTTTTTGTAATTCAACGACTCAGTATAGATAATGAGGATGAGCAGATTCTGAAAAAATTACAACAAACAGGTCAAAAAACAATTTGTGTAATAAATAAAATTGATCAAGTAGATAATAAAAATAAATTCTTACCTTTTATTGAAAAAATTTCTTCCATGCACCCGTTTGATGAAATTATATTAGTATCCGCAAAGACAAAAGATGGGTTAGATAATCTTATTTCAATTATTAAAAATAATCTTCCTGAAAATAACCATATATATGACAACAATTTTAAAATTGAAAATGATCAAGATAGCTTTATGTTTTCTGAGCTTATAAGAGAAAAAATTATTAGAAAACTCGGCGATGAGCTCCCTCATGATACTTTCGTTGAAATTGACTTGATTGAAGATAAAGAAGATATTGTTGAGATCCACGCAACAATATACGTGAGCAGAAAGTCTCAAAAACAAATTGTTATAGGCTCTGGAGGAGAGGTTCTTAAACAAATAGGAAAACAATCTAGACTAGAAATAGAGAAACATTTAAATAAAAAAGTTTTCTTGAAAACATGGGTAAAAGTCAAAAAGAATTGGAATACAGATTCAGGATTTATACAAAGCCTTGGTGTTGGGGGTAATTATGAGTCAAAGTAATTCAGATGAATGTTTTCTTCTTCATCATCGGTCTTATGGTGAAACTAGTGTTATCGCAGATGTTTTTTCAAAAAATAATGGAAAAATGTCTATTATTGCAAAAGGTGCAAAAAAACCTAGATCAAAATTCTTTGGATATTTGGTGCCTTTCCACAAATTAAATATCTCATATTCAGGCAGATCTGATCTAAAGACTTTGACAAGCATAGATAGAAATCTAAGCAATCAAGCGAATACATTAACTAAAACAAGTTACAGCTTGCTGTATATTAATGAATTATTAATCAAACTTTTACCTAAAGATGCCCAACAAGAAGACTTATTCAATCTCTATGAGCAATTTCTTAAAAAAGTTAATAATGATAGCAACTTAGAATTAACGTTAAGACACTTCGAGCTAGATTTATTGGACATGCTTGGATATGGCTTTGATTATGATTCAGAGATTGATAATCAGAAGCCAATTGAAATTAACTCAAGCTATTCATTTGTTTCTGAAAGAGGCTTTAGAAAATCAAATAATTCAAATTTTTTAGGAAAAGATATATTAAGTCTCAAAAATAGAAATCTTGAAGAAGTTCCACTAAAGTATTTAAAAGAGATAACAACTAAAGCTATTAACTCATGTTTGGATGGCAGAGATTTAACAAGTCGAAAGATTTTTAGAACAATAAAACAATGATATTTGGTATTGGTACAGACATGGTTGAAATAAATAGAATTAAGAATATTAATTCAATTGATAGATTTGCTAAAAAGATACTTAGTAAAAACGAGTTAAATTTTTTTAATTCTTTAAAGCAAGAAAAAAAAATTACCTACCTCTCAAAACAATTCGCTGGCAAAGAGGCGGTGTCTAAAGCAATAGGAACAGGGATTACAAAACTGACAAGATTTAAAGATATTGAAATTCTAAGAGATGAAAAGGGGAAACCAATTCTTAATGCTGTCGATGAATTTAAAAAATATATGGGTGACTTGGGAATAACAAAAACACATGTTAGTCTTTCAGATGAAAGAAATTACGCTATTGCTTTTGCTGTATTGGAAACATGAATAATATAATTTTATTAGGCCCTCCAGGCGCCGGAAAGGGAACTCAGGCAGATTTAATCTGTGAGCTATGCAATGTTCCGAAAATAAGCACTGGAGATATGTTAAGAGAAGCAGTTGCTTCAGGAAGTGCTCTTGGTCTAAAAGTTTCAAACATTTTGGATACAGGCGGACTAGTCTCGGATGACATAATTGGTTCTTTAATCAAAGAAAGGCTTACAAAGGCTGATTGTGTCAATGGTTCATTGTTTGATGGCGTTCCAAGAACGATTGGTCAGGCAAAGCAACTTACCGAAATGGGTGTTATTTTTACTCACGTAATTGAGATTCATGTTGAAGATGAAATTATTGTTAATAGGATGTCTGGTAGAAGAGTTCATCCAGCATCTGGAAGGAACTATCACATCGACTTTAATCCCCCTAAGGAGTCTGGAATTGATAATGAAACAGGCGAGGCACTTATTCAAAGAGAGGATGACAAACCTGAGACAGTTCTAAATAGACTAAGTGTTTATCATGATCAAACAAAACCCTTAACAGAGTTTTATATGAACCTCTCTAAAGAAGGCGATATAAATTTTTATAAAGTTGATGGATCGAAATCGGTAGAGGAAGTCTTCAAAGATATATCATCTAATTTATAAATATGAAAGTGTTAGCTATGAATAGCTCTGGTGATAAAACATCAATAAGCGTCATATTGGACGATGAAATCAATTCATTCACCATGTCTCATGAAAGAAAAGAGAGACCAAATTGGGACATGTTCTTAGATTATGTGGGACACAATCAAACCTTCACTTTAAAAGAAATAGATTTATTTGCTTTTGGAAATAATCAAAACTCCTATACAGCAACTAGAACAATTGCGAGTTATTTGAAAGGATTAGCAATTGCTTTAGAAAAACCTTTAATATCTATTGATTGTGCTTCAGGTAATGATATTGAGGCAGATGATATCGCTATGACAGCTAAAGAAAAATATATCAAAGCTGATTATAAAAAAGATTTATTTGATCCAGCCGAAGCAAATCCATCCTATAAAGAAGATTTAAAGTTTAAAAAAATACATGAATGACCTGATTTTAAGTTTTTTTCTAGGCTTGATTCAAGGATTGACAGAATTTTTGCCTATATCAAGCTCAGCACATTTACTTTTACCATCTTTATTATTTGGATCAAACGACTTGGGTTTGCCCTTTGACATCGCCGTTCATGCAGGGACCCTAGCTGCGGTAATATATTTTTTTAGAACGGACATATTGTTAATGCTTAGATCAATATATACAAAAGAAGTTTCTTTAGAAAAAAATAGGAACTTAGCATTGCAGTTAATAATAGCAACTATCCCAGTTGTATTTGTGGGCTTTATTTTTAAAGATTTAATTGGAGAAAGACTTTTTAGTGTTAGCAGTATTGCACTTTCAAACATTTTTTTTGCCATTATTCTTTTATATGCTTTTCATACAAACAAGGCAGATAAAACTATTTACCAAGTGACTCTCTACAGCGCATTATTTATTGGATTCGTTCAGTGTTTTGCCTTGATACCAGGCGCATCAAGATCTGGAACTGCTATTACTGCAGCGCTTTTATTAGGACTAAGTCTCAAAGATGCTTCAAAGTTTGCTTTCATGCTTGGAATTCCAACTATTTTAGGAGCACTAGTATTGCTTTTATTTGAAATTCAAACCTTAGATGCGTCTATTAATTTCACAGTCTTAATTATTGGATTTCTTGTATCAATGACTTTTGCTTTCTTAACAATAAAACTATTTTTAAATTTTGTTGAAAAGATTGGAATGATGCCTTTCGTAATTTATAGGCTCTTATTAGGAGCTATCTTAATATTTCTTATTTAATGCAAATCTATGTAAGTAAAGGATGCTTAGATAAAAATATCAAAAATATTTCAGAGTTTCTTAAATTAGATTTAGTG
The DNA here is from genome assembly GCA_902556105.1 of uncultured SAR86 cluster bacterium. Taxonomy (GTDB): domain Bacteria; phylum Pseudomonadota; class Gammaproteobacteria; order Magnimaribacterales; family D2472; genus SAR86A. Next base: position 30,275 of record CACDUZ010000002.1, read on the forward strand.
ACTACTTTACCAACTAGTGAAAGTTATTTTCAATACGATAAAGATGGATTGTCTTTTGTAGGGGGCTCATCAAACTCTAGAAGCCTTCTTCACGTTGATTTCTTAAAAGGTAAATTAGGCTGGCGCCTAAAAAGAGCTCAACATGAGGGAAATTTGAAAAAGGCTCTTGGTAAGAAAGACAAAAAACTTTTTATTTTTGATGCCACAGCTGGGTTACTTTCGGACACAATGATATTTCTATCTTTGGGACATAAAGTAGTTGCAGTAGAGCAAAGTAAAATATTATTTTGTTTAGTAAATGATGCCATCCAAAGAGCACGTGAAAAGATTCCCTACTTAAATAATTTAGAATTTTTAAATGATAATTCTCAATTAGTATATAAGAAGCAAGACAAGGTTTTTGATGCAATATATTTGGATCCGATGTACCCAATAATTAAAAAAAGTACAAAAAAAAGAGGAAGCATTAATAATATTAAGCAAATTTTAGAAATTGAGAATCTTGCATCAGATGAAGAAGAAATAATAGATATTTTCATGAAATACAATTACAAGAAGATAATTGTAAAAAGACCTTTAAAGTCTGAAAAAAAATATAGTAATATTAATTATCAGGTAAAAGGAAAAACAACAAGATTTGATATATACATATGATAGAAATTAAAAATAACTCAGTTATTTTATCTATTGGAAAAAATAAAAAATATGATTTACCTTTTTTATGGCTAAGAGACAACTGTCAATGTGATAGCTGCAGAATTACTGAAACTCAAGAAAAACAATTTTTATTACATACAGTTCCTGTAGACATATCTCCTAAAAGCGTTGAGGTGAAAGATAGTAATATTGTAGTAGATTGGCCTGATGACCATAAAACATTTATACCTATAAAAATAATTGAAGAATCAGGGTCTTTGAGATATCCAGATCATGAAGAATGGCCAAAGGACTATAAACCCCAAAAATTTGATTGGTCTGAATTTTTAGGTAACAAAGAAATAGCAGTTGAAGCACTAAAGCACTTTGTTAAATTTGGCGCTATTGTCCTTAAAAATGCACCAAAAGAGCCAAATTCTCTTGAATTTTTATCAAAAAGACTTGGTCCAATTCATGAAGTGCTTTTTGAAAGAATTCACAATGTTTCTGTTACTGGACATGTTTATAATGTTGCTCATACTTCAAAAGGCCTTCCTCCACATAATGACTTTGCAAGCTATAAATCTCAGCCAAGTATTCAAGCGCTGCATATGTTAGAGAATGAATGTGAGGGAGGAGAATCAATTATTGTTGATGGTTGGCAAATAGTTGAGGATTTAGAATATGACAATCCAGACTATTTTGAAATTCTTAAAAATTTTAATGTGCCATTTAGAGAATTTGATGAACATAATGAAACATATGCTGAAGCTCCATTAATTCAGTGTGGAAATGATGGATCAATTGAAAGCTTTAGGTTCTCAAATCAGTTGATGCAAATGATAGATCCAAATAGAAAGAATATTAAAGAATTTTATAAGGCATATCATGAAATCTCATCAAGAATTTTTGATAAAAAATATCATTCTACATTTAGATTAAATGGAGGAGAGGTGCTAATTGTTGCAAGCCTAAGAGTCCTGCACGCTAGAGAATCTTTTATTCCATCTGGCAAAAGACATCTTCAAGATGCTTACTTTTTTTATGACAATGCAGCCAATAATATAGTTTTATTATCAAATTAAATGACATTATCAGAAAGCGACATATCTAGAATTATTGAAATGGCTTGGGAGGATAGGACGCCTTTTGATGCTATAGAAAGTCAATTCAAACTATCTCATGATGATGTAGTTAAGCTGATGCGACAAAATTTAAAAAAGAAAAGCTTTAATTTATGGAGAGAAAGAGTAAGAGGAAGGAAAACTAAACATATATCACTCAGGGAATTTGGGCCAGTAGGGCGACATCATTCATATGATCAAAACAAATATAAAAAATAATCACATACAAATAGAAAATCTTTATAAATCTATTTTTGCAGATCTTCCACTAACCTCCATCAAATTAGAGGAGTCTTCAGTCATTATTGAACATAATGATGAAGACAACACAGATGCAGCATCATTAGAAATTATTGAACATGGCTCTGGATACAAATTAAATTATTGGGATGGATATTCAGTAGTTGAAACCGTGGAGAATAAAGATCTAAAAAAAGCATTAAAGATCTTTAAAAACACAGCAAAAAAAATGGCTAAAAATTTAAGAAGATTTAGCCAATAGTTTTAATATCCGTCTTCTTCTCCAATAGTTATAGTTCCGCCCATTCCTGAGTGAATTGAACAGTAATAGTATAAAGGTGAAGGAGTGCTTGCACTGATTGTTATAGTTGTACTCCCACTTGCTTTGGTAACTCCATCTGTATATTCAGTTCCACCACCATGCGTTCCATTAGAGGTAGTTGAAAATCTAAATGGGTGTGCAGTTGAATGGTTGAATACATAAGTTTTTCCAACCTCAAGTATTATCGATTTCTTTTGAGTACCATCAATTACGTAAACATTACCTGATCCGTTATTATTAGCCTCAATGGAGACTTGAATGGTCTCTGTTTGATTTGAAGTTGGTAGTGATTCAAATTCAAGCCCATCCAAGTAACTAGAGGTTGGATTGATTAAAACACTCGCAACTGTATCGTTATAAAGCTTGTGTGCCAATGGAAGCATTGTGCTCATTTGGCTAGATGATTGAATAGTCCATTCAGGAGATGAATCAGGTGCATATGTTGATTTTAAATCCCATTCTGTAAGTATCATCCAATATGCAAACTCTTGAGCTATTATTCTTTTATACTGAGCTGGGTCCTCACTTTGCAGACTTCCATAGTTTCCAGATGGATCATAATGTCCCATGCTAATTGCCTCATTCATTGCAAGGTTGAGATCAGACGTATCACTATCATATGACCAAGAATTAAATGACTTATCGTACCCAAGGGTTATTGTATGAAGTATGTGCTCAAGAATTGAATTAATTTGTGCAGTTTTTGTTCTCTCATCTGAAGGAGAATTTGAAGTTGCTTCCCATATGAAATCCACAAGAGTGTAATTATCATTAATATTATCCCATCCTGGGTAATTAGTTTCATTTAAAGCAGGATCATATGAACTCATATTTGTTGAACCAACTCTTTGAAAGAAATTATTTCTACTAAAATTATCTATCAATGTAGTTCTGTTAGTAGTATTTGTATCTTCATTTGATGCAAGTATTCTATTTGTAATATTTGCAACATTAGTCATAAACCCATCAGTAACATCTGACAATCCACCTATAATAATTCCATATGAAGTTGCGTGCTTGTCATATGGCTTATAAGCGTCATCTTTAATAAGAACCCCATTCCATGCTGAGTCACTATCATCTGATGTATCGTTTGTAACTCTAACCATAAAGTTTTCTGAATCTGTTAATGACCCATCTGAAACAGTTGCAGTTACTATGTAAACATTATTACCGTTAGAATCTGAAGGATTTTCAAAGTCTGGTGCTGTATTAAATGTTACAACGCCATTTTCTGTGCTACCACCAGTCGTAACACTCATTAAAGAGCTGTCAGTTCCTGAAAGTGAATATGATAGAGTGTCACCATCTGAATCAAATGCTTGTATCGTAAATGCAGAAGTCTGATTTTCTTCCACAGATATATCGAAAACAGAATTTTCAATAGCAGGTGGACTATTAGTAACTGTTGTTGGGGGAGGTGAGTAATCATCTCCACCACCGCCACCACCGCCACCACCGCAGCCGGCGATAAACAAAATGCTAAAGAATACCAAATACACATTATTAACTCTCATAGTTACTCCATAAATTATTTTTCGGGCGTCCATGCTATATAAGAGAATTTTGTGTCCAAAAAGATCAAGAACATGGCAAAACGACTTGATGTAGTACATTAGACAAATTTAATACAGTTTTGTCAATTTATCTAAAATATAGCTATTTCATTGACTAATTAGAGATCATTTATGGTAGTTTTACTACAAAATGAAAGAAGTATATAAATTATGTATATATTATCTTTATACTATTATTGTGAAGTGCACTCCGGCATGGGCTCCGACATAAATGTGAATTAATCTGCCTTTATGGTGCCCCATATCTGAATCGAACAGATACTCCCGAAGGAACGCGATTTTGAATCGCGCGCGTCTACCAATTCCGCCAATGGGGCATGCCCGGCATTGTAGCTAAGTATTATCTAATTTAAAATCAGCTTCTCATGAAAACCTCAGATTTTGATTATGATTTACCTGAAAGCCTTATAGCTAATTACCCAACAGATAAAAGAACTTCAAGCAGACTTCTTGTCAAAACTGAAAAAATCGAACATAAATCTTTTAAAGATATTACAAAATATTTTAAGGAAGGCGACCTCTTAGTTTTAAACAATACTTCAGTCATACCAGCAAGAATCTATGGCAATAAAGAATCAGGTGGTTCTGTTGAAATATTGCTCGAAAGAATTATAGAAAATAATCAAGCTTTAGTTCAAATAAGATCAGGTAGAGCTCCTAAAGCAGGCACAATAATCATTCTTGATTCCTATGAAGTTAAATGTATTGATAGAGAAGATAACTTCTTTATTCTTCAATTTGACAGACCTCCATTAGAAATTTTTACCAAGATTGGTCATGTGCCTCTTCCTCCATATATAAAGAGACATGATGAAGATCTTGATAAAAATAGGTATGCAACTGTTTATGAGGATAAAAGATTACAAGACTCAGTTGCTGCACCCACTGCAGGATTGCATTTTGATGATGAATTGATAAATGATATAAAAAAGCTTGGTGTAAAAATAGCAACAGTCAATCTTAGTGTTGGCTCAGGAACTTTCCAGCCAGTAAAAGCAGACAATATTATAGATCACGATATCCATAGAGAATTTTTAGAAGTTAGTCCTGAAGTTGTTGATATGGTTTATGCAACAAAGAAATCAGGATGTGAGGTTTTTGCAGTCGGTACAACTGCTACTAGAGCTCTTGAAACTGCTTTTATGGATGAGGAAATAAAAGGATATAGAGGCTATACAAAGCTATTTATTTATCCTGGATATAAATTTAAAGCGGTCGATAGATTAATTACTAATTTCCATTTACCAAAATCCTCATTATTAATGCTTGTGTCTGCATTCATTGGCTATGACAATATGAAAGAAGTATATAGAACCGCAATTGAGAAGAACTATAGATTCTTATCATATGGCGATGCCATGTTACTTAAAAAAAATGAAATTTAATTTACACAATAAATCAGAATTTGCTAGAAGGGCAGAGCTAGACTTCGATAGAGGAAAAATTCAAACTCCTGCATTTATGCCTGTTGGAACAAATGGAACTGTGAAAGGCTTGACCAATGAAGATTTATTAGAAACAGGCTCAGAAATAATCTTAGGCAACACCTTTCACCTTATGCTAAGACCTGGTGATAAATCTATTAGAGATCTAGGAGGACTTCATAAATTTATCAACTGGAACAAACCAATACTTACAGATTCTGGCGGTTTTCAAGTATGGAGTCTGGGAGAACTTTCAAAGATAACCGAAGAAGGTGTCAAATTCAGTTCACCATATGATGGTAAAAAAATTTTTATGACCCCAGAAGAATCGATTAAAATTCAAGAAAATCTTGGCTCCGATATTGTAATGGTTTTCGATGAATGTACTGATTACCCAGCAAGCTATGAAGACGCAAAAAAATCAATGGAACTTTCTATGCGATGGGCAGAGAGGTGTAAAGTTGCTCATAAGTCTAAATCTGCTCTATTTGGGATTGTTCAAGGGGGAATGTATAAAGATTTAAGAGAGGAGTCATTAAATAAATTAATAGATATTGATTTTAATGGCATTGCCCTTGGTGGCTTAAGTGTTGGTGAATCAAAAGAAGAAAAAAATGAAATTTTAGAGTTCATGTCCAACAAATTACCTGAAGATAAGCCAAGGTATCTCATGGGAGTTGGAACACCAGAGGATATTGTTGAAGCTGTTAGATATGGAATCGATATGTTTGATTGTGTGCTGCCCACAAGAAATGCAAGAAATGGACAGCTATTCACATCTGAGGGCGTCATAAATATCAGAAATGCAGAATATAAAGACAGCGATGATCCAATTGATAAAAATTGCGATGGTAAAGTCTCACAAAATTACAGTCGGGCATATCTCAATCATTTACAAAGAACAAATGAAATGTTGGGATCTATGTTAGCGACATATCATAATATTTATTACTATCAGTCCTTGATGAGAGATATAAGAAATGCAATAAAAGATAATTTATTCGCGAAGTTCTTAAAAGACTTTTATAATAAACGAAATTTAGATATGCCCGACGGGCCAATATAGGATTTATTATGGAAGGAGCAGCACCATCACTATTTTCACCATTACTTTTTTTAGGTTTTTTATTGCTATTTATGTATATAGTAATAATCAGACCACAAAATAAAAGAAATAAAGAAATAACTGAGATGCTTACAAATCTTGATGTAGGAACTGAAGTCATAGCAGCAAGTGGGATTATAGGAAAAGTTAAAGCTATTAAAGGCGATTATATTTCTTTAGAGGTAAGCGATAACGTTGTGTTTAAACTTCAAAAGTCTGCGATTGCCAATATACTTCCAAAAGGCACAATCGATTCAATCAAATAACAAAAAGTGAATAAATTCTCAATATATCAATATTTACTAATATTAGTGATATTGGTTGTTGGTTCAATTTATGCACTCCCAAATCTTTATCCTACTCAACCTTCTATTCAGGTTGCCTACACAGATTCAGGAAGATCTGCAGATCAGTCTTTATTAAATGAATTAGAAGATATCCTTCAAGATTCAAAGACTGAGTATGAAGATATCTTTTTAAGAGAGAATAAAATTGTAATTAAGTTTGAAGATGTTGATACTCAATTGAGTTCAAAAACTATCTTGCAAAATACTCTATTAGATAAAGTCATCATTGCACTTTTCCTTGAGCCTTCAACTCCTCAGTGGTTGAAAGACCTTGGTGCAAATCCTGTAAAGTTAGGTCTTGATTTGTCTGGAGGTGTTCATTTCTTGCTTGAGGTTGATATAGACACAGCTCAACAGGGAAGGCTTGAATTACTTCTTGATACATACAGAAAATCATTTAAAGAAGAAAGAATTAAGTTTGACGACTCTTCAATAAAAGATTTGAAACTATTTTTTCAAATGGCAGACAATCAAAGTTATAACAAAGCTCTTAAACGGTTTAGAGACGATAGCCCATTAATAAATGGTGTCCAATATATTATTACTGAAAAACCAGCATCAAATATTTTGATGCTTGAATATACCGATATTGCTTTAAGAGAAATAAGAGACTATGCGGTTGGACAAAACTTAACAACACTAAGAAATAGGGTAAACGAACTTGGTGTTTCTGAGCCAATCGTTCAAAGACAAGGTTCGAATAGGATTGTTGTTCAATTACCGGGTGTTCAAGATCCAACAGCTGCAAAAAAGATAATTGGTAAGACAGCAAATCTTGAATTTAGACTGGAAGCAAATTCTCGAACATCTCCACTTAGGAAAGAAGAATTTGTCTTTAAAGAAAATGAATTTCGAACTGCTTTTCTTGAAAAAGCAGTAGTTGTTTCTGGTGATAGAGTTACTAATGCCAGCACAGGTTTTGATGAAAGTGGATTTGCACAGGTAAATATAACTTTAGATATGGAAGGAGGGAGAGCGATGCAAAAAGCTACTTCTGGAAATATTGGCAGAGGACTTGGTGTGCTTTTTGTTGAACAAAAAAGTAAATCTGAACTGGTAACTAATCTTGCTGGCGAAAGTATTATTGAACAAAACACTTTTATTGAAAAAAAGATAATAAGTCTAGCTACTATTCAGGCTGTCCTTGGAACAAGTTTCAGAATTACTGGAGTTGGGTCTCCTGCTGAGGCAAGTGAACTTGCACTTTTATTAAGAGCAGGTGCATTAGCAGCTCCAATGAAGTTTGTTGAAGAAAGAACTGTTGGACCAAGCCTTGGCAAGGAAAACATCGAATTAGGAATGAAATCTATAGTCATTGGTTTTTCTCTAGTTGTATTATTTATGGTTCTTTATTACAGAGTGTTTGGCATTGCAGCAAATATCTCGTTAATTATAAATCTTGTTTTAATTACTGGGATTATGTCTCTTCTCGGAGCGTCCTTAACATTGCCCGGGATGGCAGGAATTGTATTAACTGTTGGTATGGCAGTTGATGCAAATGTTTTAATTTTTTCACGAATCAGAGAGGAGTTAAAAGAGAAAGATCCGCAAAGAGCTATCAATGATGGATTCTCAAGAGCTTTTGTAACAATTTTTGATGCAAACGTAACAACATTAATTACAGCCTTAATTCTTTACATTATTGGAACTGGCCCAGTTAAAGGTTTTGCAATCACATTATCAATAGGAATTGTTACTTCAATGTTTACAGCCATTATGTGCACAAGAGCAATGGTAAATATTGTCTATGGAAATAAAAATATTCAGGAACTAAAAATATAATGGATATTAGATTCAAATTTATGAGATTTAGAAAGATTGCTAGTTTAATCTCAGTGTCTCTATTTATAATTTCTATTTTGTCGCTTGGTTTGAGAGGTCTGAGTTTAGGACTTGACTTTAGTGGCGGCACATTAATAGAAGTTTCTTATGAATCACCTGTGTCACTTGAATCTGTAAGAAATAATCTTCAAGAGAATGGTTATCCTGACTCACAAGTTGTTAATTTTGGAACTAATCTTGATGTATTAATAAAAGTTGCAGATCAGAGTGGAAACAGTTCTGTCGGAGAAGATATATTTAATATTCTTAATAATCAAGAAATACCAATTGAGTTAAAAAGAGTCGAGTTCGTTGGCCCACAAGTTGGAGACGAATTAAGAGACCAAGGTGGACTTGGCATGATAGTAGCCTTATTTATGATTCTTATGTATGTTGCTTTTAGATTTCAATATAAATTTGCACTGGGCGCAGTATCAGCCTTAGCACATGATGTTGTGATAATACTTGGTATATTCTCTATCTTTGGGTGGGACTTCGACTTGACAGTCTTAGCAGCTTTATTAGCAGTAATAGGCTACTCACTCAATGACACAATAGTTGTATCTGATAGGATCAGAGAAAACTTTAGAACTGAAAGAGTCCTTGATCCAATCGATCTAATTGACTTATCTCTTAACCAAACTCTAGGAAGAACTTTGGTTACATCATTGACAACCCTTTTAGTATTATTTGCTTTATTTATATTTGGAGGAGAGTTAATAAAAGGGTTTAGTTTAGCTCTCATATTGGGAGTTTTAATAGGAACTTATTCTTCGATATATGTTGTTGCTAATATGCTCATGTCATTGGCTCTTACAAAAGATGATTTGGCTATTCCAGAGCCTGAGGGCGCAGATTTTGATGGAATGCCTTAAACCAAGTAGTAAGGTTTTACAGATTTCAAAATTGATTTATATATTTTAGATGTTGAGGCAATAACATTATTGCCCTCTAAAAATTTTGGGTTCCCCTTAAAGTCACTCACCAAAGCTCCAGCTTCCCTTGCAATCAAGGTTCCTGCTGCAATATCTATCAGGCTTACGTCATAAGCCCAAGTACCATCCAATCTGCCTGTACCTACATATGCAAGATCAAGAGATAAACAACCACTTTCACGCATATTTAATTTTTGATTTGATAATTCTTTATATGTTTTTTTATGATCAAATTCGTCATCCTTATTTGACTTAGCAAAAGAAAGCATTGAATCCTCAAGACTATTCTGGTTGCTTGACCTAATCTTATTATTATTTATATTTGCTCCGCCACCATCATAAGCAGAAAATTCTTCTCTTCTGATTGGATCTATAATAACTGCCGATGTAACAACATCACCAATCATTGAACATAATGATAATGAGAAATGAGGATAACCATTCATAAAGTTTTCTACACCATCAATAGGTTTTAATACCCATGTTAAATTTGAATTATTAATTACGCTGCCTTGTTGAGTGCTTAAAAGATTATCTTCAGGATAAAACCTTTGTATTTCTTCAAATACAAGATCCTCAACTCTTCTTTCAATAGCGGTTAAATATCCATCAGGACCACCTTTTGAGGCGTCAAGACTATGTACTTTTTTTACAGCAAATTCTAATTCAGCAGCTCCTTTTCTAGCTGCCAATTGATTCACATTTAATAAAGCTTCTTTTGACATGTCGCTATTGTAATGGAAATGAGGATAATAGTTCTATGGGCATGCAAAGTAATTTAATTAATATAGTTTTAGTAGATACCATTCATCCAGGAAATATCGGATCAGTAGCAAGAGCAATGAAGACAATGGGACTATCAAGACTGTCCCTGGTTAATCCCCGTGTTTTTCCATCAGATGATGCAATAGCTTTGTCTGGTAATGCAACTGATGTTCTTAAAAATGCAAAAATCTATAAAAATATTAGAGAAGCAATTAAAGATAGCACTTTTGTTTATGCAACTTCATCAAGGGATAGATCAATTCAATGGCCAATAAAAGATGCCGCATTGGCTGCAAAAGATATTCGTGCCGAAGTAAATAATAATAAGGAAATTTCTATCATATTTGGTAAAGAGGATAGGGGGCTCACTAATGATGAATTAGAAAATGCAAATAGGTTAATTGAGATACCTGCTAATCCAATATACCCAGTTTTAAATTTAGCGATGTCTGTACAAATTATTAGTTATGAGATTTTTAAATCATCATCAGATGTCAAATTAAAAGAATGGAGAGACTATCCTGAAGTAAATTCTGAGCAGCTACAAATGCTAATAGATCATTTTATAGAGACAGCAATTGATATTGATGTAATAGATCCTGACAACCCGAAGAAGATTATTTCTAGGATTAAAAGAATGTTTACAAGACTCCAGCCTGATGAAATGGAAGCAAGTTTTATGAGAGGCTTTTTATCAGGAATTAAGAAAAAATTAAAATAAATTTTGGTTTGATAATTTATTATGATTCCATATAATACAACTCTTCTAGTCCCGTTCGTCTAGAGGCCTAGGACACCGGGTTTTCATCTCGGCAACAGGGGTTCGACTCCCCTACGGGATGCCAATTTACTATAAAGCCCACACTAGTGGGCTTTTTTTATGGCATTATAATTAATATGTTTTTTCTTAAGATACTAGAGAAATTAGGACGAAAAAGAGTTGTGATGGACAGAGGTCTTTCACACCCAGAATACCACTTAGCTAAACCATGGACTGACAGGTATTATTTACTATTTAGAAAAAGACCAAAATGGTTTCCTTTCAATATATTTATTAATCATATTAAAGATAATGACCATGGTATTGGACTGCATAATCATCCCTTTCCATATATTACATTTATTTTAAGTGGTGGTTACTGGGAGACAAACATTAAAAAAGAAAGAAAATGGCGTGGAAAATTTTATATTGGTTTTAGAAGTGCGGACAATTTACACCGAGTTGACTTAGAACCAGGCATTAAGCCAATTACAATTTATTTTGCTGGTCCTTACGGACTGAGAAAAAAAGGAAGAAGCGAATATGGGACTTGGAAATAATTTTTTTCACAAAAGTTGACTAGTGTTACAAAGCCTGTACTCGTTAGCTTTTTTATCTCTAAAATATATATTCTTTTCTTTGGAAATTTATAGCAAATAATGTAAATTAAAATTTCAATTTATGAGGATAAAAATATGAAAAATATAATAGCAATAACCCTAGGAGTATTTTCTTTAAATAGTCTTGCGTTAGATATTAATGGTGAGGCATATGAATTCACTGGTAGCATTTCTTCAATAACGCTTACAGATGAAGGCGGTGTAATTAACGTTGTTGGTGAGACAGGTCAATATGGAAAAGTTTGGCTTACTTACAATTTAAAAATTGATAATCCAAATAATCCTAGTCAAGGCTCTTTTGCAGGAAGGGCAACTGCCATTGATAGCGAAGGAAATAGAAATGGTGCAAGCAGACAAGGTGTTTGGGAGAGAAAAGGAAAAATGATGCATTTTAAATCACTTGATGATGTAACTGATGGAAATCAGTATCTATGCATTACTTCAATCAACTTGATTGATGACTCACTTGAAATGAAATTCTACTCAGTAAAATAACATTTTAGACTTTCAATTAAAGCCCATGTTGAATGGGCTTTTTTATGTGATTAGTTTAGGAATGATTCCAACTTGGGCAAGTATGCCCAAGAGAATCATTAATAAGAATGCAAATAAAATACTTAGATTCTTTTTTTGAATCCATTCTAATGAGTTCTCTACTACTTTTCTTACCCATTTATCAGCTACATCCATAAATGAAACAGCTTTTCTTATCCACTTATCATTTAGTTCAATCAGTGGAATTAGAAGCGCTACGATGATAAGCCAAACAATCCCATTAAAGATCATATCGATAATCCAGCCAACTACTATCCAATTAATTTCCATATGTTTTATTAGAGTAAAAGAAAATAAATTAAATTAAAGGTTTTTTAACTATTATTTGCATATTTAATGTAAGATGCATTTTTTAACAAGGATATTTAATGAATATATACGTAGGTAACATATCTTGGGGTTTAACAGACCAAGATCTAGAAAACGTTTTTGCTGAACACGGTACAGTGACTTCTGCAAAAATAATCACAGACAAAATGACTGGACGCTCCAGAGGTTTTGGTTTTGTTGAAATGAGCGATGGTGGCGAAGCTGCTATTGAAGCATTAAACGAAACTGAAGTTGATGGCAGAAGTTTAGTTGTTAACGAGTCAAGACCAAGAGACAAAAGCTAACTCAAACTTTCTAAAGCCTCAACCATTTTCTGTTGTACTTTTTGTACAGCCTTAAATGGCCTGATCATAACTTTAAAGTTAGTAATTTTTCCCTCTTTATTCCACTCGATCATATCGACGCCGTTGATTGCAATGTCGTCGATATAAGTTTCGAATTCAAGCACAGAATTCATGCCGTCATGAATCTCTTTTGTATATTTAAACTTTTCCATATTAAATGACTTTCCAGCTGCATGCAGATACATCATTGTTATTTGTTTGCCCTCTAATGGCTTAAAAACTACTGGTGAAGAAAAGATAACTGTTTCAGCTAGAATCTCATCTAATCGCTGAAGATCATCACTTTCTAAAACACCATGCCATTTATGAATGTATTCTTTTGCTTGATTCATTTTTTTATAAAAATTTCTTAAAAGTATCGATATGTTTTAAATATAATAGTATCTTATTCCTCTAGGAGAGAATTATGAAGAATTTTTTATTATTTACGTTAATGTTGCCCGGATTAGTTTTTGGAATGCACCATGAAAAAAATCCAATAATATTTTATTTGGATTTAGATGTTGCAGAAGGTAAGTCAGAGGGGGTTGAAGAATTTGTTGATTATTTAGTAAATGCTGTAAATGAAACAGAACCAAAAACTATGTATTACAAATATTGGATTTCCTCAGACAAAAAGAAGGTATCTTTGATGGAGATGTATCATTCCAATGAAGATGCAATATTCCATATGAATGCATTTGCTGAAGCTCCTCATAGAGATAAGTTTCTTGAAACATTTATTGTCAAAAGCTTTCAAGTTCTTGGAGATACAAGTGATGATCTCAAGAAAGCCATGGAGGCATATACCGATGATCATAGGACTCTAATGAACGGATTTAAAAGGAAAAAATAATAATGAACAATAAAGAACAAATAGAAGCATGCGTTCAACTTTACTATGAAGGATGTTGTGAATCTGATGCTGAAAAAATTAGACTGTCATTTGATAACAACGCAATGATAAGTGGGTATTTACCAGATGGATTGCATGAAATGACTTTAGAAGATTTTGCTGGATTTGTAGCTGCTCAACAACCTTCGCCAAAAGATAAAGGCGATCAGGAATTCCTAGAAATAATTTCATGTGAAATAGTTGGCGATACGGCAATTGTTCAAATAAGAGAGGCATACTTGGGAATGATTTTTATAGATTCATTCTCTTTTTTAAAAAAAGAAGATACCTGGAGAATATATACAAAATTATTCCATGTTGAATCATAAATAAAACACATATATTTAGAGGAGAAAAATATGTTTAAAAATAAATTAATAATAACTGGCGTAATGGGTGCTTTTTTCATTGCGAGTTGTTCAAATGAGATGGCTATTGAACCTACAGCAGAAGATAATAGCTATTCAGAATTTGTAGATGCTCTAGAAAGCACAGGTGGTAAAGCTTTTGCAGAATTTATGGCTTGTGAAGCTGGAGCAGATTTTAATGTTGAAAATGTAACTAAGATGATATCAGATTGGCAAAAATTAATTACCGCAGAGTCATTATTTGGTGTTTGGGGATACGTTCCTGCAGCTGATACAAATGCATTTGGAGACACATTATGGTGGGAATTAAATTGGAACTCAAAAGAAGAAGCTGATGCTGAATGGAGTGCATGGGTTCAAAACGAAGATGCACAATCATGGGCTGAAGAATACTCCAATGTAATGGTTTGTGATGGGGAGGGAAGAAATTCTTTTGAAAGCGTATACCCAATTTTGCCTAATACATATGGTGATGTTAATGAAAGTGGATACTTTTATGCTGAATTTCATCAATGCAAATTCAATGATGGATCAAATAGAAAAAATGCAGAAGATTTTTTACCTGGCTTTACAAATGCAGTAAGTAATTCTAGCTATGATGGAACGGGTTATTCGTATGCTAATTATTTTGCTCATGAAAATGAGGGCGGGTCTCATGCAGATGATAATGTCGACTTTTTATGGGGAAATTTTACAAATAGTAAAGATTCTATGGATAAAGCAAACGCTTCTTTTGAAAAAGATGTTAGAGCAGATATGTTTCCTTTATTTAGTGAATTTGCAACTTGCGCAGAAGTGCCAGATGTTTATCATGCATGGACATTTTATATAGGTGATAACAAAGAGTTTATGCCAGATTTTACAGTTGGAGATTAACTTTAAGTTAAAAAAACGGAGCTGCTTTATGCAGCTTCTTTTTTTTATGGTACATTTTACATACTATGATTATAGGCGTTCCAAAAGAAGTTAAAAATAATGAAAATAGGATTGGACTTACTCCCAATTCTGTCAAACATCTTATTAATTCTGGACACGATGTTTTAATTCAAAAAGATGCCGGAGCAAATATCGGTTTTTTTGATGATCAATATGTAAACGTTGGTGCCAAAATTCTTGATGGTGCAGAGGATATTTATAAATCGTCTGAAATGATCGTTAAAGTAAAAGAGCCTGTTCCTGACGAATATAAATTTCTTAGAGATGACCTAACTCTTTTTGCCTATCTTCATCTTGCAGGAGATCCGGAGAATGCCAAGAAATTAATTGATACTGGTGTCACTGGCATTGCATATGAAACGGTAACTTCAGAAGACGGCTCAATGCCATTACTTGCACCTATGAGCACAATTGCAGGTCAGCTAGCTTTTACAGTTGGCTCTTATCATCTTTTAAAACACAATAAAGGCAAAGGTGTCATGATTGGAAAAATGCAAGATATTGATCCTCGCATTGTTACTGTTATAGGTGCTGGTGTTGCAGGAACACAATCCATAATCAAAGCAATTGATAACAAAGCATTAGTAAAAGTAGTTGATTCATCACAAGCAAAATTAGATGAATTAATGTCCCTTTATGGATCAAATAATGTTGAATATATTCTGTCTTCAGAAGAATCTATACAGTCTTCAATTAACGAATCAGACTTGGTGATTGGTAGTGTTTATGTTGTTGGTAAAGAGGCTCCAAAAGTAATAACAAAAGAAATGTTGTCATCGATGAGTCCTGGAACTGTAATGGTTGATGTCTCAATTGATCAAGGCGGATGCTTTGAGACCAGTAAGCCAACAACTCATGATAATCCCACATTTTTAGAAAATGATATTGTTCATTATTGCGTTACAAATATGCCAGGCGCAGTTCCACTAACAGCTACGGAGGCACTTAACAAAGTCTCACTTTCATATGTTAAAAATCTTGCAGACAATGGAATTCAAAACACACTTGATTCTAATGAGCATTTGAGAAATGGATTAAATATTCTTGATGGAAGAATTGTTCACCCTGCAGTAAAAGAAGCTCTAGAATAATTTTAATAATAAATAATGTTCAAAAAACTCAATTTATATAAATTTTTTTTATTTTTTACAATAATAGTTAATGCAGCTGATGATGAAAAAAATTCGTTAATTGAGCTATACGAAAACCCCAGTGAAACTAATTTAACTAATATTGTTGTTAAAGATAATATTGATATTGCAAATAAAGTTACTTCTGCTGGATCATTGGCTTTAAAAGATAATATTGCTGAAACTAATGCATTTATAATAGATAAATTAAAAAGTGCAAATTATTATATTCTTGGTAAAGCAAATTTATCTGAATGGGCAAACTTTAGATCCGAGGATTCGGTTAGTGGTTGGTCAAGTTATGGTGGTCAAACAAAACATTATTTAAATGATGTCTATAATCCGTGTGGTTCAAGTTCTGGATCTGCTGTTGCGGTCTCTATGGGGATTGTAGATATAGCAATTGGAACTGAGACAAATGGATCTATTTCATGTCCATCATCTGTAAACGGAATTGTCGGAATGAAACCAACAACAGGTTTGGTTAGTAGGGCTGGTATTGTTCCAATATCGTCCTCACAGGACACAGCCGGTCCAATGGGTGTATCCGTTGATATCGTTGCAAAAGCTTTAGAAGTTATTTCAGGATATGATAAAAATGATACTGCAACTTGGTCAATTCCAGCTGATTTTGATTATAACTTTTCCAGTGCAACAAATAACGCATCACTTGAGGGAGTGCGATTGGGTCTATTAGATTCAGAAAATACTAACCCTCAAGTCACTAAATTACATGAAAGAATAAAAAAAATAGTTAATTCTCTTGGTGGAGAAGTTATTTTAATAAATGATGATAGAGATTATCCTTATGATGCTGAATCTTATGTTCTTCTTTTCGAATTTAGGGTTGGGCTTGAAAAATATTTAAAAAACTCTAACTCCTCTATGAAAACTCTCGGAGACATTATTAATTTTAATAATGCTAATAAAGATGTTGTTATGCCATATTTCGGACAAGACATCTTTTATGAGTCAATTGAAAGCACAAACTACCTAAAATATTTATTGTCAAAATACAAAATAATACAGTCCTACAAGTCAACAAAAAATCTTATAGAAAAATATAATTTAGATGCTTTTATTGGTTTGACTAGAGGACCTGCATGGAAAATAAATTATAAAGGTGGAGATTACGAGGCTATTAATAATTCTCTTGAATTTGGCAGCGGAGGATATGCTGCTCATAATGGGATGCCCCATATAACAGTTCCTTTCTTTGAAATTAATAATTTTCCTGTTGGAATTTCAATCATAGGAGATCGTTGGACTGATATGTCAGTCATAAGATATGCATCAGCTATTGAGAAATCAAGATATAATCTAAAAACTCAATAATAGGATTCAATATGGAAAAAGTTTTAGTAACAGGTGCAACAGGCTACATAGGACTGCATTGCATTCAACAACTTCTCGATCAAGGCTATGCAGTAAATGGTTCTTTGAGATCTCTTGAAAGAAAAGATGAAATTTTTAAATCTTTAGAATCTCATAATACATCTACAGAACATCTCAAATTATTTAGTTTTAATTTAAATGAAGATGAAGGTTGGGATGATGGAATGGAAGGGTGTGATTACCTAATTCATGTCGCATCTCCAATAGCCCTAGAAAGAAAAAGTGAGGATTTTTTTGTAAAGCCAGCTGTTGCTGGGGTAAAACGTGCTTTAAAGTTTGCTAAAAAACATAATATTAAAAAAGTTATTTTGACGTCTTCCGTTGCTGCTATATTCCATGGAATTGAGTTAAAAGAATATTACGACGAAAATGATTGGTCTGATCCTGAAAATCCATCTATTGATCATTATTCTAAAAGTAAGACTCTTGCTGAAAAAGCAGCATGGGATTTTATTGAGGCTGAGGGAAAACCATTTGAATTTTCAGTAATCAATCCTGCGTTAGTCATTGGCCCATCTTTAAGTAATGATCTTGGAGAATCTAATAAAGCAATTCAGATGGTAGCAACTGGCAAGATGCCTGTGGCTGTTCCACTTCAATTTGGTTATGTTGATGTAAGGGATGTTGCAGCTGCACACATTCTAGCAATGCAAAAACAAGCCAGCGATGGCGAAAGGTTTGCATTAGCTGAAAAAGATATGTGGTATGAGGATGTTGCTAAAGTTTTAAGAGAAAATGGGTTCGATAAAGCACCAAAATTAAGCGTGCCTGTTTGGGCTGCAAAGATACTTGCAAATTTTAGCCCTGAATTAAAAATGGCGTTGCCATATATCGGAAGGGTAAGAAGCGTTAAATACACCTCAAAAGCTAAAGATCTTCTTGGATGGAATCCTAGACCAGCAGAGGAATCGATTCTTGCTACAGCAAATCAAATAAAAGATTTGGGCCTTATTAAATAATTCCAGGAATAATAGCTTTTCTATTTTTGGGGTAATCATCAAATTTGTCTTTGTACCACTTATGATGTGCAATCGCTCTTGGAAATAGGTTAGCAATCACCCAAATCAAGAAAACTACTCCCGAAATGCTCCATGTTAATATCATCCAGCCAAACCATTCTATTATTTCACCAAAGTAATTAGGTGCAGATAAATATCTATATAAAAAAGTATTTGGTATTAAATATCCAGGACCTTTCTTCTTTTTTAATGAAATCATAATGTAATCAGACTTAATATTTATATACATTCCAATTAAGAAGATAGACAACCCAGCTATAAAAATAGGGCTTGAGATCCAGCTATCGGAATACTGCGTAAAGTAAAAAATACCAAATGCTTGAATACTTACATTAACAATATTAAAAAAGAAGGCTGAAAAAGCTATTGAAATTGGCATCTTGGGATTAGTAATTTGCATTAAAAATGGATATATAAAAGTTCTATGGATATAGTGAGTAAGCCAAATTAATAAAAGTATTTCATGAATAATTTCTAACTGATCTTTAACAATCAAAGCATAACTAATCATCAAAAGAACAGATGGTGATTCCATAACAATCCATCCCAATCTTGCTGGAATTAGAATTCCCCATCCATTCTTAACATGTCTACCATATGGTGCGCTCTCAAAAAAAAGATATATAAAAGTTCCAATGGCAATCAGAACCCAAATGATCAGAAGAATGTAAAAAGTATTCATATAATTATTTAATCAACAAAGTTTACAGTTATGATTCTAAATCATAAACTAATGAAATAGTTTATCTAGGGAGATTCTCATAGTGGAAAAATATGATTTCATAATTTTAGGGGCTGGATCAGCTGGATGTGTTCTTGCTAATAGATTGAGTTCAAATCCTGATCATAAGGTATGTTTAATTGAGGCAGGGTCCAAGGATAGTGATCCAAGAATCCATATTCCAATTGGTTTTGCATTTTTTGGAAAAGATAATCCAGTTAGCTGGAACTATGACACTGTGCCACAAAAAGAATTTGAAAAGGTTGTTGTTGCAGAACCCGAATCAGTTGTTGTGGATTCAACTGGCGGGACACATAAAGTTCAATCTGAATCGCTTGAGCACAGAAAAGGCTTTCAACCTCGTGGTAAAACATTAGGCGGATCAAGTTCAATTAACGCAATGTTGTACGTAAGAGGCCATAAATGGGATTATGACCACTGGTCTGAAATAGGCAATCAAGGCTGGTCATACAAAGAAATTCTTCCTTATTTTAAGAAGGCGGAACATAACGAAATGTTTATAAATGAATATCATGGTCAAGATGGACCATTGAACGTATCGAAAATAAGACATGAAAATACACCAGTTAAAGATTTCGTAAAGTCAGGCTCAGAAGTATTTGGATTCAACGAAGACTTTAATGGTGAGAATCAAGAGGGTGTCGGATTTTATCAATGCACTCAGAAAGATGGAAAAAGATGCAGTACTGCTAAAGCATATTTAGTTCCAATTATGAATAGAGAAAATCTTACAGTTATGACAAACACCAACATAAATAAAATTATTATTGAAAATAAAAAAGCAGTTGGAGTTGAATGCATTAATAAAGATGGTAAGTATTTTACCGTTAGTGCCAATAAGGAAGTTCTTTTATCATCAGGGGCTTTTGGTTCACCACAAATTATGCTCAGATCAGGAATTGGCCCATCAGAAGAAATTCTTAAACATGATATTGAGCATACTCATGATTTACCTGGAGTAGGTAAAAATCTTCAAGATCATATAGATTATCTAACAGTTCATAGATATAACTCTATTGAACTCATTGGTATCTCATTGAAATCAATCTTTTTTAAATTTCCATTTGAGGTGCTGAAGTATGTTTTTGCAAAGGTAGGAATATTCACATCTACTGTAGCTGAGGCAGGAGCTTTTATTAAATCAAAAGAGAGTAAAGATATTCCTGATATCCAATTGCATTTTATACCTACTATGGTTGTTGATCATGGAAGAACTACCCTATGGGGCCATGGCTTAGGATGTCACATGTGCTTGTTACGTCCAAAATCTAGAGGCGAGGTAACACTCAAATCTTCTGATCCGTTTGAAGACCCTAATATTGATCCAAAATTCTTATCTCACCCCGATGATATGCAAGATATGATTGCTGGATATAAAAAGATGATGATGATTATGAATAAAGATTCCTTCTCCAAATATACAGTTAATCACACCATGAGACCTATTGACATTAATGATGATAGTGATATTGAGCAGGCAATAAGAGAAGAAGCAGATACTGTTTATCATCCAGTTGGAACGTGCAAGATGGGGAATGATGAAATGGCTGTAGTTGATAACAAACTTAAAGTTCATGGTATTGATGGTTTGAGAGTGGTCGATGCCTCCATAATGCCTACTTTAATTGGAGGAAATACCAATGCTCCAACAATCATGATTGGAGAAAAAGCATCTGAAATGATTATGAATGATTGGATCTAAAAAAAGTGAAAAAATTTCTATCTTTATTATTAATATTAAATTTTCAATTACTTGCTAATGAATTAACTATTATAGATGTTAGAACTCCTCAAGAATTTTTGTTGGGTCATATAGAAGGATCTGAAAATATTGAGTGGCAAGAAATATCAAGTATAGAAAATATTACTGACAAAGATAAAAAAATATTTCTTTATTGTCGAAGTGGCAATCGATCACAAAAAGCTACAAATATTTTATTAGATATAGGATATAAAGATGTAACTAATCTTGGCAGTCTTCAAGATGCATCAGAATTTTTAAAAAGAAAAATCATTAAGTGAAGAATTTTTTTAATTTTCTATCAAGTTTCAATAATAAAAAAATTATATGTTTTGATGGAGGCGGGGTAAGAACAATTGCTGCACTTGTCTTTTTAAAAAAACTTGAAGCAGAAAGTGGCAAAAAAACATCAGATATTTTTGATATGTTTATTGGAACAAGTGCAGGCGCCCTAAATGCAGCCTGCTTTGCATTTGGAGGATTTTCTGCTGATAAAGTAAAAAAATACTGGTCAAAAAATTATACTGACAAGATAATGAAAAGTTCCTTCTTTTGGGACAAAGCATCGTTAGTTCAAGCAAGGCCAAGGTATGAGAATGAAGGTAAAATAGAAGTCCTTAATGAGATATTTAAATCAAATACCTTAAGCCAATCAAATAAACCTTTTTTATGCTACGCGTATGATATTGAAAAAAGAAGTCATGTCGTATTTGATTCTATAAATACACCTGATGTTACATTTGTAGATGCAATTGGTGCCTCTAGCGCAGCTCCAATGTACTTCCCAACATACCAAATGGATGACAAGGCATGGATGATAGATGGAAGTATTATTACAAATAATCCAACATTGATTGGTTATTCCTATTCTAAAAAAATACTTGATACAAACAATATAAAGATATTAAGCCTTGGCTCAGGACAAAATAAAAATAAAATAGATGGAGACATGTCCACTAAGTGGGGAGGAGTTGGTTGGCTGAGAAACGACATTATGGGCATGCTTTTAGATTCAGAAATTCATAATGATATCTCAAATGAACTTTTTTCAGATAATTACCTAAGAGTTAACTCTTCCCTAGGAAAGGTAAACAGATTTTTAGATGATGATTCTGAAGAAAACTTAGAAAGAATACATTTAATGGGTATGGATTGGTGGTCTTTATATGGAGAAGAGGCATTAAAGTTTATCGAAAATTAAAATAAACTAACCAATTGACTATAAATTATCATACTTATTATATATTTTAACTTGACATAAATTTACCAAAAAAGTCTAATAAAGCCTTCAATTCTCACTAATATGACCTAGGGGGTTTACTGTGAAAAAATATCTATTGTCATTAATTTTAATGATTCCACTTTCTTTTTATGTTTCAGCACAAGATAGTGATTCAACTGATGTCGAAGAAGTTGTTGTGAAGGGCATTAAATCAAGCTTGAAAGATGCTATCAACATTAAAAGAAGTAATGTTGGAGTTGTTGATGCTTTAACCGCAGAAGATCTTGGTAAGTTTCCAGATGGAAATTTAGCAGAGGCTCTATCAAGGTTAGTTGGTGTAACAACGGAAAGAAGCAATGATGAGGGAACTAAAGTTACTGTTCGTGGATTAGGCCCTGAATTCAATATGGTTACTCTTAATGGAAGAACTATGCCAACAGTTCCACCTCAATTTGGTGGTGGAAGATCATTTAATTTTGGTGATATTTCCGGTCATGGTGTAGCTGCTGTTGAGGTATATAAATCTGCTAATGCTGTTTTACCGTCAGGTGGACTTGGTTCAACTATTAATATGGTAACAGCTAAACCTATTGGTGCTGATAAAGGTGGAGCCGCTAGTTTTAGACTTAATCATCATACAAAAAATGTTAACGGAGATGACCTTACTCCTGAATTAGATTTCATTTATATTACAAATGGAGAATTTTTAGGAAATTCATGGGGGTTCTCAATATCAGGCTCTCATCAAGAAAGACATAATAGAGAAGAGGGAACTAACGAGATTACATGGTTGCCAAGTGATCAAAGAGGATATCAAGTTCCACCTACTGTAGCGATTACTTCATCTAACCAAAGATCTGACGGTGTTTTCTTTTACCCTGAAGCTCTCTATTATAAATATAAAGATAATCAAAGTTTTAGAGATAACATTCAAACAACTTTTCAATATGATTTTGGCAAGGTTGTAATGACATTAGACTATACAGCTTCAAGTACAAGTTTTGAGTTTACTGGATTAACCGCAGGCTCATATTTTGGAGGCTGGTCTGCAACTGAAATGACTGTCAATGAGAGAGGGGCTGTTATGAGTGCAACTCAAAACGCACTTCCAGATGGCGACAGCCTTACAAATAATTTTGAATACGGAGATTCAGATAATAATAATAAATCCATTGGTTTAAATTTTGATATTGAAATTAATGATAATTTAAGTCTAAGCATTGATTATCATGATTCGTTTGCTGGCTTTAAAGGCAACCCTGGTGGACCACAAAATAATGTTCTTGCATTTTCAAATGGTGCATGGGGCGCATATGGTTGGTGGCCTGTTCAGGAAGCATCAGGATACTTAAGAGCTAGATCTTTTGATTTTAATACAAGTAAAGTCGGAGCTCTTACATATAGCATGGATAAAAATTTCCAAGGTACTCCATTAGATGTTTCAAGGTTTGAGGCAAGTGATTTAGGTCCAAGAGAAGCATTTTTGCATTATCAGGATAGAGACAGTGATCTTGAACAACTTCAAATTATAGGCACATGGGATAATAATGATGGCATATTCATGGAGTCACTTTCATCTTTAGAGTTTGGTTTCTCTCAGATGGATACCAGGTTCCAAAATCAAAAATGGTTTAATCAATTGCTTAATGGAAAACTTGATCCAGGTAATCCTGTGAATATGACATATGCATTTATGCCAGATGATGTATTCACTTTAGTTGATGCAAATAATTATCTTGGTTCTGGTGTTCCTTTTTATTATTTTGATATTTCTAAAGAGGATGCTCTGTATTGGTTTGGTGCAGCTGGTTTTGTTGGAGATTTTTCTTCAGGTGATGGATCTTGGTGGAATAACAGTAATTCACCATATCAGTGGCCTGCAGAATGTATTGCCAATGATGCATTTGATGCAGACGGTAATCCAAATGGTCTAGGAACCAATGTTGGATATGACGGAAACAGATCATCAACAAGAGGAGTAGTTGATGGATGTTTTGGAAGCAGAGATTCAAATGGAATTATTACCGAAGAACTAAATTCAATATTTGTAAATATGAATTTTGAAACTGAAATGAATGGTATTCCAGTCAAAGCACAAATAGGACTTCGTTATGAAGAGGAAGAAAGAGCTTCATCTGCGCTCACAACTGTTCCTACAAATACTGCATGGAGTCTTGGGGCATTTATGTACGGAGATAAAGTTGGTGTAATCACTGATGAAGTTGTGTATACAGGTTTAGGTGATTCAGACTATTTCCTACCAAATATAAATGCTTCTTTTGAGATTGCTGAAAATAAGATTGTAAGAACAGCACTGAGTAAAACAATTGCAAGACCTTCATTAGAACAATTAGATTCTACTGTTAGTGTAGGTGCTTTTGATTCAAGATACCCACTTACAATAAGTTCAGGAAATCCAAATCTTCAACCATATGAATCAGTAAATTTAGATTTAGCTTATGAGCACTACTATGCTGAAGGAAGTTATTTTGCTGTGAATTACTTTAGAAAAGAAATTAAAGATTATCATGGGGCGGGTTTGACAAGCGGTCCTTTCAATAATGTTAGAGACGTTACTAATGGTCCAAGAGGAGAGCTAATTGTTCCTGAGAATGATGATGCTCTATGTCAATGGACTGCATCTCAAGGTTATTGGGCATGCGGATGGTCAAATGCTTATGATTGGGCTTGGCTTGTGAACACCAACTTCTCATTTGGCTGTGGTGACTCAACAGCCTGTGTTCCAGATGCTAACACTGGCAATGCTGTCTTTATTGGCGATGAAAACGATCCCTTTTATGTCTTTAATCTTGCACAACCAATCAATCAATATGATGGGACTATAGATGGATTCGAGGTCGCTGTTCAGCATCTATTTGAAAATAACTTTGGTGTTGTTGCAAATGCTACTATGGTTGGTGGTGATACAGATGCAGATCCAGCAGCATTAGGAGAACAGTTTGCACTGCCAGGATTTGGTGATGCTGCAAACTTCTCAGTATTTTATGAAGACGATAGGATGAGAGCAAGATTATCATATAACTGGAAAGGTGAAACTTTCGCAGGTATGGATCAGTACAATCCATTGTATATTGTTGAAAGAGATCAAATTGACTTTACAGCAACATATACCGTTTCTGATAGCACACAGGTATTTTTTGAAGCTATTAACATCACCGATTCTGAGGTTGAGTTATTTTCAAGATATGAAGAAATGTTGTTCTTATATCAAGATCATGGACCAATATTTAAAGCAGGATTTAGAGTTAGTTTTTAACTATCATATAAATATTTATTAAAGAGGGCATAGCCCTCTTTTTTATATATAATTAATTGTGCGTATAATTCAGGTCATTATTATTACAGTTGCTTTAGTCTCATGTGGAGGAGGGGGCGGCGGTGGTGGTAGCAGTCCATCTGTACCATTTTTAATTTCTTTAGGCCTAAATTCGTTTAGCGTAGATGAAGATTCAAGTTTTTCTGGTTCTATAGCTGCCTCAGCCAACGAATCTGTTACTTTTACTTATTCTATTAATACTGAGCCAACAAATGGATCACTTACACTTTCATCAACTAGCGCACAAATATCATATACACCAAATACAAATTATTACGGGTCAGATCAATTTACATATACGGTCAGTGCTTCAAACAATACAACCAAATCTGGAACAGTCAACATAACGGTTAACTCTGTTAATGATCCTCCCTCAATAATATTATTAGAAACTAATGATTCATATGAAAATATTTATTCTGATGAAACTTTTACTATTAAAGTTCAAGTTGATGATGTTGATAATGAAATTTCAGAATTAGTCTTTTCATCTAGCAGCGTCTATGGTGATTTGAATACCTCATATAATTCTGTGGATAGTATTATTTCCATTGATACAGCAGATTATAGCTTTGCCGGACCTCTGGATATCGACTTAACTGTTTCAGATAATATTGATTCAGCCTCAACTCAAGTAAAATTTTGGAATTTAAAAAAAATCTCAGATGACCAATCAATTAATTCAGTTTATACATTTCTTGGAAATCACCTTAACAATGACAGGCGGGTCAATTACGTAATATTTGTAGATGCTTTTGAAGATTCTGCATTAATTGGAATACGTCAAGGCTTAAGAGAGTGGATCGATTTCATAAATGATGATGGCATTGAGTATTTCGTTAACAATTTTTTCAACATCAATATAATTGAATTAAGCTCTGATGAAACTCGCCTTAAAATTCAAACAGGTAGAACCATCAAAGAAGATAATGATTTTGACTCGATGACTGATGATGAAATTGATGAATTTTATGATGGTATATTTTCTGAAAATGGCTGCGGCCTAAGAGACGACAATATGTATTGTTTCAACAGTGAATTTGTTACAAGCGCAGAAGACCTTATTAAAAGTTATGGGATAAATGACATTGATAATATTTCAGTTTTAACATCTACAGAGGGAAGAGGAACAGCATGTGGGGGTTGTAGTACACCAATTAATATACAAGATGTTTTTATTGGAACTAATGCCTCACAAGATGTATACATTAGATTGGTAATGGCCACTTTGAAGCATGAATTTGGACATTCTTTTAATGACATGGCAGATGAGTATAGATCAGATTATTGGGACCCAGAAGAAAATCCCGATGGATCAATTAACTGCCAGTCAGTTGAAGATTATTATGATGATTTAATAGAATATGACTTGGATGAAAATGGAGTTATTGATGATGATGAAAATACAGAAATTGAACGGGATGGTTTAATATTTGATTGGGGATGTGGTTGGGTTGATGCAAGTCCAAATACAACATCTGAAGATCAACCAGAGTCTTTTAAATGGAAACATCACTTTAACAACCCTGATAATATTCCTGGTTATCATGATGAAAACACAACAGAGGGTTTAGGGATATTTAAAGGAACTTACTATGGCATAGAACATACATCTAGACCGTCTTATGAAAACATCATGGGTAGTCCAAATAGAGAGGATCGAGAGCAATGGTGGTATTTTGGTAACAAAACACCGGCAATGTCTTGGGATAAAGTTGGAGTTGAAAGTTTTGTCATACAGGCACTTAAATATCAAGGCCTACACAATCTTAATCATCAATTTAGTAATACTGGTGTGGCGATCACTCTTGATTTTGTTATACCAGATGATATTTTTGAAATCAGATGGTTTATTGATGGCATTGAAAATGATTCTTATAAAAACTTAACTTCGCTTACTATCTCTAAGAAGAACTCAGGATGGGAGAAGATTGCCTATAGGATTTTCGAAAAAAATAATGAATCAAATTTTATATCAGTAGAAGACCCTCTTGAGTCATATGCAGATGTATATCAAGGTTTTTTTACATCATTCAATCAATTGCATTATTGTGATGAGCCTTATTCAGATGTTGAAGGATATGATGATAGTATCTGTCACGGAACGGTAACTGCTTACGATATTCAAGAAGATGGAACAAATGCTTATGGAGCATACGAAGTTAAAGCCTTTAATGACTTAATGACTTTATATTGCTCGGACTGTAATGAAAACAGCCACTGGATGGAGTATTTTATTGAATATTCAGGTCTTGGCGGCCAGATGGTAATAAACTGGAGCAACTTTTGAAATTTTTCTTAATATTTTTTATTTTTTTAATTTCTAATCCAATACTTGCTGATTTAAATTTAAAAATTAATCATCATGGTGATATTATCAATTTACAAAGCATAAATAAGAATCAAATTAGTTTAAGGGAAGTTGAATTTGATAAAGAAATAAAGTTTTCATCTGAATTAATAAAAAAATATTTAAAGCATGTTTCAGAAGTTATTCCTGTAAATACTTTTGTTGTTCTATATGGAGATGAGGATGGCATAGTTAATGAGCTAGACAGGACATATTCTTTGAAAGAAATATCTCTTTCACATACTGGGGAAGACCATAATCATGATCCAAAAAAGTTTCATCACGATGATATAGAAATAGAAATTGAATTAGATCAAAATCAGAAATCTGTTTTTATACTTCAAAAAAGGAAAACAGCATTAAGACCAATTACTAAATTAATTATAAATTAAATTTTGCCATAACTATTGTAAGAAATTATGTATGTATGTATAGTCAACTTCACTTTTTAGCGGTACTAGCTCAGTTGGTAGAGCGTCTGCTTGCCAAGCAGAAGGCCGCCGGTTCGAGACCGGCGTACCGCACCAATAATAATAAAAAAATAAGACTTTCAGGTTTTATCTTATTTTTTTTTACCCTTACATCATGTGGGGGTGGTGGATCTTCAAACATAAATGAAACCACTGATAGCAATTCTAACCAAGATACAAATATCAATTCAGAAGTATGCTCAAATGCCGGTAGGGATGGATTAACAAAGTGTGATTTAAAACATGACGGTCTTGATAGATTCTATTATGTTTATAGACCATCTAATTTAGATTCAAACAAGAGCATACCTATTTTATTTGCCCTTCACGGATATGGATCTTCAGCTTCAAGACACTTAAGCTACACAAACTATTTCTCAATAGCAGATACAAATAATTTTATTGTTATATTTCCTCAAGGAACAACTACGACAATACTGTCTTCGCATTGGAATGTAGGTGGGTGGACTTCTTCAAGCACAGTAAAAGATATTGAATTTATAGATACGATTATTAATTTGATTAAGGACAAGATTCAAATTGATGAAACAAGAATATACTCATCTGGAATGTCTAATGGTGGCTACATGAGTTACCATCTTGCATGCAACCTAAGTGAAAGGTTTGCAGCCATTGCATCAATTACAGGTTCAATGACTAATGAAACATTTAATAATTGTTCTCCATCTCATCCAATCCCAGTTCTTCAAATTCATGGACTTCTTGATATCGTTGTTCCTTATGCAGGAAATTCAGGCTCAAAAAGCATACCCGATGTCATTGATTATTGGGTTAATTTTAATTCATGCAATATAGAACCGAATAAGGTCATAAAATATTCGAATGACTTAGATTTAATTATTTATGATACTTATGAGAATTGTTTAAATAATGTTGATGTTAAATTGATACTTCACCCCCAAATGGGTCATACGTGGCCAAGTTTAAATGAATATAATGTTAGTGCTTCCAATGAGGTTTGGGATTTTGTGTCAAGATACGATATTTATGGCTTGATCGATTAGATAAAGAATATATACATAATTACCAACAATATACTTATTTTTATAAGTATAATAATTAGTCATAAATAGAGGAGAAAAATTATGAAATTACTTATTAGTTTAAGTGTGATATTGAGTTTTGTGGTGTCTGCAGATGGTCACGAAGCCTCAGAATATAAATATGAACCTGACATGAATCAAGCAGAATATTATATTGGTCATTTTAATAAAGGAAAAGATCTTGAAGATCTTCAGAATTGGTATGAGAAATTTGCTGAATGGGCAGACAAGCAAGGTAGTACATATGACAATATGACAGTCGCACTACTCACACCTTATTTTCATAATGATCTAACATCAATTGATGTTATTTGGGCTAACAACTGGCCTGATCAAGTTGAACAGTATGCTGGACTTGAAGCTTGGGTCTCTGGCGGCCAAAAACTGCTTGAAAGTTTACCTGTAACCAATCATACCGTTACTAGCACAACTCAAATGGTTGTATCAACACCAGATTCTATTGAACCAGGCGCTATGATGATGGCAGTTTATTCAGATTGCAACCTTGATGAAGGCGTTACTCTTAGAACCGCATATGACTCATATAAAGATTTTGCAATTTATGCTAAATCAGTTGGTGATACTGTTGGAAGAAAATTAATTGTTCCTAATGCTGGATATAACGGAGATGCAGATTTTGTTCGACTTCTTTATACATCATCTATTTCTGCAATGGGCGTAAATGGAAAACTTTATTGGGATGAAATAGCTGAATCAGAAGCTGGTAAAAATCTAACAGGTTTTTCATGTTCAAATCCTAGAGAGTATGTTGGAATGTCCATGAGATAATAAGAAAAACTTTTACAAAAGGGAGCATAAGCTCCCTTTTTTTGTGCTTCTTTATTTAGTATGCATAATAATCACATGAAAGATTACTCTAACCATATTGCAGTTATTGGCGCTGGCATTTCTGGGCTCACATTAGGGGTGATATTAAAAAGCTGTAATATTCCTTGTGTCATTTTTGAAAAATATGATTCCGTTAGTGAGTATGGTGCTGGCATATCAATTTCTCCAAATGGTTTAGAGGTATTAAAGAGTTTAAATATATATGATGATCTTCTAAAAATATCTTCAAAACCAGTTAGTTCTATTTTTTACTCCAACCTAAAAAAAATAACTGAAATCCCAAATGAAGTAATAACATCTTCAAGAAAGTCTTTATATAAAGTTTTATATGAAAAATATTTATCTTTTGATGGAGAAATATTATTTGATCACAACTTAGTAAGTATAGATTTTTCTATGAATAGCTTATATTTTTCAAATAAAAAAAATTATAGATTTAAACATATTGCAGCTTGCGATGGAATTAAATCCTCTTGTCAAAATTTATCGTCAGCCAAAATCAAAGGACCTGTATATAGCGGATATTCTGTTTGGAGATCAATATTACCAACTAATCAAAAAAATATTATTTTTCATCTTGGCGCAAACTTTCATATAGTTACCTATCCTATTGGCATGAATCAATCTAGCTTTGTTGCCGCAATAAAAACAAAGACAGAACTCAATGAATCATGGAGACAAAAAGGAGATTATGATGATCTAAGATCAGAATTACCTTCTTCTATAATAGATGAATTCCCATCACTAAAGCAAAGCAATCAAATATACAAATGGGGTGTTTTTACAAGACCCTTGCCAAATGCACTATTTGATAAAAATATTACCTTTTTAGGAGATGCTGCTCATCCAATAGTTCCTTTTTTAGGTCAAGGCGCCTGCCTTGCTTTAGAAGATGCATACGCATTTGGAAATCTAATTACAAAATACAACAATGATTTTAAAAAGGCTCAAATAGAATATCAAAATATAAGATTAAACAGAATTAAATTAATTCATAGAAAGTCAACTAATCAAGCAAAGCTTAATCACTTAAAAAATCCAATATTGGTCTATCTTAGAAATGTGTTAATGAGATTTACTGGAATTATTTCAATGAGAACGAATGCTATTTGGTCATACAAAATTTCAAAAAAGTTATAAGAGTATAATTATGGTTAATGATTCTCAATTGCTATAATTAATAAATGAAGTTCCTTACTAAAATATTTAATTCATTAAAATCGCAAGATCATAGACCAAAAGAAATTACACTCAAGATATCTTCTAGTCTTAAAGAATTTGTTGAAAATGAAGTCTTGCCCGGTCTTGATATCTCACCACATTATTTTTGGAGTTCATTTGAAAGTATTTATGATAAATTTTCTAAAAGAAATAAAGACTTATTAGAAAAAAGACTAAAACTGCAAGAGCAAATTAGCGATTGGCATATTAAAAATAGGAATTTAGAATTTAATATTGAGGAATATAAAAAATTTCTATTTGACATAGGCTATCTTTCACCAAGAAGCAATGACTTTACAATTAATACCTATAGCGTAGATCCGGAAATAAGAAAAATTGCTGGGCCTCAATTAGTCGTACCAGTCATGAATGCAAGATTTGCACTGAATGCAGCAAATGCAAGATGGGGTAGTCTATATGATGCTCTTTATGGAACAAATATAATTAGCGAAGATGATGGCGCCGAAAGGGTAGGCGGTTACAACCCTTTAAGAGGCAATAAGGTAATTGCTTTCGCAAAAGACTTTCTTGATAAAACAGTACCACTTCAGCAAGGAACTTATGATCAAGTGATTAAATTTGAATTTATCGAAAGTGAATTATCTATAACATTATCTGACGGCTCTAAAACCACCTTAGTAGATAAGGATAAATATGTGGGTTACAAAGATAAGGGTGAAGGTGCTCGTGGCTTGTTATTTAAAAACAATAACTTACATTTCGAGATACAAATTGATAGAACACATCCTATTGGTGAAGAAGATCCCGCTGGCATAAAAGATATATTGATGGAATCTGCAATAACAACAATTCAAGATTGTGAGGATTCAGTAGCAGCAGTAGATTCAGCAGATAAAATAATTGTCTACAGAAACTGGTTAGGATTGATGAAAGGTAATTTACAAAGATCTTTTGATAAGGCAGGAAAACGAATCTTAAGAGAATTGAATCCAGACAGAAAATACCTTCTCAAGAATGGCAAAATGATTTTATTGCCTGGAAGAAGCTTAATGCTAGTTAGAAATGTTGGACATTTAATGACAAACCCTGCTATTAAGGATAAGAATGGTAATGAAATTCCAGAAGGTATCATGGACTCAATTTTTACTATATGCATCGCAATTCATGACATTATAGGAAATGGTAAATATAAAAACTCTAAAACAAAAAGTATTTATATTGTAAAACCTAAGATGCATGGACCTGAAGAAGTTCAATTCACATGTGATCTGTTTTCAGAAGTTGAAAAGATTTTTAACTTACCAACAAATACGGTGAAGCTTGGAATAATGGATGAAGAGAGAAGGACCACAGTTAATCTAAAAGAATGCATAGAGGTGGCAAAAGACAGAGTCATTTTTATCAACACAGGGTTTCTTGATAGAACTGGCGATGAAATTCATACAAGCATGGAAGCGGGACCAATGGTAACCAAGGCCGAAATGAAAAATCAAAAATGGATCGGTGCCTATGAAAATTGGAATGTTGATATTGGACTAGAAACAGGTTTTAAAGGAAATGCTCAAATTGGCAAGGGTATGTGGCCAATGCCAGATGAAATGTTGGAGATGTATAAAACTAAAACAATGCATCCAAAAGCAGGAGCAAACTGCGCATGGGTTCCATCTCCAACAGCTGCAACCTTACATGCAATTCATTATCATCAAATTTTTGTTCAAGATATACAGGAAAAAATAATCAAAAGAGATAAAGCTAATTTAGATGATTTATTACGAATACCTATGATGAATAAAGATCAGATTCCATCTCAAGAAGAAATAACAGCTGAGCTAGAAAATAATGCTCAAGGAATATTGGGATATGTGGTTAGATGGGTCGATCAAGGTATCGGCTGCTCAAAAGTCCCTGATATTAATGATATTGGTCTAATGGAAGATAGAGCTACTTGTCGTATTTCAAGTCAGCACATTTCAAATTGGTTGCATCATGGACTATGTTCTGAAGTTGAAGTAATTGAAACAATGAAAAAAATGGCAAAAATAGTTGACCAACAGAACAAAGATGATGTTCACTATAAAAAAATGAGTCCATCTTTTGATGGTATTGCATTTAAAGCCGCATGTAATCTCGCTATAAAAGGTAAATATCAGCCAAGTGGATATACAGAACCAATTCTTCATGAAATGAGATTAAGAAGAAAATAATATGAAGAAAGGTTATTGGGTTGTAAGAGCTAATATAAATAATTTTAATGAGTACTCAAAATATATAGAAATCGCCACCGAAGTAATTAATAAATATAATGGAAACTTTTTAGTAAGAGGTGGAAATCAAACCGAATTTGAAGAAAAAGGTTTTGACAGAACTGTAGTCGTAGAATTTAGCTCATATCAAGATGCCATTGATTGTTACAACTCTTCTGAATATAAGTCAGCTCTAAAATTGGTTGAAATCTCAGCATTGAGATTGGTTTCTGTGGTAGAAGGCGTTTAGATTTTTTGCTTATTAGTTTCGTCTCTATGCTTCTTTAAATACCTCATAAATGGAGTCCCGCCAGTTCCTCTGAAAGTAGAACCTCCTGTACCAAAAGCTGTTTTAGCTTTAGATTGTTTATGGATGTAAGATGCTGCAAATTCAAGATGTTGAGCCCTAAATCTTCTTATTTCTTCCAGGCATTGATTATATTCATGTATTAATTTTTTAGATTTAAAAATATATTCTTTTGCCATAGATTTTTCTTCAACATTCTCAATCATTTTTCTATGTTTAGGAGGCATATAATCTCTCATCTCATTCAGATAGGGCCTTAAATTATCATTTGTATGATATATACCAAGAGCACCATCAAGAAAAGGAATGATGCTGCTTTGAGCACCTGTTTCACCTCTAAAGAATTGAGGGGCATTTTGATATTGATTTTCATAAATCAAACCTTCTTTGAGATCAGGATTATCCTTTGTGCCAAATATATAAGGCCGTACTCTGTGATAATAAACATATGGATCACATTTTTCAGGCATTTTAGAAAAAATAGTATTTACCTTTTTAAGAGACTTAATAATCTTTTTAAGTTCTATAGAAAATTCATTAACACTATTAGAATCGTTTAATAATGAAAGCTTGTAAGCAGAGTTAATTGCTTCACCTGCAGCATCCTCAATACATACATGAATAGTTACAAACCAATCCTCATCAACCCCGCCTAGAAAATTATTTATTAAGGCAACATTATTAAGTGAAATTGGCTCTGCCTCATCAATTTTGTACCAATTATCTAAACAGTAGCTGGCATAACTTAAAATTGGTGGTCTGCCTAGATATTGAGATAATTTTACCCATGGACTAGATATGACCTCTGGAAGAATATTTTGTGGTTTACTATCACCCCATATATAGGCATGCCCAATAAAGCTAAGTTGAGCCATAGCTAAATTAATCTCTCTAACTTTTTTATTTTTAATCAAACAATTAACTGAAAAACTGTTTTTAGATAAGTTATTTATTTTGGATTGAACCTTATTAGTTAATAAAAGTTTTGGCAGTTCTGAAGCTATCTGAGAAATATTATGTAATGATTTTTTATTAGTACTAAAGTTTTTAAGTGGAGGTTTTGTAGGTAAAAATGTATACATATTCTATATATTATTAAACACATAAAATAGTAAAAATACTAGGATTTTATTATCAATTAAAAAAAGTATATTTTTTTAACAAAAGGTGTTGACAACTATTTTAGTAAGAGTAATATTACTAATACGGATGGCATCCGACTAGTGAGCAACTGCAGACGCGAGATCTAGAGAGAAGCCAAAAGAAGAGACCGAAGGGTGAAAGCATTTGCAAGAGTCGATGAGAAAAAATAGCTTGCAGAACCACCAAGGATTCAAGAGAAAGGATCCAAGGAGCTGAAGAGAATCTCACTTTAGACCCCTGAGGAATCGAATTAAGAAACAGAGCAAGTCTCTGTTTTTTTTTGCCCAAAATATTTTATAAAAAAAAGTATATTATTTTTACTAAAAAGTGTTGACAACTATTTTAGTAAGAGTAATATTATAAATATCGAAGGCAACCGACTAGAAGCTAACTGCAGACAGAAGTTCTAGAGAGAAGCCAGAAGAAGAGACCTAAGGGTGAAAGCATTTGCAGGAGTCGATGATAAAAAATAGCTTGCAAATCCACCAAGGATTCAAGAGAAAGAATCCAAGGAGCTGAAGAAAATCTCACTTTAGACCCCTGAGGACCTCGAATTAAGAAACAGAGCAAGTCTCTGTTTTTTTTTGTGTTGAATAAGTTAATATTATTGATAAAATTTTGCCATGAAGTTCACAAGATCAAAGATTATTTGCACGATAGGCCCAGCAACCAATAAATTATCTATTTTAAAAAAATTAAATAAAGCTGGTATGAATGTTGCTAGAATTAACATGTCTCATGCAACTCATAATTCAGCTTCTCAAATTATTAATAAAATTAATAAAATAAATTCATCTAATGATGGAACGACATCTAAGATAGCAATATTACTTGATACACAAGGCCCTGAAATAAGAACAGGTGATACAAATATACCTATAGATCTCAATGTGGGTGATGAGGTAACTTTAACTGTAAGAGATGAGATTGATGTTGAGACCTCTTCAATAAAAGTAAACTATAAAGGCCTTGTTCATAGCGTTGACGTTGGGTCTAAAATAACAGTTGACAATGGATTGATTAATTTTAAGGTCCTTTCAAAAGAATCAGATACATTGCTATGTAAAGTAATTCATGGTGGGAAACTCGGTTCAAAGAGACATGTAAACCTCCCAGGAGTAAGGATTGATATGCCATCAATAACAACAAAAGATATTCAAGATATTGAATTTGGTATTAAAAATGGAGTTGATTTTATTGCTGCATCTTTTGTAAGAACTAGCGATGATTTAAAAATTCTTTCCGACATTATTAACAAAAAAAGGTCTTCATCTAAAATTATTGCAAAAATTGAAAATCAGGAAGGGCTAGATAACATTGATGACATTTGTAGTTCAGCATGGGGGGTAATGGTTGCAAGAGGTGACTTAGGAATTGAAACTAGTCTAACAGACTTGCCAAACATTCAACGAAAGATAATGTATGCATGTGCAAAATGGGGCACAAGATCTATAGTAGCGACACATTTACTTGAATCAATGATTGAAAACCCTACTCCAACTAGAGCTGAAGTAACTGACATTGCAAATGCAATATACGAAGGAGCGGATGCATTGATGCTATCTGGAGAAACAAGTATTGGTAAATATCCTATTGAATGTGTTGAATTTATAAAATCTATTTCAGAAAAAACTGAGAAATTTAAAACGCTAGGATACGAAAGACATTTAATAACCAATTCAGATTGGGAATCTATTGCAGTAGCAGCAAAGAATCTAGCAGAATCGATCGATGCAGATGGGATTATTGCTGTAACAAGAACAGGAGCAACAGCAAGTTATATTTCAAACGCAAAACCCAATGGCATTCCTATATTTACTTTTACAAATAATAAGAACACATTAAAACAAATGTCATTAGTAGGATCATCAATTTGTTTTTATATACCAAGACTAAACAATCATGAGGTTACTCTTAGTAAAGCAGAGAAGGTATTAAAAAATTATTTTAAAGAAAAGAAGTCACTAAAATTTATTATGTTGTCTGGAATTTTTTCTGAAGAACATTCTGAAGCAATGCAGATTATCAATTTTTAATTATAAATATTTTTAGAAAGACCATTCTAATAATTGTTACAATATTAACCAATTTCAAAAAAGTGAGTACATATGTTTAATACGTTAGATTGGGTAATCGTTGGACTTTATTGTATTGGAATAATCAGTCTTGCAACTTATGTCTCAAGAAAGAAGCATGGAGTTGAGAGAAACGCCGAAGACTACTTTCTTGCTGGTAGATCTCTACCTTGGTGGGCAATTGGTGCTTCGTTAATAGCTGCTAATATTTCAGCAGAACAAATAATTGGTATGTCTGGACAGGGATTTGTTGTTGGAATGGCTATAGCTGTTTGGGAGCTAACGGCAGCAATAGCTTTAATTGTCATGGCTAAATATTTTTTACCTTTATTTTTAGAAAAAAAAATCTATACGATGCCTCAATTCTTGGAGCAAAGGTTTGATAAAAGAGTTAGTTTAGTTTTATCTTTCTTTTGGTTAACTGTCTATATTTTTGTAAATTTAACTGCTGTTCTGTGGTTAGGCTCTATTGCAATAAATACACTAACAGGATTATCGCTTACAAATGGAATGATTATTTTAGCGGTTTTATCTCTTGCATACTCTTTATCAGGAGGATTAAAAGCAGTGGCTATGACAGATATCGTGCAAGTCATTCTTTTAATATTTGGAGGTTTAGCAGTCTCATTTATTGCACTTAATAAAATAGGAAATGGATATATTGGAACTGGACTTGTAGAGGTTTATCAGCAAATGCCTGAAAAGTTTGACATGATTTTGTCCCCAGATAATCCATCTTATAAAAATCTACCTGGAATTTGGATTTTAATAGGTGCTGGAGTTTGGATAGGGCATTTCGCCTATTGGGGATTTAATCAATACATTACTCAAAGAGCTCTTGGTGCAAAATCAATAAAAGAAGCTCAGAAAGGAGTTATGTTTGCTGCATATTTAAAACTATTAATGCCAATAGTAATTGTGCTTCCAGGAATTTGTGCTGCAGTATTATTTCCTGTTCTTGAAAAAACAGATCAAGCCTATCCAACAATGATGATTGAATTATTACCAAATGGATTATTGGGGTTAACCTTTGCAGCATTAATTGCAGCAATTGTTTCATCACTAGCCTCTATGACTAATAGCATCAGCACTATATTCACAATGGATATTTGTAGATCATTCTCAAAAAATGAAATCTCACAATCTAATCTAATCAAGATAGGAAGATCTGCAGTTGTAGTATCTATGATGATAGCTTTGGTTATGGCTAAACCTATTCTTGGAAACTCTGATCAAATTTTTCAATATATTCAAAACTTTACAGGTTTATTCACCCCTGGGATATTGGTTATATTTTTAGTTGCGCTTTTCTGGAAGAAAGCTACTGCATTATCGGTGCTGGTGGCAGCAATACTTTCTGTTGTAATGTCAGTTTTTATCCAGGCATCATTCCCAGAATTCCCTTACATTCATAGAATGGGAGCTGTATTTTTTACATCTGGATTAGGATGCTACTTAACTTGTATTTATCAAGGATTTAAAGATCAAGAAAAAGCAATTGATCTAAATGGAATAGATTTTTCTACTACAAAGGCATTTAATATAAACACATCAATAATTGTTTGTGCTCTTGCTTTAATTTACATCACGTTAGGTTAAGAACTATGAATAAATTTTTACCAATAATTATATTTAGTATTAGTATTTCAGCTGACATCGATTGGTCTAATGAGAATGAATGCAAATTACCTGACAACACAAGTTTTGTTAATAACATTATTAAAAATATGACCTTAGAACAAAAGGTTGGTCAAATTATAATGCCTGAAATTAATAGTGTGACACCTGAACAGGCAAAGATATTTCACTTTGGAACAATATTAAATGGTGGCGGAGGATTTCCAAATCAAAACAAAGATAGCAATATTCAAGATTGGAAAAATTTAAGTAAAAGTTATTATGATGCCTCAACAGAAGTTAATGGTATAAAAATTCCTATTTTATGGGGAACCGATGCTGTTCATGGTCATAATAATGTTATAGGCGCTACTATATTTCCACATAATATTGCTCTTGGTGCCACAAGAAATGAGAAATTGTTGAAAAATATTGGTGAAGCAGTCGCTAAAGAGGTTTTATCAACAGGGATAGTTTGGACGTTTGCTCCTACTATTGCAGTACCTCAAAATGATTTATGGGGAAGAACTTATGAAGGTTTTGCCGAAGACCCTGAATTAGTCTCAAAACTTGGTAAAAACTTTATTCTTGGTTTGCAGGGTGATGGATCTAATTTCTTAGATAGCAACCATGTTCTTGCAACAGCTAAGCATTTTCTTGGAGATGGTGGAACTCTTAATGGCATTGATCAAGGTAATACAATTATTGATGAATCATCATTAAGAGATATTCACGGAATGCCTTACTATGATGCAATTGATTCCTGTGCTATTTCAATCATGGCTAGCTTTAATTCTTGGAATGGAATTAAGAGTCATGGTAATGAATATCTCCTCAATAACATACTGAAATCTCAAATGGAATTTGATGGTTTTATTGTTGGAGACTGGAATGGGCATGGACAGATACCAGGGTGTAAAGATTCAAATTGTCCTGAAGCCTTTAATGCTGGAGTTGATGTTTATATGGTACCTACTGAATGGGAAGCACTTTATTGGAATACCCTTGAGCAAGTCAAATCTGGAGTTATCTCTTCAGAAAGACTTGATGATGCTGTAAGACGAATCTTAAGTGTAAAAAAACATTTAGGATTATTTGATGGCAGAAAACCTCATGAGTATAAGAATAATTATATTGATGGTAAGAGCCATAGAGACATAGCAAGGCAAGCTGTTAGGGAGTCTATTGTATTGTTAAAAAATAATAATAATATTTTACCAATGAATCCAAATAAAAAATTCTTAGTTGTCGGAAAACAATCTAAATTTATTGAAAATCAAATGGGGGGATGGACCATTACATGGCAAGGAAAAACCTGGGAGGGCACAGCAATATCAAATGATGATTTTCCTAATACTGTGAGTATTTTTGATTCCCTTTCCAGTCACATAAATAATTTAGGTGGCGAAGTTGAATTTTCTGAAGATGGGACTTATACCAACAAACCTGACTACATAATTATGGTTTATGGAGAAACTCCTTATGCAGAAGGGTTTGGAGATATAGATAGTCTAGATTTCTCAGCTATGAATGTAGATATGATCGAAACAATGACAAATCTCTCTAAAGAGGACATTCCTATAATTTCACTATTTTTATCAGGAAGGCCTCTTATTGTGGATGATGAGCTTAGCCTTTCAAGTTCGTTTGTAAGTATTTGGCTGCCTGGTACAGCTATTGAAGGTATTAATGATGTTATTTTCAGCAAAATAGATAATACTGTTAATCACGATTTTAGAGGTAAGCTATCATTTTCATGGCCATCTAAATCATCCAATAATCCATTAAATAAAGGAGATAATGAATATTCTCCATTATTTAATTATGGTTACGGCTTAAGATACTCTAATTAAAAATGAATAAAGCACTGCTTGTGGATGTTGGTGGAACTAATATGCGCTATGCAATTGCTTCTAAAGATTCAGATGACATAAGCGATATCAATAAGCTTCCTTTTGATCCAAATGATTTTGAAATTCATCTTGAACAGCTTATTAAAGAAAATGATATAGAGATATTAGTACTCTCTGCAGCAGGACCTAAAATAAACAATAACATTAGTATGACTAATAGAAATTTTACCTTTGATGCTGATGATATTAAAAATAAGTTTAGTCTAAAAGAATGTTTTCTTCTAAATGACTGGGAAGCAATTGCTTACAGTTATGACTTTGTTTCAGACAGTATTGAATACATAAAAGAGGGAGTTCAGTTTAATAAAAATGTTCTTTTTTTTGGTCCAGGAACCGGGCTTGGAGCAGCTTTATCTTTAGATAATAAAATTGTCATCTCAACTGAAATTGGTAATACCACAAACTCCAGCCTATCTCTGCAAAAAAATTATAATATAGAAAATACTAACCATTTCACATTGGAAGATTTTGTTTCAGGTTCAGCAATATCAAATATTTATAAAGTAAAAACAAATATCCAAATGTCTTCTGAAGA
Organism: uncultured SAR86 cluster bacterium; assembly: GCA_902556105.1. Lineage (GTDB taxonomy): Bacteria > Pseudomonadota > Gammaproteobacteria > Magnimaribacterales > D2472 > SAR86A. The sequence continues at coordinate 71,692 of CACDUZ010000002.1, forward strand.
AGTTTATGAGAAATTTAGAGAAAACGACGATATTGCCGTTGAGGTCGTGAATGGTTTTATAAAATCTTTAGCTCAGACATTATCGGATATGGCATTAACTTATTTACCTGGTAACGGAATATTGCTAGCAGGTAGTCTTATTAGGACAATTTATCCAAATATTAATAAAGGGCAGTTTATAGAAATTTTTACTGCTAATAAGAGTGACATTCATAAAAATATGCTTGAAATGATCTCCATTGGAGTTATTACTAAACAACGCACACCTCTATATGGAAATTTTCATTTTTATAAAGAATTAGACCTTTAGCTTTATATTATGAGGCTTGCTGTTGATGTCGATATTCCATACATTGAAAACTTTTTAGAACAACTTTCGGCAGAGTTTAGTTGGGACGTAATAAAATTTTCTGATTCTTTTTTAAATAATAAAGTCATAAGTGAATGTGATGCAATTTTTGTAAGATCTACTTCAAAGATTGATGACAGTTTAATAAAGGATTCAAGAATAAGTTTCATTGGTTCTGCAACCTCAGGACATGATCATATAGATAATAAATACATGAACTGGACTTTATCAGATAAAAAATGTTTTGTTGCAAAGGGTTGTAATGCAGATGCAGTGGCTAACTATGTTCTTACGATAATGTCTTTATTAATCAGTAAAAAAGAGGTATCTGTAAATAATACTGTTGGTATCGTTGGTTATGGAAATATTGGATCTCTTTTAAAACAAAAATTAGATATGTTTAATATTAAAAGTTATTTTTATGACCCTTATATTGATTCAACCAAAAAGGGCTGTAAGGATAATATTATAGATATTTTAAATTGTGATATTGTTTCACTTCATGCTTCCTACTCTAAAACAGGACATTTCCCTTCACATCACTTGTTAAATCAGAGCAACTTAATAGACTCCAAATTAAAGTTTTTAATCAACTCATCACGAGGTGAGGTGGTAGATGAGGAATATCTGCAAAATCAAACAACGTTTAAGTATATTTCAGATGTTTGGTCGAATGAGCCTTATTGTTCTAAAAAGGCTATCAATAATGCATATCTGAGTACACCACATATTGCAGGATATTCAGTACAGGCCAAAAAAAATGCATCAACAAGTTTAATAAGAAGCTTTTGTAATTTCTTTAATATTAATATTCATATAGAAGACTCTTCTATAAAAACTAATGTTTCCAATGTTGATATTCCTGAAATAGATCTAATAGAAAATAAATTCCCTTGCACATTTTTCAGGGATTTATTTGATATAGAATTATGCTCAAATAATTTTAAGCATAGCTATCTTGAAAAAGGCGATCTCTTTCCAGATATAAGAAAATCTTTTAAGCACATAAATGATTATTCAATTTACGATATTGAAGATGCTGCTAGAAAATTTAATTAAAATTTATTAATTAATACTAAACTTTGTGTATAATTTGCATCAATTATGGCTGATAAAAAACAAACTAAAGTATATTTAATACCAGAGGATGAGACTAGAGATAGTCACACCTATCATTACACTGCTATCAAGACTAGAAAATTTACTTTAGAAAATAAAAAAATGAGATTAAAAAAGTTTAATCCTGTCAAACGCGTTCATGAATGGTTTGTCGAGGCCAAACTACCTCCTCATAATTAATTTTTAGTTAATCTAAGTTCTGTAGATGATATATCATCTCTAAAGCTATCTTCTTCAATACCAGTGCATCTATCTTTTATAAGCTCAGGTACGTTTATATCTTTTAGCGAAATAAACTTTTTAGCAACTTTTCTACCAAATACTAAAAAATTAATATTATGGTCATTAAATCTTTGAATATGCTCCATCATATCTTTATAACTTTTATAAAATTTTTCATCAAATACTCTCATAAGGGTGTCAGCTCCAATTATAAAAACTGAATTTGGAAACATTTCTGCTTTTTCACTAAACCTTCCTGCAGACGTAAGCATCCAACTTTCATCATTTTGAAACTGATCAATAGTCCTTTTAATTTCATAAAAAGTTAGAGGGGGCTTATCTGCATTTTTTGCACATATTTCAAATGTTGTATGCATGCCTGTTTTTTTTTCAGCAAGTTCTTTCATCTTAATATGGCCTTCATGCAAGGGATTAAAAGAACCTGGAAAAATAAGTTCGGGATTATTTTTATTATTTGAGATATAACCGACTTTATTATTGAACAATTTTTTCCATGGTTTTTCTGCAATAACCTCATTAATAATTATTTCTTCTTGAATCTTAGGAAGATCAAAATTAAATCCACATGATTTAGCTAAGATGCTAATTACACAACCTGTTATTAATTCTTCTTCTTCGTCCCTGGTTCTTTTGCCTTTATCTATGAAGCATTCTAAATATTTTGTAGATTCATGTGTTTGGATAACTATGAAGAATTTATGGTCACCTTTTTTATCATAAGTTGTAGCAAGATTAGCAGTTACAGCTATACCGATAAGGTATTTTGTTTTTGTTTTTGCATCAAGCTCTTTTGATTTCTTAAATGCGTTAGCAGCCATGCTTAGGCATGTATCAAGAGAGCAATAATGATCGGGCTTCTTATTAAGAAATGAATCCATCGACTCTTTTGAATAAGGAATATATGACTCAAGTACTGTACTACTTGCACCTGGAACTTTTAATAGAGCAGATATAGCATTTGTTCCTCCACCACTTGAAACAAACGTTAGTTTGTATGGTGAGGAATGAATCTTATCTACGATGTTATGATATTTTTTCAATGATCTAAATTTAATCTATTTATTTTAACCCAATAATCAAAATTCATTGATAGAATAAATTCATGAAAATTAAAAAAATTACACCTTTTCTTATATTTGTAATTTTTTCATTTGAAATATATTCAAAAGACATTAACAAAATTACCTATGCATCTTGGGATAAGCCAGATGTTGAGCTGTTATACGCCTTGCCTGAAGTTGTAAATAAGAATACTAAAGTATTATTTATTATTCATGGTTCTTCACGAGATGCTGAAAGATATCTCAATGCATGGTTGGCAGATATTAAAAATAAGAATGTGATATTAGTTGCACCACATTTTACAAAAGAAAATTACTCTAATTATGCAACTCTTCAAATGTCCACTTCATCTGGAAGGCTTTTAAAAAACCAATCCAATCATTTAAAAAATTCAATATCATCTTTCTACTCTTTTTTTAAGAGTAAATATAATTTAGATAGCCCAACTTATCGTATTTTTGGTTTTTCAGGCGGCTCCCAATTTATTCATAGATACCTAATGTATGGAGAAGACCAAAATATTGAAAAAGCAGCAATAGGAAGTGCAGGGTGGTATACCTTTTTAAATAGTGAACCATTCCCATATGGAACAAGAAACATGCCAATAGACAGAGAGAGATACGAATGGTTTTTATCTAGACAGGTCTTGTTTGTTCTTGGTGGTAAAGATGACAACCCTAATCATTCAACGTTAAATTCAAGCAAAGGTGCAAGAAAGCAGGGCGATCATAGACTAGAGAGAGGTCAGAATTATTTCAAAAATTTAGTAGCATTTGGAGAGGAATTTCAAATACCATTCAGATGGCGTTATAAGGTCGTATCTAATTTAGGTCATAACACAGAGGCAATGACTAAAAATGCCATCCCGTTTTTACTTGAAGGGCTAGATTATGCTGACTAAAGACTATTTTGCTCTATAAATGACTCTGCTTTTTTAAATATTGTTTTTTTTCTTTCACTATCCATTTTTGCTAAAGATCTTGTCATGATTGCTAATCTAGGATTGGATTCAAAAAATTTAATATTGTTTTCAATAAACCTCCAATATAATCCATCGACAATATCGCACCATTCTCCCTTTTTATAGTTAGACATTCTTAACATGTAACTAGAACCACAGATATATGGTTTTGTTGCAAATATACCTCCATCTGCGAAAGAACCCATCCCATAGACATTTGGAACCATAACCCAGTCATAGGAATCTATATACATCTCCATAAACCATCTATACATCTCATTAGGATTTACGCCTGTTAGATTCATCATATTTGAAATAATCATCAGCCTATTAATGTGATGTGTATACCCATAATCATTTGATTCTTTAATTGCATCATCAAGAGGAGGAATACCAGTAGTTCCCTTATACCAATTTGAATTAAGTTTTAATTTATGTGACCAAAAATTTAAGTTTTTATACTGTGGCATATTTTCCCAATAAACTCCTTTGATAAACTCTCTCCAGCCTAGAATCTGTCTTATAAACCCTTCAACTGAATTGATTGGGATTTTACCTTTTGATTCATAATATTTATTTTCTGCTTTTTCAATACATTCTTTTGGATCTATGAGTCCTGCGTTTAAGTAGGGTGATAATAATGAATGAAACATAAAGGTGTTATCTTTGTTTATAGCATCTTGAAATGAACCATAATTCTCAAAATATCTATCTAAGAAATCATCTAAAATATCTTCAGCTTCTTTATGCGTAGTTGCCCAATTAAAATTTTCAAGACTACCTGGTGACTTTGGAAAACACTCTTCAACGTCAACCATTGCATCAAATGTTATTTTGTCTGGCTTCATTTGAATGCGCTCTGGGATTTCCGTCTTTAGTTGTGAAATTCCTTTCCTATTTTCTTTATCAAAATTCCACTTATCCCCAACAGGTTTGCCATTTTCAAGCATAAAGATTTTGTATTTTTTTCTAAGCCAACGATAGTAGTATTCTTGAATTCTTGTTTTCTTATCTGAAGCCCAGTCAGTGAAGTCTTCAGAAGAAGAAATAAATTTTTTATCATCTAAAACTTCTAGCTCTATACCGTTAGATTGACAAAAAAACATAAGATCTTTATTTGTTTTGAAATCAGAGGGTTTTGAGACAATAATTTTTTTAAATTTACCTTCTTCGATAATATTTTTTAAGTAAGAACCAAGTTTTAACTTTTTATTTTTATTGATTTTACAATGAATAATATTTTTGTGATTTTGTTTTTGAAAAAACTTCCTCATAGAACTAATTAAAAAAGCAATCTTTTGTTTATGATGTTTTATTTCATAAAAAGTCTCACACGGCTCATAGAATAATAAAGAATCATCCTTTTCTATATCACAGAGAACTGGATTATTTAAAGACAACTGATCTACAAAAATAATTCTTAATGATTTCATTTTTATTAATTTTTTATAATGCGGGAATATTAAATTTTACCCGTTATATTAATTATCTTACATATTAAAAAAAATCCTATGTTTTTTATCTATTTAGTAATATGTTTTCTAAGTTGTTTATAATTTAACCCATGAATCCTATTAAATATATATCCTTAATTGTTATATTTTTGACGTCATGCTCGTCAGATTTAAATGAAGGGCTAGAAGCAAATTTACTAATATCTCCAGATTATCAATTTACAACGCAATTTTTTGAGTGCAAATTAAATGAAGGTTTTAATTTAATAAGTCTAGAATCCTTCCTTTCCGACCTCGTTAAAGAAGACTCTAATAACAAAACTAAAGAATATGATTTTAAGATATATTTCCCAAAATCAGATTATGTGGATCAATTTATAATGAATCTTCAAAATTATTCTACAAATGATGCATATATTAATTTTCTTGATAGATTAAGTAATAATGGTTTTGATGAAATCGCTTCCTGTAAATTTGATAAAAATGAGTTAAAGGGACTATCTTTATTTAAATCAGGCCTAGAGACAGTTAAATCTTCATACACAATTGAATTATTAAGATGTAATTACAATGAAGGATATAACTTTGGAACATTCAGAATTGCTGTTGATAGGTTTGCTAATAAAATTAGTTCATTAGATATCCCATACCAAGCAGTTTATCTTCAAAGCGAATCACCCTCAGAGGACTTCATTTGGATTAACCATTATTATTTAAAAGATTTTTCAAATGAAATATCAACTGAATGGATAAATAACCCTGAGGCAACAGATATAAAAGGTGAATTTTTAGAGAATGCAAAATGTATTAATGCAAAAATATATGATGTATTTGAAATCTCATAATAAAATTAAAAAAGGGAGCATACTGCTCCCTTTTTTATTATAATCTTCACACTTATTGCGGGTGTGGTGTTAATGGCTAGCACAATAGCCTTCCAAGCTATTGGTACGGGTTCGAATCCCGTCACCCGCTCCACTATCTTCTTATTGCTACACCTGAAAACGCAACAGGATTGCATTCAAATGCAGCACCTGATGTGGAGGGCAGATCACTCTCAAAGTATTTAGTTTGAGCCATCTCCTTGTCTGAACTATTTGCCCATAAATTTAACCAAACAAAGTCAGGCTTTGGATCAGTCTGTTCAAATTGAGGTTCTAAAAGAACATACCAATAAGAATCACTCCAATTTGTTGCACTAATATCACTTTTAAAAGTTTCTAAAGATGCATTTGAAAAGCCTTCGTTATAGCTACAAAAGTTAAATTCATTTACAAATTGACCTGAAGTGTTTTCTATATTCGGTCTTTGTCCAACTTTTGATTCAAATAAATATACGTTATCAAAGTCAGGCTGCATTATTCCATCGATAATAACATCCCATTCAGCCTGTTTGTTGGTGGTCCAATCATCCCAACATTCATCACGACTACTTTTTGAATTCCATAATAAAACCCAGATAAAGTCATAACCGTCGCTCTCAACTTCTGGAGTCAAGATATTTGCACCTGTCATCCCCTTGCATTGCATACCATCGATCATGCCGTTCCATGTATTGATAAGCATTGCAAGGTTTTCTGCTGAAAAATCAGGCCCAGATTTATGCCAAACATATTCAACAAAAGACTCAGAAGTTGCATCAACCTCTTGTTCATTTTGCGAGCATGCATTTATTAAAAAAATTGTTGTAATTAGTAAGGTTATTTTTTTCATCATATTATTTATTAAAATTGAAATCTTAGTATTTATAACATGTTTCATTTTATTTAATAGGACTTTTTAAAAAAAAGCAGGTATTTCTACCTGCTTTAAAGACCTAGGGGATATGAATTAAGAGGATATTCAAAGGTCTACAATTATAAGACTAATAAATGATTAAAAAGTTCAAACTTTTTAATAACAAAATATGCAAAAGAACCTAATATTAGACACGAACCTAATGGAATCTCTTTTTTAGATGCATTTTTTAAGAATATATACATCAAACATCCAAACAATGAACCAATAAAAAGAATTATTGGTAAGGATATTGGCCCAAAAATAGATCCTATTGAACCAAATAAAATAAAATCGCCACCTCCAATACCATCTTTTTTAGAAAATATTTTAAAAATAAAATTAATTAACCACAAAGAAAAATATCCTAGCACTAAACCATAAAATCCAAATAAACCTTTTGAAATGGAGAGAAGATATGCACTCTCATCAACAAATATATTAAAAAAATAATTACTTGATAAGCCGACCATAATTAGCATTATATTTATTGAAAATGGTAAGTAATAAAATCTCAGATCTAAAAAAAATAATATAAAAAAAAGAAAAAAAATAAAGAAAACAAAAAAGGAAATTACAGTCTTTCCATATAGAAATATAATAACCATACCAGTCAATAAAAATAGAATTTCTGAAAATAAATAAAATAACGAAATCTTTTTATTACATTTCTGACATCTACCTTTTTGAATAAGATAGCCAACCAAGGGAATTAGATAAAGAATTTTTAATGTATTTTTGCAATTTGGACAAAACGATCTTGGGAAAACTATATTTATATTTTTGCTGTTATTAGGACTTAACCTGAATATCAAAGAAGATGCAAAACTCCCAAAGGATAAAAAGATAATTGAAAAGAGAATTAATTCAATCGATGTGAAAGAATCTAAGCTATTTATATGAGTAAAGCTATAAACACTTATCAATTTACTATTTTTTAGTTATATAAAAACAAAATAGTAATAATAAAACTACAGGAATCGCATAGGCACCTATTATTAAAAGTTTATCTATCATTTATATTTCCTGAAGCAAAGGCATCCGGTCTTCTAAAGTCTCCATAACCAGTGAATTCACCACTTTGATACATTATAGTTTGAATACAGGTTCGTGGTTCTACAAAATTAATAAAATAACCCATTTCTTTTAATGAATTTTTAATATCGTCATCTACCGACAGCTCAATTTCTAAGATATCAGGTTGCCATTGATGATGTATTCTCTTTGCAAATGTCGCCTGCTCTAAATTCATATCAAAATCTATTATATTTATTATCGACTGCAAAACTGCAGAGATTATTCTTGATCCCCCAGGACTTCCGGTAGTAAAAAATAACTCATCATCTTTCATAACAATGGTAGGGGTCATTGAGCTCAAAGGTCTTTTTGCAGGAACAATTTCGTTTGCCTTTGCACCAAGTAAACCAAATTGATTAGGTATTCCAGGAGCTGCAGAAAAGTCATCCATTTCATTATTCATTAATATTCCTGTCTCTTTGATTACAACACCAGAACCAAATGTTGAATTCAATGTGTAGGTTGATGAAACAACATTCCCATCAGCGTCAACAACAGAAAAATGAGTTGTCTCGTGACTTTCATTATCTAAGTACATGCCTGGGTGAATATCTTTTGCAGGAACACTGTGTCCCAAGGCCACACTATTAAAAATTTCATCAGAATATTTTTTGCTAATTATCTTGTCTATAGGAACATCAAAAAAATCAGGATCTCCAAGATATTTAGACCTATCGGCATAAGCATGCTTCATGACTTCGGTAAGAAGATTAATATAATCAGTTGAATTATGTCCTAATTCATTTAAATCATAATTTTCTAATACATTTAACATTTGTATAATATGTATTCCACCAGAGGATGGAGGACCCATTGTTATAATTTTATTATCTCTATATGAAGAAATAATAGGTTCTCTCCAAACGGGATTATAATTTTCTAAATCAGCGGATTGTATTAACCCACCATTTAATTGCATTTGATCTGTAATTTTCTTGGCTACTTCCCCTTTATAAAAACCATCTCGACCATTTAAAGATATTACTCTTAATGTTTTAGCTAAATCCTTTTGGAAAAGTTTTTTATTTCTAAAATTTGGATAATCTTTTTGAAATATTTTTTTTGTCTCTGGAAAGTATGACATTTTTTCATTGTATTTATATAGAACGTCTGCCATATAATCTGTCATGTAAAAACCATTTTCTGCATAATTAATAGCATCTTCTATAAGAGCGCTCCAAGGAAGAGAACCAAACTGTTTATGCACTTCCCAAAGACCTGCAACCGTTCCAGGTACCCCAATAGATAAATAGCCAAATGTTGACAAGTATTTATCATTAAACGACCCATCATCATTTAGATACATATCTCGTGTTGAGAGAGCAGGGGCTTTTTCTCTATAATCAATTGAATATTCTTTTGAGGTTTTACTGTCATACATAACCATAAAACCTCCACCACCAATATTACCTGCTCTTGGAAGAACAACCGCTAATGTAAAAGCAATTGCTATTGAGGCATCGTATGCATTGCCACCCTTATTGAGAATTTTTTCACCCACACCAGTTGCAAGAAAATGTTGAGTGGTAACCATTCCATTATTACCTCTTGCAGTCTCTTTTTGAGCAGCCTCATATCCTAAAGTATTTAAATATGCTATTGGCTCTGATGAAGATACACAAATAGAAAAAATAACTAAAGAACAAATATATTTCATATATATTAGTTTGAGTTTTCATTGGCAATATTTTTTGCCCACTTATAATTTGCTTTACCGTTAGGTGCACGCTGAACTTCATCGGTAAATATCACTTTTTTTGGAAGCTTATAACCTGCGATGTATTCTCTAGTTGCTTTAACTAGATCTTCTTCATTAATTTGTTTATTTTCTTCTAGAGATACGACAGCAACAACTCTTTGACCAAATTTTTCATCCTTAACACCGACTACCAGACAGTCTAATACTTCACTATTTCTCTTTATTGCTTCTTCAACTTCTTCAGGATATATTTTCTCTCCAGCAGAATTTATACAATTACTTCCTCTACCAAGGAGGGTAATTGTCCCATCTTGCTCTAACTTAGCGTAGTCTCCTGGGAAACTATATCGAATACCGTTAACTTCTTTAAAAGTTTCTGCAGATTTTTTTTCATCTTTATAATATCCAACAGGAACAAGACCACTTGTTCCAATTAAGCCAATTTTTTCTGATCCAGGCTCAAGAATTTCGCCGTCATCAGCAATGATAATAACCCCCGGATTGATGGAAAATTTTGCAGTTTTTGGTGGATTATCTCTTGTTGAAACAGAACTACCCATTCCGCCTTCTGTTGAACCCATTGTATCCATGAGTTGCATATCATGATGTTTTAGTAATCCATTTTTTACCTCTTCACTCCACATAACACCACTTGAGATAATTACTTTTACTGAACTCAAGTCGTAAGGTTTACCCATTTCTTCTGCTCTTTCAAGAGCATCTAACATAGGTTTTGCAAAGGCATCACCTACAATTACAATATTTGAGGTATTAGTATCTTCAACCTGGGTCCAGATTTGATCAGCGTCAAAACCAAGATTTTTTGAGGTAATAGCCGTACCACCGAGCAAAAGAGGTAAGAATGCACCCAGCCACATTCCAGTTCCGTGCATTAAAGGACAGCCAACTAGACTTTTTATGAAAGTATCATCTTTCTTGAAGTTATGTATTTGTTCTTCTAGGTTATTGATATCCTCTGGTACGTCGTAACCCATAGCCTTTAAAGTTCTAAATAGAAACACAAGAAATTCACCTTGCTTATACATAACACCCTTGGGCATTCCAGTTGTCCCTCCTGTATAAAGCATATAAATAGTATTTGGATCTCTATATATTCTTTTCATTGGCTTAGAATCACTCAATAACTCTTCATATTTCAGGGCGTCTGGAAAATGAGATTGGGTTCCATCAGCAACCTCTATCCATGCTTTAATATTTGGCAAAGAGCTTGAAATTTCTTTGATCCTAGAACTATAGCAAGCATGATAAAAAACAGCTTCTGAATCGGAATTATCCAAAAGATATATCAATTCTTCTGCTACGTATCGATAATTAACGTTTATTGGAACACCACCAATTTTAAAAATTGCATTTTGTCCAATTAAATATTCATTTGAATTATTTAAGTAAAGGCCTGCTTTAGAATTTGCTGATAACCCCGCATTTGAAAGTGCGGTTGCAATTTTACTGGAGTACAAATCATAATCTTTCCAAGAAATAACTTCATTACTACTAATTAAAGCATCATTTTCTGGGATGATATCAGCAATCATTTCCCATACCGAGGCAAAATCTAAATTCATATGAGTCTCCTTATATTTTATAACCCTAATGAGCTATACCTATTAAATATAGTATCGTTATAATAATTATTATAAAAGGAAAAACATTATAGAAAAAATATACTATGCAAGATCCTAATTCATTATTTGAAGAAATAACAAAAGAACTTACTTCTCCAGGTCAGCTATTTGAAACAAGGGAATATAAAAACTCCAAAGAAGTAACACATTTAGAATATGCATCCTTTCCAGATAACCTTAAAGGTTATTTTGATATTGGTTTGCTTCATGGTGATAAAGAGTTCTTAGTTTATGAATCTGAACGTTTTTTATTTAAAGATGTTATTGCTAAAGCAGCTCAGGTTGGCAATGCCCTAATTGCTGAAGGTGTTTCAAAGGGCGATCGTGTTGCAATATGTATGCAAAATAATCCAGAATTTATATTTGCTTATATGGGAATTGTTGGTGTTGGGGCTGTTTGTGTTCCATTAAATTCTTGGTGGGTTCCTGATGAGATTATTTATGCTATAGATCATTGTGAGGCTAAAGTTTTATTTGGAGATCAAAAAAGATTAAAGGGATTAGAATCACTTCAAGATGTAAAAAAAATTGTAACCAGTTATACGCCTGACGATAGCTTTATTTCATTTACTGATTTTATTAAAGATCATTCAAAAGAATGGCCAGACGTTGAAGTAACTCGTGACGACCATGCAACTATCTATTACACATCTGGCTCAACAGGAAAACCTAAAGGTGTATTGTCATCTCAAAGAGGAGTCATTTCATCGATGTTTAGTTGGGCATGTGTATCAACTATTTTTAGTGAAAGGGAGAGAAGGCTTGGTAATGACTCAACTCCATTAGCAAGTTCGGAGTCATCTATTTTGTTGTGTGTTCCATTGTTTCATGCAACTGGAAGCCATGTAGCATTTTTGTTGTCCATCCTTGTTGGTAGAAAAGTTGTCATGATGAAAAAATGGGATGCTGGAGATGCGATCAAGCTAATAGATGAAGAAAAAATATCTGATATTACAGGAGTCCCAACTCAAACCTGGGAGTTATTAAATCATCCAGATAAAAATAATTATGATTTATCATCGCTAAGGACTCTTGGAGGTGGAGGCGGTCCAAGACCTTCTGAACATGTGAAGCTATTAGATGATAATTTTGAAGGAAGGCCAGGAATTGGTTATGGATTAACCGAAACCAATGCACTTGGCACAATAGCAAGTGGAGATGAGTATGTGAACAACCCTTCAACAGCTGGAAGAGTTATTCCTCCCTTAACCGAAATAAAAATTATTGATAAAGATTGGAATGAACTTGCTGAAGGCGAAATTGGTGAAGTCGCAATCAAGTCTCAATCAAATATGCTTGGTTATTGGAGAAATGATGATGCGACTAACGAATGCATGAATGACAGTGGGTGGTTTAGATCAGGAGACATGGGGAAATTTGAAGGCCCTTTCTTATTTATAGTAGACAGAATTAAAGACATGGTAATAAGAGGTGGAGAAAATATAGCCTGCCCAGAAGTAGAAAATGCTATCTATGAACATCCTGATATTCTCGAGGCATGCGTTTTTGGGATTCCAGATGAAAGACTTGGAGAAATTTTGTGCACAGCTATTTACCTTAAAGAAAACTCTGAATTAACCAAAGATACTTTAATTGAATTTTTATCAAATAAATTAGCAGCTTTTAAAATTCCAGTCGTTATAGAATTTCTTGATTCAAGCCTGCCTTTGGTTGCTTCTGGTAAATTTGATAAACCAGCTCTTAGAACAATGTTTGCTAAAGATTAATATTTTTTGATGTTTTTACTTTCAAAACATTAAAAAAAGAGTGAAAATAACCAAACTTGAAATTTAAACTCTTATATGAACAAGAATATTCTAGTTATAGAGGATGAGCCGGATATTCGCAAAAACCTTGAATATAATTTAGGCCGCGAAGGATTTAAAGTTTTTTCTGTCGCTTCTTTAAATGATGCCGAACAAAAATTACAGAATAATAATGATTTCTCTTTATTAATTTTAGATTTAATGTTGCCTGATGGTTCTGGTTTAGATTTATGTAAAAAAATAAAATCAGATCCCAAAACTGAAAACATTCCTATAATTATCCTGACCGCTAAAGATGATGAAGTTGATAAAGTGGTTGGCTTTGAATTGGGAGCTGATGATTATGTAACTAAGCCGTTTAGCGTTAGAGAATTAATTTTGAGAATCAAAGCAGTTTTAAAAAGAGGACAAAAGAAAGAAGATCTAGTAGAAGTTGAACGTCAATTTGGTGATCTTATTATTGATGTCGAATCACATGAAGTATATGTCAATAATAATCAAATTGATTTAACAGCTTTAGAGTTCAGATTGCTAAGACAGCTTGTTGACAGGAGAGGAAGAGTTCAATCAAGAGATCAGTTACTTGAAGATGTTTGGGGTTATAGTGTTGAAGTAACAACTAGGACTGTTGATACTCATATTAAACGCCTTAGAGAAAAACTTGGACCAATGGGGAAGTATGTTCAAACAATAAGAGGCGTTGGTTATAAATTTTCAAGATCACCGGACTAGATAAATGGGAATAGGATCCCGACTATTTCTAATAATTTTCATATCTCTCGGAATAGGAATTTTTGTTTCATACATAATTGCAGAAAGAGATATAACTAAAACATTTCAAAAACACATTGTAAATGAGCTTCAAAACCAAGCCTCCCTTCTTGTTGAGGTTGTTGATGAAGTTGATTCCATTGGAACTTTCATTGAAGCTGATTCTTTAGCTGATAGGCTTGGAAAGGCTTCAAATTCTAGAATAACCTTAATATTATCTAATGGTAGGGTGGTTGGCGACTCTGATATAGATACTCAAAATATAAATGCCTTAGACAATCATATTAATAGACCTGAAGTCCAAGAAGCATTTTTAAAAGGAAGAGGTTGGTCCATTCGTTATAGTAATACTCTGCAAGAACAGCAGATGTATTATGCAATTCTAGATAACAATGATGTAAGTCCAAATGTCATTCGAATAGCTGTTCCTTATGTAAATGTTGACTCTGCAATAGGTAGTTTAAATCTTTCTATAATTTTAATTGCATTAGTTTCTTTAATCGTCACAGCAATAACATCTGGTATAGCAGCAAACTATACCTATAGAAGTATTGCAGATCTAGCAGATGTAACATCAAAAATTGCAGATGCAGATGGAAAGGCTAAAAAGAAAGATCTAAAAGCACTACCTACTCAAAGAACTGATGAATTTGGTAACGTTGCCCAAAGTGTTTCACAAATTTCAGAAGAGCTCAAATCTAAAATTAATTTAATTGCTAAACAAAGAGACCAGTTTGGTTCAGTCTTAGATGATTTGGGAGAAGGTATTATGGTTGCTGATATAGCAGGCAAAATCACATATGAAAATGAACAAGTCTCATTAATCTTAAATAGAAATGAATTAGTTGGAAAAAAAATTACAGACTTAAATATAAAATCATTAAATTATTTATTCAAGAGAGCAAAAAAGAAAAAAAGAGCTGACATTGAATTTGAAATGGAGCTAAACGATAGGAGCACTAGATGGGTTCTTGCAACAATAAATCAATCTAAAACTACAAAAGAATTTATTTTGGTTGTTCACGACATAACTCAACTTAGAAGATTTAGCTCCATGAGAAGAGATTTTATATCAAATGTTTCTCATGAATTAAGAACGCCCGTAAGTGTTATAATGGCAAATTCTGAAACTCTTGTCGATGGAGCACTTGAAGACAAAAAACAGTCTAAAGTTTTTGCAAAGGCTATTTTGCATAACGCTGAAAGACTCAGCGATATGGTATCGTCTTTACTTGATTTATCTAGAATTGACTATGGAGAGCTAAAACTAAATATTGAAGAACTCGATATAAATGAACATATTAATAAAGCTATAGATTCTCTTAAAAATCTTGGTAAAAGAAAAAATATCTCTATCAGTTGTTCTTGTTCTAAAGGAAAAAAAGTTTTAGCAGATAAAAATGCTCTTGAGAGAATCTTAAATAACTTAATTGAAAATGCGTTTAAGTATTCTGATTCTGAATCAACAATCAATATCTCTACAAGAAAATTAAAAGATCATTTAGAAATAAGTGTAAAAGATAGCGGAAGAGGTATTCCTGAACAAGAGCAAGATTTTATATTTGATAGGTTTTATAGAACAGCTGAAGCTAGAGCAACTGAGGAAAAAGGAAGCGGTTTAGGTCTTGCTATTGTAAAAAATCTTGTAAATAATTTAAATGGTGAGGTTGGTATAAGAAATGTAAAACCTCAGGGGTCAACCTTTTGGTTTACCTTACCTTTAATAACTTCATAAATTTGTAACAAATCTGAAATACTTAGTAACAAACTTGTTTGTTTAATTTACATTAAGTTCAATCTACAGTAACTCATATAGATTTAAATATGTCCAAGTATTCCTAGGAGGGACGTATTATGTTTTTTAATTCTTTCAAAAAAACCACTTTAATTCTATCAGCATTTATTCTCGTAGCTTGTGGCGGGGGTGGCGACACAAGTATTGCATCACCTGGTGAATTAGGCTTTTTAGAAGATCCTACTGGTGGTGGAGGTTCAGGCGGCGCTGGAAGTAATGTTCGAACTGGAGCGTGTCCAGATTCACCTTTTATCACAAATGGATCCCCAGTTGCAGGAAACACAGTTTGTGCAATTGAAGGACCTATCACGAGTGACCTTACTCTTACAGCCGATGTTATGTATAGAATGCTTGGAAAGGTTGACGTTGGAGTTGATATGGGTGGTGATGGAACAAAATCAGGTGGTGTTTCAGCAACATTAACAATACCTGCTGATGCTGTAATCTTAGGAAAAGTTTCCCAGGATTATCTTGTAGTAAATAGAGGGTCAAAAATTATAGCTAATGGTACACAATCAAAACCGATTAGATTTACACATAATACTGCAATTGAAGGAACGGTTGGTGAATTAGAAAGAGGTCTATGGGGCGGTTTAGTTATCTTAGGCCAAGCTCCAATTAATAAGTGTTCAAATGATGTAAGAGGAACTGCAGCTTGTGAAAAAGTTGTAGAGGGTTCAAACGCACTAATGGGCGGTGCTAACAAAAATGATAATTCAGGTAAATTAAACTTTGTGAGAGTCGAATACGCTGGATATGAGATTTTTCCAGGCAATGAGTTAAACGGAATAACTTTTGGTGGTGTTGGTGATGCTACTGAAGTTGATTTTGTTCAAGTACATAATAATCAAGATGACTGTGTTGAGTTTTTCGGCGGCACTGTCAATGTTAAGCATCTAATTTGCTCAAATGCTGGTGATGACAATCTCGATATCGATTGGGGATATCAGGGAAAAATGCAATTTGTAGTTGTTAAACAGTCCTCAGATGCAAGTGATCACGTAGTAGAATCAGATAATACTAATTCAGATAGCTCAGTTGGTTACCTTACAGAACCAAGATCACGTCCAATGGTTGCAAATTTTACATTTTTAGCTCAAGGAGCTGATGAACCTCTAAAGTATAAAGAGGGAGTTTCAGGTATTTACATTAATGGTATTGTAAAAAACAACGTATCTCAAAATCTTATTGAATCTACCAATATTGAAACTATTCAAGATGGTGCTCTTACACCAAAACTTCAGCATCACTCTGTTTTTATGGATGCTGCAGGTGATACAGCACCTTTCAAGGCTGACACTGACGCAAGTGGAGTTACAGCCACTCAACTTGAAGCCTCTATCAAAGAAAGAGCAACAGACTTAGTAATAGGGACAAATACACTTGTTTCAGGATTCTTTTTAGGCGATAACGAAAGTGCAGTTACTTCTGCTTTTGACGTTACAAAGGTTCAAGGAATGTGTGCAGTTGGACCACAAGCTTCAGGAACACCAACAGACTTATGTCCTACTTATAGCTCAAAAGAGGGAAGATATATTGTTGATACATGGTTTTCTGCCACAAACTATATAGGAGCCTTTTCCCCTGGTTCAGACATAGAAAATAACTGGGCTGCTGGTTGGACACTAGGATTATTTACTGATCCTGAGTGTCCTGTTGGCACTTTAGAATCAGAAGTGCTCCTTGGAAGAAAAGTATGTTCATTATCTGGAGTTCTAGAAACTGATTTAACTTTAGTTGCAGGAAATTATTATAAATTAGATGGCAAGGTTGCTGTTGGTATTGATATGGGATCAGACGGAACAAAAACAGGAGGTGCCAGTGCAACATTAACAATTGAACCTGGTGTTACTGTTTTCGGAGAATCTGGAAACGATTACCTTGTTGTAACTAGAGGCTCTAAATTAAATGCGGTTGGAACATCATCTGCACCAATAATAATGACTGGAAGACAAGACATTCTTGGAGAGGCAGATATTGTTAATACAAGAGGTTTATGGGGTGGGTTAGTTTTGCTTGGAAAGTCACCAATTAACAAATGTTCATATTCAACTGCTGGAACTTCTACTACAGCAGGTGTCAGAGTGGATCCATGTGAGAAAGATGTTGAAGGCTCAACTGGAGACACCATGGGTGGAGAAACCCCAACTGACAGCAGTGGTACTCTAAAATATCTTAGAGTTCAATATGCAGGTTATGAGGTTTTTCCTGGCAATGAACTCAATGGAATAACTTTCGGTGGTGTTGGTAGTGGAACAGATGTTTCTTATATTCAAGTCCATAATAATGCCGATGACTGTGTTGAGTTCTTTGGTGGAACGGTTGATGTTAAGTACCTGGTTTGCACAGGTGCTGATGACGATAACTTAGATATAGACTGGGGTTATCAAGGTAGACTTCAATATGTGATTGTCCAACAATCCAATGACAAAGGCGACCATATTGTAGAGTCTGATAATACAAATGCTGATGCGGCAGTTGGTTATTTGACTGAACCAAGATCTAATGCAGTTGTTTCAAACTTTACTTTTATTTCAAAAGGATTTGATGATGTATTTAAACTAAAAGAAGGTGTTTCAGGCCAATATCTAAATGGTGTAGCCATAGTAAATAACGCTGTTACTGGCAAAACAACTAATTGTATTGAAACAACTTTCTTAGAAACAGTTAAAGCAGGAGCAGTTACACCAACATTCTCAATGAATTCCGTTGCTATGGATTGTCCTGGTTATATCAAAACAGATGCATCAGCCGGCGGTGCGTCAATCGCTCAAGTCAATGCAATTGTAAAAGCTGGTTCTAACAACCTCTATGGTGCAAATTCAGGCGGTGGAACATATGTGAATACACTTACAGGAGTCGTTAATGGCACTGCAGAGTCAGCAGTGACTGTTACAGCAATACCAGATGCATATAATGCAGATAGCTGGTTTACGACACCAACCTATATAGGAGCTGTAAGTGGCGCTACTGATACTTGGTATAAAAACTGGACGTTATCTGGAACTATAGAAGTCCAATAAGGTTAACTAAATAAATATTTATTGGAGAGATTAATGAAATCAAAAAAAATAGTAGATTTTCTTAAGTATAACTTTATTATTGGATTCTCACTTTTTTCAACTTTGATCGCATCTCAAGAAATCGAAGAAGTTGTTGTAAGTGGTTCCTTTATTCCAGATGAAAAAAGAGATACATCTGAGATCTCTGCAATCCTTGACTCAACTGAAATAGAAAGAACTGGAGATGATAATATTGCAATTGCTTTAACAAGATTAACAGGTTTAAGCCTTGTTAGAGGGAAATATGTTTATGTTAGAGGTCTTGGTGAGAGATATTCCGCTGCAACTTTAAACGGTTCAGGTCTTCCAAGTCCAGAGCCGCTTAAAAGAGTAGTGCCTTTGGATTTGTTTCCAACTCAGCTAATCGAATCATCAATTGTTCAAAAAACATATTCTGCAGACATGCCAGGTGAATTTGGAGGAGGTATTATAGAAATTAATACTAAAGCTGTTCCTTCAGAGAGAATTTTAGATTTTTCATTTTCTTCAGGATACAATTCCGAAACATCTTTATCAGATGGTCTTTTATACGATGGTGGGAGTGATGATGATCTTGGATATGATGATGGTATAAGAGATTTTCCTTCATTTGTTCAAAGAGCAATTAACAACAATCAAAAACTTGATAGGTCGAATTTCAAAACTTACGAGCTTGCAAATGCAGGTCGTGAGTTTGTAAATTCAGAGCTTTGGGTTATTCAAGAAGGCGATGTGCCTTTGGACAACTCGGTAAGTTTCACCTATGGGGATGAACTAGATATAGGCATTGAAGATATTCTTGACAATGAATCTGCGACTATCGGTATTCTGCTTACAGCTGGTATTAAAAGCTCATGGGAAACTCAAGAGGGAATCAGACAAACTGGTGATATTCAAGGTCAAGGAGATGGTACTTCCATAGTAATAAGAGGTAATGATAAGACATTTAAATCAACTTCAAATAATGTTACTACCTATCTTATGGGTGTTGCAGGCATTGAAACAGATTCAGCAGAACTAAAATATACCGGTATGTTTATACATAAAGGTACAAAAGAAGCAAGAACCCTTCAGGGGTATGATACCTCTGATTCAGGAAATGTAAGAGAGGATTTTACTGAGTTTTTTGAAAGAGAGCTTACAAATCATCAACTTAATTATAATTATATTTTTCAAAATGATATGGAGCTTGATGTAAGACTTGCTGGTGGTGATGCTTCAAGATATGCACCATATGAAAGAGTTGTCTTCTATGAAGATACTGACGATAGAGGTTATTGGCAATATGATGTAAATACTGGCAGAAATCAAACACAGTTTAGTTACGTAGATGATAGCAATGAGAATTTTGGTATCGATTTTACATTCCCACTTCAATTTGGTGAGCAGGAAGTAACTATAAAGACAGGGTTTGATCAAACAAATAATTATCGTGATGCACAGGTTAGAAGTTATAGATTCTTAGCCGAAGGTGGACCAATACCAACCGATGGATTAGATAATAGGATTGATTACATATTTGAGGATAAGAATTTTGATCCATCAAGATTAATATTAATTGAAAATACCGCAGCTTCATCGCCTGCAGGGTATCAGGGTGACTTAGAAATATCTTCTTTGTATATCACCTTAGATGCTTATTTAAATGAAAACTTTAGATTGGCAGCTGGTATAAGAAATGAAGATGGTGAGCAAATGGTAAACACTTATGATGTATTCCAAATTGTTGACAGTAATATAGAGAAAATCATTGATGAAGAATACACTTTACCTTCGTTCACATTAACTTACTTACCTGACTTTGATGAAAACCTTCAAATTAGACTTGGTGTTTCTAAAACTATCGCTAGGCCAACATTTAGGGAGCTATCTCCAACATTATTTATAGATGTTGACACTGATAGGGTTATATCAGGTTCCCTATATTTAGAAAATTCTGAAATAGACAATATTGATTTAAGAGTTGAATATTATTGGGGATTTAATCAGTTCTTAACAGCAGGCTTATTTTATAAAGATATTTCAAAACCAATTGAAGAAGTTGTAAATGAATCTGGTGACTTAATTATTACTTCTTATCAAAATGTACCTTCAGCTGAAGTGACTGGTTTTGAAATTGAGTATGAAAGAATATATGAAGATCTATTACCTGATTCAAAATGGGGCAGCACTAAGGAATTTATTTTAAAAATGAATTTTACTGCTACTGATTCTGAAGTAATTTTCAGTGATACGGATACTTATATCAATACACAAGGAAGTGAAGTTAATGCTGCTAGCTTGTTTGCAAATGGAAGAGACACAAGACTCCAAGGGCAATCTGAAGAAATTGCGAACCTTCAACTTGGATGGGACGATTTACAAAATGGCACTCAAGGAACACTTATAGTTAATTATGTAAGTGATAGAGTTAGAGCAAGGGGTATTGATGTTCTTCCAGATATATATGAGGAGCCACCACTTTTAGTTGATTTTGTTTATTCTAAAACACTAACGTATGGTAGTAATGACTCTGATCTAAAGATATCACTTGAGTTAAGAAATATTCTTGATGAAGAATATTATGCTGCTATGGCAGATACTGTAATATATGATCAATACAATCTTGGCACTTCAGTATCACTGGGCTTTAAATATAGTTTTTAATTTATTTTTTTTTACAAAATGAGCTACACTAGTCAGCTCATTTTGTATTTTATGAATTTTATAAAAATAAAAAATATTTTCTTAATAATATTATCTTTACCTGCATTTATTTTAATAGCAAATTTATTAATATCATTTACCAATCAACCCGATATTAAAAATTTAAATATACCAGATATGACTGACTTCTCATTCAACACTAATTCTGTAGATGAGAGTTCGAAGAATATTAAAACTACTCCAGATTTTGAATATCAATTAATTGGTTATAGATCTGGTAATATAGATTCATCAGTCATACTTAAAAAAGGCAACAAGGAGTTTGTTGTTGCTGTAGGTGAAAAACTGGAAGGTGTCTACGAATTAGTAGAAGTAACTAAAGATGAGATTGTATTTCGAAATCAAGAAAAATTATACAAAATTGAAAACCTTGTTGGCATTAACTTATGAAATTTAATAGTAAATATAAAATTCTTTCTCTTGCATTTCTGTTAATTGGAAATATTTATGCTCAAGATTCTTTTATATTGAATTATGAGGATGTAGATATTAAGAAAGTTACTCAAGATATTGCTCAATTCTCAAAAAAAACAATCATTTTAGATCCAAGGGTAAAAGGTAAGATCACCATCTATTCAAATGCTAATTTAAATAGAAAACAGGTATGGGACGTTTATCTAAGAACAATACAAGTTAATGGATTTAGTGCTATTTCAGAAGATGGTTTTTTAAGAGTAGTTCCAGAAAATGAGGCTACAAGAGATAAATCAGAAGACTTTTCAAGTGGCGGGTTTGAAACAGCAGTTATTCCATTGACAAATAGGTCTACTGAAGAAATTCTTCCAATGATAAAGCCAATTACAGGAAGACAATCTCATTTATCTAGTATTCCTTCTGTTAACTCCATATTGCTTGTTGATAGGGCCAGCAACGTTGAGAGAATAAGAGATCTACTTAACGATTTGGATAAAAACAATACAGCTAAAATTTCAATAATAAAACTTGATAATCTTTCTTCAATTGAAGGGGTGAGGATTCTAGATAGATTAAAAGCACAAAACAATCCTACAATAAATCAGTTTATAGCTATACCTTTTACTCCATCAAACTCAATAATTTTGTCAGCAAATGATTTAATTACACAAAATATTGTATCAACCCTGAGAACTCTTGATAAAGATATAACATCAGATGATTCGATGGATGTTATTTATTTAAAATATGCACAAGCTGCTGATTTAGCTGCAATATTAAGTTCAATTTCAGGCAGCTTTATTAGTGATGCTGAAGGCATGAAGACTGTTATCACGCACCATGAAAAAACAAATTCATTAATTGTTTCTTCTTCTGGAGATAATCTGAATTCAATTAGAAGTATTATTGCAAAACTGGATATAAGAAGAGCTCAAGTGCTTGTAGAAGCAATTGTTGTCGATCTTTCTGAAAACGCTGCAAGAAGGCTTGGTGTTGAGGCTATCTATTCTGGCAATGATGAGAATAGCATTCCAGTAGGAATTACAAGGTTTTCAGGGTCTGGTGCTGACCTGCTAGCAATCGCTGGTGCAGCAGATGATCAGCAAGATGTAACCTTAACAACAACGGCCATATCATCTCTTTTAAATACACAAGGACTTGTTGCTGGATTTGGTGATTTAACAAAAGGAAAAGATAATTTTGTTGGAATTTTAAATGCAATCGCAGATGACACAGATTCAAACATCTTATCTACACCTTCAATTCTCGCTATGGACAATGAGCCTGCACGACTTTTTATAGGTCAAGAAATTCCTATAACTACTGGTGAAAGCCTTGGTACAAATAACTCTAATCCATTTAGAACAACATCTAGACAGGAAGTTGGTATAGAACTAGAAATCACTCCTCAAATTAATGAAGGCGCATCTGTGATTTTGAACATCAAACAAGGTGTTTCTGGCATCGCAGGTGTTTCACAAAGTGGTATTGATATAATTACGAATAAAAGAGAAATAGAAACTACTGTGCTCGTAGACAACAATCAAATAATTGTTCTGGGAGGTCTTATCGATGAGGACATTCAGGAAGTTGTCTCTAAAGTTCCATTACTAGGCTCATTACCAGTCCTAGGAAGACTTTTTCAATCTTCATCAAAAAGCACTAGCACAAAAAATTTAATGGTTTTCTTAAAACCGACAATTTTGACAGATTCTGATGTGGCAAATCAAATCTCACTTGAGAAATATAATTATTTTAAGGCTGAACAAGAAATCAAAAACAAAAACCCAATTATTGATCTTACAAAGCCAAAAGAATAAGAATGAGTGAAGAAGTTTTTGAAAACATCAAATCAGACGTTCTTCCATATGACTTTGTAAAAGAAAACGATGTAATTGCACTTAATACTAAAGAAGGCGTTATTGTTTCCTCGCCAAGATATCTAACTAAAGAAATTTATAACGAAATTCAAAGATTTTTAAATTCAAGTTTTAAGTTTGAATTATGTGAACCAGAAAAATTTAATGAGATTCTTACTAACTCTTTCTCTATAACTGACCATGGTAATGACATATCTGAAGAGTTGTCTGATGAATTTGATTTACAAGATTTTGCTGGAAGTATAAATGCCACTGAAGATCTTCTGAGTGGGAATAACGACACACCAATTATTAAATTAATCAATGGAGTTATCAGTCAAGCAATTAAAAATAGAGCATCAGATATTCATTTTGAACCATATGAAGATCACATAATTGTTCGATTTAGAGTTGATGGAATACTAAAAGAAATACTCAGACAAGATAGCAAAATTGCATCTGTGCTGATATCAAGAATTAAAATTATTTCTGGCTTGGATATTTCTGAAAGAAGACTTCCTCAAGATGGCAGGGTTTCCTTGTCGCTTGGTGATAAGAGTGTTGATGTAAGGGTATCAACATTGCCATCATCTTACGGTGAAAGAATAGTCTTAAGAATTTTAGATAAACAAGCTGCACAAATAAATATAGATGATCTTGGGTTGCCCAAGAAGATTCTGTCTAATTATAAAAATTCACTTAAAAATCCTGAGGGAATTATTCTTTTTACTGGACCAACGGGATCAGGAAAAACAACTACTTTATATGCTGGTTTAAGATTTTTAAGCGATTCTTCTCAAAATATTCTTACAGTTGAAGACCCAATTGAGTACACCTTAAATGGAATAGGGCAAACTCAAGTTAATACTAAAACTGGATATACTTTTGCAAAAGGATTAAGAGCAATACTTAGACAGGATCCCGATGTTGTAATGGTTGGAGAGATGCGAGACGTAGAGACAGCTCAAATAGGCATACAGTCAAGCTTAACAGGACACCTTGTCTTATCTACTGTTCATACCAATAGTGCAGTAGCTGCTATTACTAGATTGAGAGACATGGGCATTGAATCTTTTTTACTTGCATCTAGCTTAAGAACAATTATTTCACAAAGATTAGTTAGAAGACTATGCCCAAAATGTAAAACAGAACATAAACCAACCCCAGAGTATGTAGATATTTTTAATTTAGATAAGAATAAATCTGTTTATAGTCCAAATGGATGCGATCATTGTAATCATACTGGGTATCAAGGAAGAATTGCTATTGCCGAATGTATTCAAGTAGATAAAAAACTAAAAGACCTTATTCACAATAATGCCTCTGAAAATGAAATATCAGATCATGTTTTTAAAGATAATCAATCAATTGATCAAGCATCTATAGATATGATAGTTAGTGGTGTGACCTCCTGTGAGGAAATTATTAGAGTTAATAATATAAAAGAAGATGCCAGCTTATAGTTATACAGCAATCAATCAAGAGGGCATGAAAAAAAAAGGCATACTCAGCGCAGAGTCTGAACGTGAAGCAAGAAAACTTGTTAAAGATCTAAAACTTACTCCACTAAAAGTTTCAGAATCAAAAGATTTAGGTAAGACTTTAAAAATAAAAGATAAAGACATTGTAATAATGACCAGGCAATTGGCAACTCTGCTTGAGGCGAGCACACCAATTGTTGAAGCATTAAATATTACAGCTAATCAACTACAAAATAAGAACCTGGTATATATTTTATACAATCTTAAAGAAGACATTGTTCAAGGAAAAAGACTTGGCAGTTCAATGAAAAAATTTCCAGGAGTATTTTCTGATACATATATCTCAATGGTTACAGCTGGCGATTCATCTGGGAACCTAGATATTGTATTCACTAAGCTTGCAGATTATCTTGAAGAGAGCGCATCTATAAGACAAAAAGTTATTTCAGCGTTAACCTATCCTATAGTCTTAATAGGTTTTTCAATCGTAGTAATAATTTCACTTTTAGCATTTGTATTGCCGCAGGTAGTTGGCCAATTTATTAAAGCTGGAGCTGAATTACCATTTATTACAAAATTTCTTATAGGAATTTCTAATAATATTGTCCCAATATTGATAGTATTTGCAGCCTTATTCACCTTTATTTTTTATTTTTATAAAAAGCATATCAGCAATATAGATAATAAAATTTCATTTGATCGTAAAGTTCTCGGTATTCCATTGTTAGGTAATTTTATCTTAAACTCGGAGTTAGAAAGGTTTTCAAGCACGATGGAATTGTTACTTGCTTCTGGAACCAATCTTGATGTTGCACTTGATGAGTGCTCAAAAATTTTTGACAATAAATTTCTTTCAAGAATTATATTAAATGCAAAAAATGATGTTGTTGAGGGTAAAGATTTTATTGTTTCTCTTAAAAATGAAGAAGTACTTCCTGATATATTTATTCAATTAATATCCAGTGGATATAGGTCTGGTAATTTAGCAAAAATGTTTAATAAAGTTTCTCATTTTATGAAATCTGAAATTGAAAATAAAAGAGCCGTATTTTTGTCATTACTAGAACCAGTTGTAATAATTCTTATGGGTGGATTTATTATGTTGATAGTTCTAGCTATACTTATACCAATTATGCAGATGAATACACTAGCAATATGAAGAATAAAGAAAAAGGATTTACTCTTATCGAATTAATGGCTGTATTGGTCATACTTGGTATTTTGGCAACTGTTGTCGTGGTCAGTGTGGATCCAGTATTCCAAAGAGCTAATTTAGAAAAAATTAGAGCTGATATGGCAAATACAAATAAAGCTTTAGAAATATATAAGTTTAATGAATTATCTTATCCTACTACCTCGCAAGGTTTGGATGCTCTAATTAACCCTCATTCAGAATTAAAGAACCCATTCTTATATCCTGAAGGTGGCTATATTTCTTCAATACCTAAAGATCCATGGGGAAGAGAGTATATATATGAACATCCTTCCCGAAGGTCTTTAAAATATGATTTATATACACTTGGCGCCGATGGTGTTGAGGGAGGCTCGGGCGAGGATTCTGATGTCGGAAATTGGATGCAACAATAAGAAGCTCCAAAAAGGCTTCACTTTAATAGAAATCCTTGTTGTATTAATTATTATAGGCATCTCAACAACTCTTATAACTCTGAATTTTAGCACTCTAAAATCGATAGACTCTCAAGGCAACTCATTTGAAAAAACAGTTAATTTTTTAACAGAGGAAAGTATTGTTACTGGAAATATAATTGGCTGGTATTTAAATTCGAATAAACAGTTTGCAAAGTATATTAATGATAATAAAAACAATGAAATAGACTATGATTTTGATAATTCAATTTTAAATGAAATTGCTTCACTAAAAAAAACATTTAGATTTGAAGATGGCACTTTAGTTGAAATTGAAGAAATATCAAATGAATCTCCATTAATGATTTTTTATCCCTCAGGTGAAAATTCAGGAGGAGAAATAGATATTTATCATAATGATTTTATTCAGCGAATAGTTATAAAGAGTAATGGAAAAGTAATAAATGAAACTATCAGCTACTGAAAAAGGGTTTAGCTTAATAGAGGTAGTGGTCTCATTATTTATTCTAAGTGTTTCTGTAATAACCATTTACAACTTAATAATATCTACAGCTTCATCAAGTTATGATTTGGAGCAAAGATATTTAGCTAAAGAGGTTGCTAATAACCGCATTTCTTTAATCCATACTCTTGAAAAACCATTAAGGCCAATAGAAAGAAGTGGTCAAATGGTCATGGGAGGCCAACAATGGCGATGGGAGGAAACTATAAACAATGGACCAAGCGAAGAATTTTTTGAATATGAAATATTTGTAAGACCTGAAAATGAGGAAACATATATCTATACAATCAAAGGTTTATATACAAAATGACAAAAGGTTTTACATTAATAGAGGTCTTAGTTTCATTAGTTATTCTTTCAATGATAACTATCATCTCATCAAATATCCTTCAATCTTCCTTAGAGACAGAACGTCTTTCATCTGAAAGACTTCAGTCAGCAAGAGCACTAAACTTTTCATCAATTACTTTAAGAAGAGATATAAGACAAATAATAAATGTTCCATTACGAGATTATTATGGGAACCCGATCAAAGGGACGTTTTCAGGAAGTAATATAGATAAGAGAATTTCATTTAATTCCAAAATAAAATCTATCTCTAATGAAATATCACCAATCAAAAGAATTGAATATGTGCTTGATGATGACAAGCTAATTCGAAAACAATTTTTTTCATCTAATCCTTATGATAGTAATGAAAATATAGATACAAATTTTATAGAAGATATATCTGAGCTAGACATTAGATTTATGTATGAAAGAAATTGGTATGACAGGTGGCCAGTTAGCCCAGTAACTGAAAGACAAATACCAACTTTAATAAAGCTTGAATTCAAAAAAAGTGGCAAAGAGTATTTATGGATTATTGAACCAAATATTGATTATGTATTCAAAAGATAAGGGCGTAGTTTTAATTTCTATTTTATTAATAGTTTTATTGCTTTCATCAGTTGCTGTTTTATTTGGCAATAAATATTTTTTATCACTTAAGAGAGCGCAATATATAGAGTTTCAAACCCTGTCATTAAATATCTTTCGAAATATCGAGTCCTTAGCAAAAGACAAAATTGAAAAAGAGCTAAGGTTTAATAAAACAAAGCTAACAAAAAATAATCCACTAATTAGTGAGCCAATGGCATTTAATTTAAATGGGGCAGAAATTATTGGGAAAATTACAGATTCAGGAAATTGTTTCAATATTAATTCAATTGTTACTTTAAACGACGGTAAATATGTTGAAAATAAAAAAACATCTGCTGCATTTAGAAAGATTTTATCTTTAAATGAAATAGACAATAACATTATCGAAGAGGTGATTGATCAAACTATTGATTGGATTGATAAAGACTCAAACCCAAGAGCATATGGATTAGAAGACTATTACTACTCAGGACCATTGCATAATCCAAGAGAATATACAGGAATGAGATTAATGGTATCTATAGAAGAGCTAAAGAGCATTCCTTCTGTAAAACAGATAGATTGGACTATTTTTAAAGATTATTTTTGTGCAATGCCTTCTGCATCTGAATTATCCTTAAACATTAATACACTGGATTTAAAGGACGCATATCTACTTAGTTCGATTTTTCCAAACCTATCCATTAAAGATGCTGAATATATCTTAGATAATATTCCTGAGTACGGTTTTGATGATTTAAATAATTTTATGAGAAATTTTCCAGATTTAGATTTTGATTTAGCCTATGGAAATATAACAGTTTTATCAAATATTTTTGAGATAAAATCTGAGGTGCGCTTTAATGAATTTATGTCATCATCGAAAAGTAAAATAATTTATGAAAATAATAATAATGGTTTTATTATTTCAAGAATCTATAATGGAATTTAATGAATACCTATATAGCATACCCAGATAATGAAGATTTTAATCGTGGAATTTTCCATAAAAGCTCTGATGATTATAAACAATCCTATAATTACTCTGGTTTAGATGACTTTTCATCATTCACACATAAGGATAAATTAATTTATTTACTGCCCTCATCGACAATTGGCAGCTATCCCTTTAAAAAAAATAATAATTTGTCAGCACAAAATAATTTAGCAAATTTTATGTCTGAAATTGATTCCTTTATCGTAAATGATATGTCAGAGAATGAATTCTTTATTTTTGATGATACTGGATTTGTAATGGATAAAGGGTTATATAAAAAATTAAATAGTTTGCTAAACAAATTAAAGTGTGAGGTAATTTTAGTTCCAGATTACTTTCTTAATAGAACAGTTGATTTTAATACTATTACTGAATTCAATAATAGATTCTTATTTTCATTTGATGATGGTACTGGTTCTTCAACAGATCTTGAATCATTGAAACAATATCTAGAAGTAGTTAAATCGAAATATATTAATTTTGAACCTAATGTTTTTACCTCCACACAAATTAAAGAACTTGAGGGTTATAAACGTAATAATAATGTTTCTATTGAAAAATTTGCATCATCAATGCTCAATAATCTACCCAATCTATATAAATTTGAATATTCATTCAAAAATATTTTTAATAAGTTAAATTTTTCTAAAGTTGAGTTGTATGTATGTCTTTTTTTCATAACTTCATTAATCGCTTTGCCATATATCTTAACTGCTCAA
Organism: uncultured SAR86 cluster bacterium; assembly: GCA_902556105.1. Lineage (GTDB taxonomy): Bacteria > Pseudomonadota > Gammaproteobacteria > Magnimaribacterales > D2472 > SAR86A. The sequence goes on from CACDUZ010000002.1 coordinate 101,634, forward strand.
AATAATAAGCAAATTGATATATATGAAACTGAAATATTCAATATTTTTAAAATGATTGATAAAAATACAAATAGAGTTGTTACTCCAAAAATTCAAATCGACCAATTAATTGAACAAATACCTGGATCATCAAAGATACAACCTTCAAGAGATGAATCAAAATTTAAAAATTACGGTTTTTTAATTTCTCTTGGAGAAAAGTATGTAGAATCTGTTGAAATAGATTTTAAATTAAATCAGGCAACTTTAGATTTATTAGAATTACCTCAAATGCAATACGCAGTAGTTAAAAATGCTGTTGATACTTTTAATGTAAACATCATTGATGAGAATATTATTAGTAAAAATAATAAAATTTCAGGTGAAATTAAAATTGAGATAAAAGATGAATAATTTTTTAAATAATCTTAATACAAGAGAAAAAAATTTAATTTTTATTGCATCATCTTTGATGGTTATCGCTGCATTATTTTTTTTAATAAATAATACTGTTACAAATTTGAATTTCTCATCAAAAGAATTAGATAAAGCTAAATCTGACTATAAGTATGTTGTCTCAAAGGCAGAATTACTTGGCAATAATGCATTAAGCCAATCATCAAATATTGAGGAGATAGAGTTGTTCATAAGGAACCTTCTACAAGAATCCATTTCCAACCTTGTAATTGTTGAAGAGGAGAGTTCTCTGATAGTTTCTTTTAAAACAAATAATTTAAAAGAATCAATTTCAATTTCAGACGAAATAGCTTTTAGATTGGGAAGGGAGCTTAGCAAAATATCTTATTCAAATAACGAAGAAGACTCTATAACGAAACTTTTTTTTAATTAGTCTTGAAGAAATATCTATAAATTAAGAAAGCCAAAATGCCTCCAAATATTTGTGCAATACAAAAATAAAGTACGTTTTCTGGATTTATACCAGCAAAGCTATTTGAAAACATTCTTCCAATCGTTCCCGCAGGATTTGCAAAAGAAGTTGAGGATGTGAACCAATATGCAGCTCCTATATAAGATGCAACGACTAATGCTATTTTTGCTTTGTTCGATATCAATATAAAAAATACCAATCCAAAACTAGCAATAATTTCAGATAGAAAAATATTTGATCCAAATCTATTTTTTTCAGAAAATTCAATAATATCCATGCCAAACATAATATTAGCAATCATAACTCCAGTAATTGCTCCAAATGTTTGAAGCAAAGAAAAAATACAGAATATTTTTAAAGAAATCTCTTTATTTAAAAAAAGAACAAATGAAACAACAGGATTAAATTGATTACTAAAGGACTCAAACGCGGTAATTAAAAAGTATAGTGCAAAAAAAGTGACAATCGCATTTATCAGTAAAATAATAGAATTATCATTACTTAAGTTTTCTGCCATTATTCCAGATCCAACTACGGCGCAAAATAAAAATCCAGTACCTAAAAATTCTGATATGTATTTACTTATCTTCATAAATTGATATCTTTGCTGAGTAAATTTCATGAAAAGTTTTTACAGCAATAGAATCTGAAACCCCCCATTTAGTTGATTGAATAGTCTTAATATCTAGTTGCTTAATTATTTTTTCATAAATTCGCATAGCAAACCCAATAACATCTGCACGATCTGGCGCAAATCCATACTTTTCAATCTTTTCTTTGATATTTAGTTCATTTAGCTTTTTAAATTTTTTATTAAAGCTATCTGTTTTCATTTTCTTTGAATTATGAATATTTAAAAATGATCTTACATTCCCCCCAAGACCAATTATAGTTTCTATATCTTTATGATTTTTTAACCACTTTTCCATTCTTTTCCATTCATTTATTTCATCTTTCTTAAGCATCAATCTAACACCACCTAATTGAAATGATTGGATGAAATGTTTATTTGATTTATAAATATATATTTCAGTACTACCACCACCAACATCAATGAACATCTTATTTTTTCCTAGTTGTGCTTTTGGATGAAAACTAATTAATTTAGCTTCTTCAAGACCTGAAATTATTCTAATAGGGTGTTCGATTTTATTTTCAATGTATCTTCTTGCTTGTTCTGAATTAGAGGAGTTTCTTAAGGCGCTAGTTGCAATAATTTCATATTGATTAATCTTATCTTTGATAAATTTTTTCTGATATTTTTTTAGCGTTTTTATTAGCTCATTAAGTTTTTTATCAGACAATTTTCCTTTTTTAAATACTTCTGTACCGAGTCGAATTGGGGAGCGTATTCCATCAATATACTTTATTGAGGTTGGCGTTGTTTCAAAAATCTTAGATTTAACTGCGTTTGTGCCAATATCTATGGAAGCAATTTTCATTATAAATCGTCGCTATATTTACTTATGACTATAAATTGCTCATATGAAAGATTGTCAAATTTTACTCCTTCTAGATTTGTTGAATAATTATTTAGAGACTTTGACCATTTTGCAGGTTTGAGAATCTTCTTGTCATGATATTCAGTTTTATTTAATAAATATCTCAGAGCCGTCAACCTTGCAATCATTTTATTATTTGAATTAATTGAAACCCATGGACTAATTTCACTCCCAGTTTTTTCAAACATCTGCTCTTTATATAATGTGAAGGCGTTCCATTTAGTAATTACTTTTTCATCATTCTTAGAGAGTTTCCAATACTTAAGTTCAGAATTTTTTCTTGCTTTCATTCTAATTTTTTGTTGATCCTTTGATAACGAAAAATAAAATTTTGTTAATTCAACTCCATCTTGTATTAGGCCTTCTTCCCACTTATTAACTCTTTTCATAAATATTCTATATTGATTTTCAGAGCAATAACCCATAATGGGCTCAGTTATAGCTCTTGTATACCAAGACCTATCAAGAAATGAAATTTGACCTTTAGTTGGTATAACCTTACTCCATCTTTGGAACCAATGTGAAGATTCCCATTTTGTAGGAATTCCAAGCTGTACATAATTAAAGTGTTTTGGCATTAAGTATTCTGAAAAGAATCTAATTGCTGTACTTTTGCCAGCAGTATCTCGACCTTCAAATACAATACAAATCTTTCTATTATTTTTAATTACATCTTCTTGAAGTTTTAAAAACTCAATCCTTAGTCTTCTCTTTTCTAGATCATAAGATTTAGCAGCAAGTTTTTTATATTCAGTTTGATCTAAATTTATAATTTTCATTTTTTTGAAACTAGATGTTACCTAAAAGTTTTATATTTTTAACACAAATGATAACATTTGAAGCGTAAAATATTCATTCATAAATAATATGGAAACTTTGTTCTTAAGTCCTCTAACTATAATAATTATAGCATCTATAGTTGGCTTCTTTATGGCATATGGTATAGGTGCAAATGATGTTGCAAATGCTATGGGAACTTCAGTTGGAAGCAAGGCAATTACATTAAGACAGGCAATTATTATTGCTGCAATATTTGAATTTCTTGGTGCATATTTTGGAGGTGGTGAAGTTACCTCAACAATAAGAAAAGGAATTGTTGATCCAACAATTTATGAGGATGCAAATAAATTTATTATTGGAATGTTGTCGGCATTATTAGCAGCAGGAACATGGTTAATTGTAGCCTCAAAAAGAGGTTGGCCTGTTTCCACAACCCATTCAATCGTTGGTGCAATAATTGGTTTTGTTTCAATTTCAAAAGGAATGAGTTATGTAGAATGGAAAACAGTAGGTGGGATAGCTTCAAGTTGGGTAACATCACCTATAATTGCAGCATTACTGGCCTTTTTAATTTATTTAAGTGCGAAAAAGTCTATCTTAGATAATTCCAATCCAGGCAAAAGAGCCATAAAAATAATTCCTATATATAGTTTTTATGTTGCTTTTATTATTTCATTAGTTATTGCAAGAAAAGGACTGAAGAATACAGGGCTTGAATTATCAGATTCAGATATATATATTTTTAGTTCAATCTTTGGAATTCTTGCAGCTGTCATTACTTCAATTACTTTAAGACGAAATTTTATAAAAATTAAAAAAGATGGGGTTGAGTCTGCGTTCGCAATTTTAATGGTTATCTCTGCGTGTGCAATGGCTTTTGCACATGGTTCAAATGATGTCGCTAATGCAATTGGACCTCTTGCTGCAATCGTGTCCACTGTAAATTCAAATGGTATTATAGATACTTCGTCTCCAGTTCAAGCTTGGATTCTTTTTTTAGGGGCAATAGGAATTGTTTTTGGTTTAAGCATGCTCGGAAAAAATGTTATAAAAACTGTAGGTGAAAAAATTACTGCATTAAAGCCTAGTCTTGGTTTTTCAGCTGAACTTGCCACAGCTACTACAGTAGTTGTTGCCTCATATGTTGGATTCCCAATTTCAACAACTCACACACTAGTTGGAGGGGTTATTGGAGTTGGATTGGCAAGAGGATCACAACATTTAAATACTAAGGCAATAATAAGAATTATTACTTCCTGGTTAGTTACGATTCCAATTGGAGCTTTGTTAACAATCTTATATTGGGTTTTTCTAAGAATAATATTTGGAGTTTGATATTTAAATAAAAAACCCAGAAATTATTTCTGGGTTTAGAAATTATTTGTTTAATTTTAATTCATTACCAATACTTTATTTCTAAATAAAGAATCGCATTGTCCGGCATATAGCCTTGCAAGCTTACGTTTATTATTTTTATTTAGATAATTAACTTTTAAATCACAAGTTAATACATTGTTAATTAATCCTGAGTTATGGTGTTGAAGATAATCACTATAAAGTCCGTATAAAACTACATCATGATGGTTTGATGGCACGTCGTCACTAATTACAATATAGCCTCCATTTTCTGATGAGTAGCATCCAATAGAATCTCTAGGACATATCTCAGAAACTTGATCTTTATTATAAATAACATCTATATAAGACGATTCTAATTTAAGGTCATTCTTAACATTATTAAATATATCTTCATCAGACTGAATATAATTAAAACTAAATATGATCATTGAAAATAATGATAATTTGATTATTTTTTTCATAAATTCCCCTTTATGTGTCAATTATGTGACATATATATGAATATATTGTTACATAAATGTGACATAATTGTCAAATTTGATCTAACATAGGATTGAATAAAACTAATGTTGAATAGCCTTACAATTATTAATGCAGGCCTGATGCAGTCATCAGAGTTTTTTAAAAATAATGATCTGGGCTTTTATTATTATATTGATAATTTAATATTACTTAGCAGTCCAGCTAGTCATATATGCAATGACAGCTCTAGATGCTTCAATTTTTCCAATATCATTTAATTTACCACTTTCTTTAGTGTTTAATGAAAATATTGACAGAATAATTTGAGCTACAACTCTGCAAACACCTTGTTTATTAAAGACATTCTCAAGGCTTATAGATTGTTCATAAGTTTCTTGAATCACATTGCCTAATTTATGAATAGAATTTGATTCTATAGGAGGGTTTACAGTATTACCTAAAATTATTTTTTGTGCGATTAAGGAAGAATTGAAATATTCATATATATTATAAACAATATAATTACTAACTTTTACAAGATCTCCGGCATTAGCTTTATTTAAGGCATTCTTAGTAAAGCTTTCTAAACATTCATCAATACATTTTGAAATTATTAACTTTTTAAGGAAATCTACAGTTGGTATGAATTTATAAGTTGAAGTTCTTTTTAAACCAGATATTTGTGCAACTTTTGCTAGAGTTAAATCATCAATTTCGCCTTCTTCAATAATGTTGATAGCAGCATCAAGAATTTTACTAATTCTCTCTTTACTTCTGCTTTGCTTTGCTAGGGTATCCACTATTTTATTATGGACAAATGTCTATAAATGTAAACATAAAAGAACTTAAAAAGTTCACATAATGTTCACAAATTAATGTTATTTCTGTTGCACTTCAAATTTAAAATTTTCACAAATTTAAAGGTGATCCTATGAAAAAATACATATTTCCATTGTTTCTATCACTATCTTTGTTTTCTCAAGAGTCAGAAGATAAGGTAGAAAATGAATCAGTTGAAGAGGTTGTAGTAATTGGTACAAAAGCTAGTATTATTTCTGCAATTGAAAAACAAAGAAAATCTAATCTCATTGTGTCAGTTGTGGACTCTGATGCTCTTGGTGATTTCCCAGACACTACTGCTGCAGAAGCAATTAGAAGACTTTCTGGTATTACAGTTGAAAATGACCAAGGTGAAGGAAGGTATGTAAGCATAAGAGGGCTATCAGGCGATTTAAATTCTATATCTGTAAACGGTGCACTTGTTCCAGCTCCTGAGGGCGGAAGAAAAGTAATGCTAGATGGTTTGCCAACAGAATTACTTGATTCAATTGAGGTTTATAAAACACTAACTGCTGATCAAGATGCTGACTCTATAGGTGGTAGAATAGAATTTAATACAAAAAGAGCTACGTCTTTAGATAAAACTCTTTTTAAAGCAAAATTTGATACATCCTACAACGACCAATCAAAAAATTCTGATAATCCAAAAATTGCTTTAACTTACGGAGATATGATATCTGATTCAGTTGGCCACATTATTGGTTTAACTTATGCTAGCAAACAAATTATTACTTATAACAATGAGACAGGTTTTCCAGGATGGACAAATGATGGAGCAGGTAAAAGATTAGATGATGATTGGGAAATGCGATATTACGATCTTACTAGAGAGAGAACAGGCTTAACTTACGATATTGATTACATGGTTGATGATGAAACTGCAATATTTGCAAATTTTTTATACAACAATTATGAAGATAACGAACTTAGATATAAAGATGAGTATGGAAGTTTAAGGCACGGCGAAGTTTTTTCTGATTATAGCGAAATAAATAGAATTAGAAGAGATGCAGAGGTTAGAAGAAGGATTGAAACTAGAGATATTAGAACTGCAGTAATAGGTGCTGAGACTATGATCAGTGGCTGGTTTACAGAAATACAGTTTAGCCATTCTTATGCTGAAGAAGACGATACAAATAACATAGATGTTAAATTCAGAAGTGATAGGTACGATACAGATGATTGCGGTGGGCCTTGTGGATATTTCTTTTATTCAGATCCAAAAAAAGTTGGACTTGAATTTAATTCCTCTGTTGCACCTATATGGGATACTTCAATGACAGTTGATGCATGGGAAGAAGACTGGTCATTAATTAAAGATACCGAAAAAGCTTTTAAAATTGATATGTCAAAAGAAGGCTTTTCATTCATGGATATGCCTACCACCGTTAAATATGGGTTTAAATATAGTCAAAGAACAAAAGAAAGAGATAGAAATGCGATTGAGATAGAAGATGGTCCTGCAACTGATTTAATGCAATCTCAATTTAATCCATCTCAAATTTCATGGCCTTTTGCTGGTCAATCCATGGGTCCTATGGCAAATGATTCACTTTTATGGCCTCTAAAAGGAACGTTTGGTGGTCCTGATTATTCAAATGTTGAACAAGATTATGAATCGGATGAAGATATCATGGCAATATATTTGATGGGCACAATGGAGGCTGAAAATGCTGTTGTTATTTTAGGTTTAAGAGTTGAAGATACTTCCTACTCAACATTAGGTTACAACGATGGTGATATAAATGATCCAATAACAGCATCAAAAGATTACACATTTGTTTCTCCTAGTATAAACGTAAAATATTTTCTTGATGATCAAACCATTATAAGAGGAGCAATTTGGAGGGCTTTATCTAGACCTGGATTTGGTCAAGCATCTACTGTTGCAGAAATTGAAAATGAAAATGATGGTACTTTTTCAGGTGAAATGGGAAATCCAGATTTAGATCCATATGAAGCCAATAATTTTGATCTCTCTTTAGAAAGATATGGTGATACCGGTTCATACTCAATTGGATATTTTAAGAAGGATATTGATAATGCGATATATCCGCTTGTAACTGCAGGTACAATTAATGGAATTGTTTTTAGTGAATTAGAAACATATGTTAATACAGGTCCATCTGATGTTTCTGGATTTGAAATGAATGTTTTTCAAGAATTAGAATTTTTGCCTGAACCTTTTAATGGAATGTTTGTTTCACTTAACATTACAAAAACCGATGGAGAGAGCACTCTTGATGTAGACAATGGACAGGTTACATTTCCTTTTAGAAAACTCTCAGATAAAAACTCAAACCTCTCAATTGGTTATGATCAAGGAAAGCTAGATATGAGATTATCAGCTGTATCAAGAACTCCGTATTTGGACTATTTAGCAGATGAAGACAGTCCAGGAGATGTTCAGGAAGAGTTGTCACTAGATAATATCAGGTATACAGATGATCATACCCAATATGATTTCAATTTAAAATATAAAATTAATGATAACTTTAGTGTTAAATTTGACATCAGCAATATTACTGATGAACCTGAATTTTATTACTGGGGATCACCTGATAGACTTTCTCAATATGATGTATATGGAACAACCTATTCAATAGGTATTCGATATAATCTATAATCTTTATAAATATTAATAAGGCAAGACTTTAACTTGCCTTATTATTTGAAAAAATGAAATACTTATTCATAACATTATTTATATATTCATTATCTGCAATATCTGACCCTATAGATAAGATTATTCATATAGTTCCTGCGATAGAAGAGACTCCTCAAGTAATCTCAAAAGGAGATGCTGCAGATGATCCTGCTATTTGGCTAAATAAATTAAATCCAAATAGATCATTAGTATTTGGAACAGATAAGAGAAGCGGTATATATACATATAACTTAAAGGGCGAAAAAATAGGCTATACAGAAATTGGAGATGTCAATAATATTGACGTTAGAACAATGAATATTACTGATGATGATAATAAAGATATAGGCAGTTATTCATTTATTTTTGCATCAAATAGAACTACAAACACTCTTGATATATGGGCATATAAAGATACCAATATTGATAAAGCTGTAAAGGATAATAATTTTGAAATTTCAAAAGAGCCATATATAAATGCAAAAGCAAACATGGTGGTTTACGGTGTTTGTGCTGGTATTGATGCTAAATTTGGATTGGTAGCATTTCTAACAGAAGACGAAGGTCCAAAAGTACAGATGTGGAATTATGGTCCTTTTGGAATGACTCTTTTAACAACATTTGATAATGAGAATGCAACTCAATCTGAGGGATGTGTTTACGATGATGAAAACAGAACTCTTTTCATATCTGAAGAACAAGATAGGGGTGTTTTAAGAGCCTATAAGATAAATAACGAATTAGATTTTTCAAATCCTATTATTATTGATAATAGATCTGGAAATATAGATGGCGATCCTGAAGGAGTAACTGTTTATAAGTCGTCTGAAAAAGATGGGTATCTTATTGTTTCATCTCAAGGTGATAGTTCTTTTAATATTTATAATCGACAAGAGCCATACAACTATCTAGGCAGTTTCAAAGTTGGCAGTAATAAAGATATTGATAATGTTAATGATACTGATGGAATAGACGTTATTAATTTTAACCTTGGTTATAAATATCCTTCGGGTTTATTTGTTGTCCAGGATGGAACAAATGATGGAAAAAACAAGGTTAAGAGACAGAATTTTAAATACGTTTCTTTTGCTGATGTTCTAAAAAAATTAGATCTTTAATTTATTTATAAACTCTATAATATCTCTTGAAAGTGATTCGGGTTGCTCTAAGGCTGCAAAATGCCCACCTTTGTGAGAATTCCATTGAACCACGTTATAGATTTCTTCAGCCCATGCTCTTGGAGGTGCAATCAAGTCTCTTTCAAAAACTGCGCCTGCCATAGGTTGTTTTATGTTCTCAAAAGAGAATCCAAAGTCTCCATTTTCTTTATACAACCTTGTTGATGAAGTAATTGATTCAGTAAACCAATACAAAGATACTATTCCTAGAACCTCATCGTTTGATACAACCAATTTATTACTTTCTCCATCAAACCAACCATAAAACTTTTCTACAATCCAAGCTGCCAACCCAACAGGAGAGTCATTTAAACCGTAACCAAGTGTCTGCGGTTTTGTTTTTTGTATCTCATAGTATCCAACTCCTTGTTCTTTATATTTTTCATAATTTGCCATTAATTTTTGTTCTTCTTGTGAGGTATTCTCTAATGGGTCCTTATCAGCAGGCGGCCAGGCAATAATCATATTAAGATGTATACCAATACAATGATCTGGATAAAGTTCGGCCATCCACTTACTTACAGTAGCTCCCCAGTCACCACCTTGAACAATATATTTATCATATCCAAGAGCCATTAATAGCTCATGTTGTAAAATAGCAATTTGTTTAGAATCCATGCCTGTCTCTGTGGGTTTATCAGAGAACCCAAATCCAGGAAGAGCAGGGCAAATAATATCAACCGGTACGTCTGAGTTTTTTTGAATGATTGGTATTATTTTTAAAAATTCCTGAATACTTCCAGGCCATCCATGGGTCATTACTAATGGAATAGCATTATCTCTTTCTGATTTAGAATGAAGGAAGTGAAGCCTTAGGCCAGACTTTGTTGTGTATTTGTAGCTACCTATGTCATTAATCTTCTTTTCATGATCTCGCCAGTTAAAATCATTTTTCCAATAATTAGTTATCTGTTTTAAAAATTTAAGATCAGTTCCATGTGACCATTTATGATTTATTTCATCAGGCCATCTGGTTAGATCAATTTTCTGTTTTAATAGTTTTATCTCGTCATCAGAGATATTAATTGTAAATTCTTCAATCATATTAATTAGTTTAATTTAATCTAATTTATATCATTACTGAAATACATTGAAGTAAAATATCTTTTTTAAAAAACTAATTATGTTTGAAAATATAGAAACATTTCTAAGTAACAATAATGAACTAGCATGGATAGCTATATTTCTATTTGCTTTTATGGAATCTTTTATTCTTTCCGGAATCATTGTTTCCAGTGCTATCTTGTTTTCTGTATGTATTTTTGTATATAACCTAGAATTACTTCCTCTCCATCTCATAGTAATGGTTGCTATGCTTGGAGCTCACATTGGTGATATGTCTGGCTTTTTATTTGGTAAAACTCTTGGCCCAAGCCTACTTTCAACAAAGTTTATGGTTAAAAGAGAAAGATTAATAAAAAGAGCACAAAAATTTCTAGATAAAACTGGTTCTTATACCGTAATTTTAGGAAGATTTGTTCCAGCTATAAGACCAATCGTTCCTTTTTTACTTGGTATTTCAGGCTTAAAAGCGGTAAGATTTTACGTGGCTGATGTGATTGCATGCTTATGTTGGGGAACAGCATTAGCATTTTTAGTTACAGGCATTGGCTCTATATTGGGATAATATTATGTTGAGTGTTTTTATTTTAGTTGTAAGTTCTATCGCTGTACTTTATTTGTTATTTCAACTCATTAAAGCTGGAAGACAAGGAAAACTTTTACAAACTCTAAGAGATCTTCTTATCATTTTCTTAGCAATTTGTATGACAGCTGCCATTTTCTATATTGGCTTTAGGTTCTTTAGAACATTCATTTAAGTAAAAAATGGAAGCAACTCTGTTTGAAAAGATAATCAATAGAGAAATACCAGCGGATATATTATACGAAGATGAGCTATCAATAGTTATTAAGGATATAAGCCCTCAAGCACCGACTCATTTACTTATAATCCCAAAAAAAGTTATTCCTAAATTATCTGATGCGACCGGTGAGGATCAAAATATACTTGGGCACCTAATGCTTGTTGCTGGAAAGATCGCTGAGCAGCTTGAGCTTGATGAAACTTTTAGATTGGTAGTTAATAACGGTGCTAAGGCTGGACAGAGTGTTTTCCACCTTCATTTGCATCTACTTTCAGGTAGATCCTTAAACTGGCCTCCTGGCTAGAAATATAAATAAGCTGCTAGGCCAAGCGCAAAGATTATAACCCCAATACCAATTGCAAAAAAAGTAGCATATTTTAAAGTTGAACTATCATCCATATTATTTCTCCTAGCAAAAATATATCAAAAAAAATTACATTTTCAACTCATTTTTTAATATAAAATAAAGGTCAAACCAAAAAAAACATTATCTTGAGTAATTCAAAATTATCAAAAGAAGTAAAAGCATGGATATCTTATGACATGGGTAATTCTGCATTTGCTACTACGGTTGTTGCAGCATTTTTTCCTATCTTTTATAACCAATATTGGGCATCAAACATTGACTCTGTCCTATCAGCTGAATACTTAAGCTGGACTCTTGTTATATCTAATGTTGCCTTATTATTTACCGCACCTTTAATTGGTGCTATTACTGATATTAGTAAAACAACAAAATCATTATTTATCTCTATGGTAATGATTTCGATTATTTGTGTTGCCTTACTATTTTTTGTTGAAGCAGGTTCTTGGATCTATGCATTAGTATTTTTTGGCATAGCAAATTATTTTTTTTCAGCATCTAATGTTTTATATGACAAGATTCTTGTTCAGATAACATCACCTGATTTATTTTCAAAAATATCTGGTTATGGCTATGCTTGGGGTTATTTTGGAGGCGGCCTATTATTTTTAATAAATGCATTAATGAGCCTCAATCCAGAATTATTTGGATTAAGCACACAGGCTGAAGCAATAAGATGGTCGTTCATTACGGTTTCAGTATGGTGGACAATTTTTTTATTACCTATCTCGATTACTTTCAAAGATAGAACAATAAGTTCATCAAAAAAAATATTAAGCAGCTCAATTAATAGCATCATCACAACCTTAAAATCTATTTCTGCATATAGAAATGTATTTATATTTTTAATAGCTTTCTTCTTATTTATTGATGGAGTCCATACTGTAATGGCTCTTGCATCAACTTTTGCTTTAAATTTGGGCTTAGATACAAGTTCAATAATAATTGCATTGATACTGGTTCAATTCGTTGCATTTCCATCTACGCTTATGTGGTCTTATGTTGCTCAAAAAAGAGGGGATAAGCTAGTTATTAATATATCGATATTTATATACATTGGAATTATTTTATATTCCTTCTCTCTATCAAATTCTACTGAGTTTTATATTCTTGCTGCATTAGTCGGTTTTGTTCAAGGGGGTATTCAAGGAAGTTCAAGAAGTCTATTTGCAAAATTGATACCTGCTGAAAAAGCTGGGGAATTTTTTGGGATCTTTAATACTTTTGGAAAAGCGGGTGCCTTTATGGGACCTGCACTAGTAGGTATTTTTTTAGCTATTTTTAAAAACACTATCGTAATGCTTCTTCCTATCTTGATTTTATTCGTTCTAGGATTAATAGTTTTATATTTTGTAGATACCAATGAAGTTGTTTAGTACTAAATCAATTATTTTTTATGGCATCTTAGGCACTATAACTGCATTTATAATTGCACCATTTATTAGAAGCTTGATGGATTTTTCAGTAACTACTGAGTTATTAATTACTACTTCAATCATTATTCCAATGTATGCGATAGCAACAAGATTATTAAAAAAGTATCTTTAGTGATTTTTTAATGTTTCGAATAACAACTTTGGCTTGTCGGTAATAATTCCATCCACCTTGAGATCAATAAGATGCTTAAATGTTTTTACATCATTAATCGTCCATACCATTATCTTAAGTCCTCTTGATTTAACATAATCTACAAATCTTTTTGTAACAATTTTGATTCCATAATATTTCATAGGAATCTGCAAGCAATCACCAGCTATATTTCCTTTATACAATCCAAAGCTTGCAATTAATGTTTTGGCAACTTCATTAGGTCCCATAGAGATACACAGATCAGGATAGCTTTCTCTTACTTTGTCCAACCTATTGCTGTTGAAGCTTGCTACGCAGACTCTCCTAGATGAATTAGTTTTATTAATGATGTCTAATGCAGGATTTACAACTTCATCAGTTTTAAAATCTATTTGAAAGGAGAGATCTGGAAATTCATTAAGAGCGTCTTCTAATTTTGGTATTTTATAATGATCAAATAGTCTTAATTTATCAATTTCATTACTGGAAATGGAGTCAAACTTTGAATCTATATTTAAAACTCTTTTTAAATCGTCATCATGAAAAATGTAAGGGATACCATCCGATGAAACCTGAACATCTGTTTCTATGAATTGACAGCCTAAGCTCTTTGAATATTCAAATGATTCCAAGGTATTTTCATATGACTCTTCTGCACCTCCTCTATGGGCGAGAACAGTAAGTCCATCATATTGTAGATAAGTCTTCATTCAACGATATTGTATACGTTATTAATGTAAAATATATTCATACTATTGCAATATTAAAGTTCAGTGAATAAATTTGATTCAATAAGACCTTATCTTGATGAAGAAGTTCATGAGGTTTTGCTAGAACTCTCTAATAATAGAAGATTCTTGAAGATGTTATTTGAAACAGGGGAGTTTAAAAATATTAAATATCTTCCTTTCGCAAGAAAAATACTAAGTTCTTTTTTAAAAAATAAAATCAAAAATATTCATGATGTAGAAAGTTATCAAGATTTATTTGAAAGCATAGTTTCTGATGTCGTAAAAAAATCTATTAATAATTTTTCTGTTTCAGGTATTGAGAACATAGATCCAAATAAAGGATATCTTTTTATATCTAATCATCGAGATATTACACTTGATTCAGCCTTACTGAATCTAACTCTTCATCAGAATAATTGTAAGACCACATTCAATGCAGTTGGAAATAATCTTTTAAGCGAAAAATGGGCTTCAGATTTAATGAGACTTAACAAAAGTTTTATTATTGATAGAAGTGATAAATCAAAAAGAGATATTTATAAAAGCCTTAATCTTGCCTCTGATTTTATATTCGAGAAAATTTTAAATAAAAATGAATCTATTTGGATTGCTCAAAAACAAGGCAGATCCAAGGACGGCATAGATTTTACAGATCCATCTGTAATTAAAATGATACATCTTCATTCAAGAAAAAAAATATCAGTTAATGAGTATCTCAGTTCTTTAAATGTAGTTCCTGTTTCTATTTCATACGAAAATGATCCAAACGATATACTAAAAGCAAAAGAATTATATCTAACCGATTTAAATCAAATATACACAAAAGACCCAAAAGAAGACCTTCAAAGCATTAGTGAAGGAATAAGAGGAAACAAAGGGAATGTTCATTTAAGCATTGGTAATGTTATGAATTTTCATACAGATACATATGAGTCATGCTCAGATCAGGTCACAAAAGAGATTAAAGATTTATATATGTTGCATGCTACTAATTACGCTGCAGCTACTATTCAAGGTATAGGCATAACTAACAATCTGTTTGATTCAACTGCAATTGATGATGCTATTCAATATTTAAATAATAAGATGAAAGTAATTCCTGAGGAGATACACCCATATTTATTAAATCAATACAGTAATCCAGTTTTATAAGCTATAACCTTGTTCGTTATGTTCATGAATATCTAGACCTTCTTCTTCAGCCTCATTAGATACCCTTATTTCTGTATACATACTTAAAACTCTTAAAATTATGTATGTCGCTATAATAGTCCAAAGTCCGATTACAAATATTCCTTCTAGCTGAAGCATTAATTGTGCAATGGCTCCATCTTCTGATATGCCTGCTGCACCAGATCCAAGAAAACCATCTGGATTTCCAACAAAGGCCAGCATAATGATACCAAGCATTCCTCCAACACCATGAACAGGAAAAACATCTAATGAATCATCAATTTCAAAATAGGATTTAACCATTTGTGTTGCATAAAAACATACTGATCCTGCAAGCAAGCCAATAAGTAATGCGCCTGCAGGTCCAACTGTTCCAGATGCTGGTGTAATTGTGGCAAGACCTGCGACCATTCCAGTTGCAATTCCAACCATAGTAGCTTTGCCTGATTTGATCCACTCAATTCCCATCCAGGTTAATGCTCCAACTGCAGCACTTATATGTGTTACCAGCATAGCCATTCCCGCTGATCCATCAGCTGCAACAGCACTTCCAGCATTAAATCCAAACCAACCAACCCAAAGCATAGAGGCTCCAATCATAACCATTGTTCTATTATGTGGTGGAAGAGGGGATACATTAAATCCTTTCCTAGTTCCTAGATATATTGCTGCGACCAAAGCGCCCAAGCCACAAGTTGCGTGAACAACTAATCCTCCAGCAAAATCTATCACGCCTTTGCTCCCAAGATATCCACCACCCCAAACCATATGACATGCTGGTAAATATACAAGTGTGAACCAAGCGACAGAAAACAAACACATAGCAGAAAATTTCATTCTTTCTGCAAAGGCTCCAACAACAAGAGCAGGAGTAATAATTGCAAATGTCATTTGAAAAGTAATAAAAACTGATTCAGGAAGGGTGCCGCTCATAGAATCTCGTTCGACTCCATTAAGAAATAATGCACTAAGATCTCCAATAAAGGGTCCATCACCTTTAAAGGCTAAGCTATAGCCGTATACAACCCAACAAACTGAAATTAAACAAGCTATAGTAAAACATTGCATCAAAACTGATAAAACATTCTTTGATCTTACTAAGCCTCCATAAAATAATGCCAAACCAGGTAAAGTCATAAACAGCACTAGTGCTGTTGATGTTAATATCCAAGATGTATCACCTGAATTAATTTCATCAGCTGAAATATTAAAAGATAGTAGAAATAGAAATAAAGTTGAAATAAATACTTTCACAAAATGCTCCCATAAATTGTATATATATTTTATATGCAATCATTATGCCAGGGAAATTAATAATAATTGCACTTATAAAGTGCAAAAAAAAAGAGAAGAGTTATGTTGCATAACTCTTCTCTAGATTTAATATTATGACTTAACTTAATTGGGGGAGCACTATGCTAGCCATAATTATTAAATTACTTAAACTCTGGATAAGCTTCTATACCTATCTCAGATACATCAAGACCAATATCTTGTTCTTCATCAGTTGCTCTTATAGGCATTATTGAATTAATTACCATTACTACTATAAAACTAGCAATAAATGTAAATAATGCAATTGAAACAACACCAATAAGTTGAGCCATAAATGATGCGCCACCAGTAACTGTTACTGCCATTACACCAAAGATACCAACAACTCCGTGTGCTGAAATAGCGCCTACTGGATCATCAATACCTTTTTTCTCTAAGAATAGTATTGAGAAGTAAACTATGACGCCGCCAATAGCTCCAACTAACACAGCTGTTCCACCTGATGGGCTTAAAGGATCTGCAGTAATAGCAACTAATCCTGCAATAGCACCATTCATTGCCATTGTTACATCCATCTTGCCAGTCATAAATAGACTTAATACAAGTGCGGCTACAACACCACCTGAAGCTGCCATATTAGTATTTAAGAAAACCTGACTAACCGCAATAGCACTTCCTTCGCTTGCAACAGCAAGTTCGGATCCACCATTAAAGCCAAACCAACCTAACCATAATATCCATACACCTAATGCAGCCATTGGTATATTAGAACCAGGCATTGGGTTAACAGAACCGTCATATCCATATTTACCTTTTCTAGGTCCTAATACAGTAACAACTGCTAAAGCTGCCGCAGCTCCACATAAATGAACTGTTCCTGAGCCTGCGTAATCTGAATATCCCATTTGATTTAAGAATCCACCACCCCAATTCCAGTAACCTTGAATCGGATAAATAAATCCAGTTAAGATTATTGCAAATAGGAAAAATGGAACTAGTTTCATTCTTCCTGCAACAGCTCCTGAAACAATTGACATTGCGGTAGCCACAAAGACTACTTGGAAAAAGAAGTCAGCTTGCTGAGAATAATCCATTCCATATGGCATACCTATTTCTTCATTAGGTAATCCTGTTGATAGACCAAGTGATGTTCCAATAGCAGGTAAATAACCTTCTAATAGACCTCCAAATGCACCACCAGAAGGGTACATAAGCATGAAACCACAGACTAAATACATAATACATGCAATTGAATATAGCCCAAGGTTTTTAGTTACAATTTCAGATACATCTTTTTTCTGTACAAGTCCTGCTTCAAGCATGGTAAAACCAGCTGCCATCCACATTACTAATGCACCAGCCATAACAGCGTAGAATGTATCTAAAGCAAATTTAATTTCTTCCATAATTTCTCCTTAATTTAAATAGCGTCAGATCCGGTTTCACCGGTTCTAATTCTGATAACATCATCAATACTTGATATAAATATCTTCCCATCACCAATTTTTCCAGTATTAGCTGTTTTAGTAATAACATCTGTTACTGTTGCAACTTTCTCTTCTTCTACAAGAATTTCAAGTTTAATTTTTGGTAATGTATCTACAGAATATTCAGCACCTCTGTACATTTCTGTATGACCTTTTTGCCTTCCGTATCCTTTAACTTCAGTGATTGTTAGACCTTCAATGCCTGCATCGACAAGAGCTTCTCTAACTTCCTGGAGTTTAAAGGGTTTAATTATCGCGCTTACAAGTTTCATAATATTTATAAGCTTGCTGAAACTGAGAACACTAGTGCGTCTTCGTCACCGCCATAACCATCATCAGAAAAGTCATAGTAGCCAATTCCACAATCATATGAACCACATGTGAATCCATAAGAGATAGCAAAATTATCACCATAGTCATCATATTGACCATATGAAACACCAACAGCTCCAATTGCATATGCTATTTCTGTATAGTCAGGCGCTCCGTCTTGGCCCATTGCAAATGTTAAACCAAGGTCACCCATACTTAATCCTAAAACAATCTCTTCAAAATCAAGACCATCTTCATTACCAGGGTAGTCAAAAGATACATAGCCTAGATCAACACCAACACCACCCATTTCGAACCCATATCCAAAGTAGTAGTCAAATTCGGCACCATTTCCTGATCCAGTACTATCATTAAAATTAACATTTGATCCCCATATACCAGCATAGAAACCACCGTCAGCTGCATAATCAAAACCGCCTGAAACAGCAATTCCATCAGTCTGAGTCATTCCTCTCCAAATATAATCTGAGGCAATGCTCACATTAGCACTTACAGATGCAAATGTAGGTAGCGAGACCATAGTTAATAAAAGTAGTAATTTTTTCATTTATTTCTCCTTTAAAATGTATACTCACTAATACATATGCAATTACTGTGCCAAAAAAGAAAACATGATTTATTTATATAAAAGAAGTTATAATTTATGCCTATTTCAGGAGATTATATGGAATTAGTAAATAAGGTAGCTCTTGTAACCGGTGGAGCTTCAGGTCTTGGACAAGCAACTGTTGAAGCCTTTGTTGCAGAAGGTGCAAAGGTTGTAATACTAGATATCAATGAAGAAAAGGCAAATGAAATAATAAATAACTTAGGTGAAGATAATGTTGTATTCATTTCCACAAATATCATGGAAGAAGACCCAGTTGTTAATGCCATTACTCAAATAAAAGAAAAATTTGGTGGTTTGCATATTGCAGTAAATTGCGCCGGAACAGGATATCCTGGAAGAATCCTTGGTAAAGAGGAACCTCATCCGCTAGATGCTTTTAAATTTATTGTAAATTTAAATCTTGTTGGAACATTTAATGTTATGAGAATAGCTGCTGACCTTATGGATAAGAATGATCCAGATGAAAAGGGCGAAAAAGGGGTAATTATTAATACTGCTTCAATTGCAGGAATAGAAGGTCAAATAGGCCAATCAGCATACAGCGCCTCAAAAGCTGGAGTGATAGGTCTAACAATCACCGCTGCGAGAGATTTAGCTAGACATGCTGTAAGAGTATGTACAATTGCTCCTGGAATTTTTGATACGCCTTTAATGCAGCTAGCACCTGATAAGGTTCGAGATCCACTATTGGAATCTACACAATTCCCTCATCGTTTTGGTCAACCTAACGAATTTGCAGATTTAGCTGTTCATATTGTTAAGAATACTTATCTTAACGGAGAAACAATCAGATTAGATTCTGGTATGAGAATGAAGCCAAGATAAATTACTGAATAGCAACCCAGTAAGTCATAGCTACTACAGCAACTATAATTAAGAACAAAATTACTTTAGCATCACTTTTGCTATCGAGATCTTCTTCATCCGACTTATAAAATTCTTTGTATTCATCTTTCATCATTTATCTCCATGTTGAATTACAACTCTTCCAATTTGCCCACCTTGTAAAATTTTATCAATTTCTGGACCCACATTAGATATATTGATAGTCCTTGTTTGATTGGCAAGGTCAAGTGACCACTTATTAGATAATAGATTCCATAATTCTTTCTTTATTTCTATAGGAGATTCTGCAGAATCAACTCCTGACAGTTGCACACCTCTTAAAATAAAAGGAAAGACTGACGAGGTAAACATTGCTCCTCCAACATTCCCGCAACAAGAGACGACTCCTTGATTTGAAATCATTGAGATAATTT
This sequence comes from uncultured SAR86 cluster bacterium, assembly GCA_902556105.1. Classification (GTDB taxonomy): domain Bacteria; phylum Pseudomonadota; class Gammaproteobacteria; order Magnimaribacterales; family D2472; genus SAR86A. The sequence goes on from CACDUZ010000002.1 coordinate 121,936, forward strand.
TCGCAAGTATATCTCCACCAACTGTATCAACAGCAGAACCATAAATGCCTTTATCTAGTGCTTTTGCTGGCTCTTTCATGAATTCGTTTCGTGAAATAATTTCAGACGCCCCGATAGATTTTAAAATTTCGACTTCATCTGGTTTTCCAGTAATTGCATGGACCTCATAACCTAATTTTGATAACAAACTAACTGCAACTGAACCAACTCCACCGGTTGAACCAGACACAATAATTGGTAAGTTATGAGAAATATTTTTGTCAGTGATTTTCTTTACACATTCTGCTGCCGTAATACCTGCCGTACCTAGAGACATTGCTTCAAAATTTGATAAATTATCAGGAGATTTTATAACCCATTCTTCTGGAAGATGAACTATCTCGCCAAATCCACCAAATTCTGCCATCCCCATTTTATAGCCAGTTGCGATAACTCTATCGCCTTTAGAAAAATTATTTGATGTAGACTCAAGAATTTCACCAGCCACATCTACACCGGGAACAAATGGGTAAGATCTCACTACACCTTTGGCACCTGATGCCGCAAGAGCATCTTTATAATTTAATGAGGAATATTCAACTTTGATAAGTACTTTACCTTCAGATATTTCAGGAGTATCTAATTCTTTTATAGAGCCTGAAAAAGTTCCTTCATTTTCTTCTACCAAATATGCTTTATATTTCATTTAATTGTTATTGTTCTGATAAATACTTTTCAGCATCTAATGCAGCCATACATCCAAACCCAGCAGATGTTACAGCTTGTCTGTAGATTTGATCTGAAACATCACCAGCTGCAAACACTCCTTCGACAGAGGAGCTTGTTACGGAGCCGTTTAATCCAGATTTAATAATAATGTAGCCATTATCCATTTCAAGTTGTCCTTCAAATATATCTGTATTTGGTTTATGTCCTATAGCAATAAAAACACCCATAACATTTTTAGTTATTTCATTGCCATTATTGTTAAGCTTTATCCCAGATACACCCATTTCATTTCCAAGAACTTCTGAAAGTTGTGTATTCCACATAACTTCAATCTTTCCTTCTTCTTCTAATTTAAAAATCCTATCTTGAAGAATCTTTTCAGCTCTAAGCTCATCTCTTCTATGAACTAAATAAACTTTTGAGCATATATTAGAGAGATATAAAGCTTCTTCTGCAGCAGTATTACCTCCACCAATTACTGCAACTTCTTGATCTTTATAAAAAAAGCCATCACAGGTAGCACACGCAGAGACGCCTTTACCTAAAAATTCTTTCTCAGATGGTAGGCCTAAATACATAGCGCTTGCACCTGTTGTAATAATCAAAGCATCGCAAGTATATTCAGAGGCTCCTATCAATTTGTATGGCCTCTGTGAAAGGTCAACTTTGTTAATATGATCGTTTACTACTTCAACATCAAATTGTTGGGCATGTTTTTTCATTCTATCCATTAATTCAGGACCTTGCAGGCCATCACTATCTCCTGGCCAATTTTCAACATCTGTTGTAGTTGTAAGTTGTCCACCTTCTTGCATACCAGCAATAATTATTGGGTTCAAACCAGCACGCGCAGAGTAAATACTAGCAGCATATCCAGCAGGACCAGAACCTAAGATTATTAATTTATTATGATTATCTGACATTTGATGAATTATAATTGAATATAAAGAAATTGTTATGGTTTATGCCTATAATTACAACAGTTATTAAATATAAATAATTAAATGCCTCCATATATTAAAAATACTCTTCTAAATTTTTTTAGTTTCTTCTTAATAGCTTTTTCTTTATATATATTCGTATCACTTGTTTCATATGATGTTTCAGATTCTGGCTTTTTTAATAAAAATTCATCTCAAGATATTAACAATCTTGGTGGACCCTTAGGCGCATCTATAGCTGATTTCTTGCACACACTAATTGGTTATGGCGGTTATTTGGTTTTATTAATAGGTTGTGTTTGGGCAATTCAAATACTCTTCCATGAAGATCCATATAAATCAATAAATAAAACCCTTGTCAGGCTTGCAAGTTCAATTTTTTTATTAATTTGTTTTAGCTCAATAGGAGATTTATATTTTAAAAATAATTTTGGCGGCTTTATAGGTGAACAAGTTATTTTAGGATTATCTTCAACAATAGGGAATCTTGGCTCGCTAATTTTTTTAGTCATATTAGTAATACCAGCAACATCTCTTTCATTTAATTTTTCATGGTTAAAAACAATTGATCAATTTGGAAAAATTATAATTATTGCAGGTAACTATGGATTAATTTTAATTAGTAAAATAATCGAACATTCAAAGAAATCAGTTAGTTCATTATTTAGAAGAATCAAAACATTTATAAATATATTAAAAGAAAATAATGACAAAAAGAAAACAGCAGAGATCAAACCAAAAATTTCTAATGAACCACAAATCAAAGAAAAAAAGATTGATCAAATTAACTCGGATTTAAAACAAGCAGACCTACCAATTAAAAATGATACGCCGCTAAAAGAGGTCCCAAAGCAGAATGATGCTGAATCTGATGATGATAAAAAAATTAAAACAGTAATGCCTAGTACAGAACTATTAGATAGAGCTCTTGATGATGGGAGTTCATTATCTGAATCAGAATTAAATCAAATCGCTCAATTATTAGAAACAAAGTTAGAAGAATTTGGTATTGAGGCTACGGTCGAGTCTGTACTGCCTGGTCCTGTGGTTACTCGATTTGAAATTCAGCCAGCACCTGGGACTAAAGCAAGTAAGATAACTGGAATTGCTCAAGACATTGCAAGGTCGCTTTCAGTAAGCAGCGTTAGAGTTGTTGAAGTTATTGAAGGTAAATCTTTTGTTGGTATCGAGATTCCCAACAATAATAGAAAAATGGTTAGGCTGACTGAGATATTATCCTCAAAAGCATTTAAATCATCTCCTTCAAACCTAAGCTTAGCTTTGGGTCATGACATCTCAGGAAATCCAATAGTAGTTGACCTAGCTAAAATGCCACATTTATTAGTGGCAGGAACAACTGGATCTGGTAAGTCAGTTGGGTTGAATGCTATGTTATTAAGCTTATTATTTAAATCTGATCCTGAAGACGTTAGATTGATACTGGTTGATCCCAAGATGCTAGAGTTAGCTGTTTATGATGGAATTCCTCATCTTTTGACACCAGTCATAACTGATATGACTGATGCATCAAACGGACTTAGATGGTGTGTCGCCGAGATGGATAGAAGATATAAATTAATGTCCATGATGGGTGTTAGAAACTTAGCTGGATTTAATAAAAAAATTCAAGATGCAGAAAAAAATGGAAAACAGATACTCAATCCACTTAATGAAGATGAAGAGGAGTATTTAGAAGCATTACCATCTATTGTGGTTGTTGTTGATGAGTTTGCAGATATGATGATGTTAGTTGGAAAAAAAGTTGAACATCTTATTGCAAGAATTGCACAAAAGGCTAGAGCGGCTGGAATTCATCTAATTCTGGCAACTCAAAGACCTTCTGTTGATGTAATTACAGGACTAATAAAAGCAAATATACCAACCAGGATCGGATTCCAAGTATCTACAAAAATAGACTCAAGAACAATTTTAGATCAGGGTGGAGCCGAACAACTATTAGGGTACGGAGATATGTTATATCTTCCTCCTGGAGTAGGAGTTCCTGTTAGAGTTCACGGAGCTTTTGTTGGTGATGATGAAGTCCACAGAGTTGTTAACGACTGGAAATCAAGGGCAGAACCAAACTATGTTGATGAAATTGTTTCTTCAAAACAAGACACAGGACCAATTCCAGGATGGACTGGATCAGAATCTGGCTCATCTGAAGAGCAAGACGAACTTTATGATGAAGCAGTAAATTTTGTAATAGAATCAAGAAGAGCATCCATTTCTGCAGTTCAAAGAAAATTAAGAATTGGATATAACAGAGCAGCAAGACTTATAGAAACTATGGAAGAGGCTGGTCTCGTATCTGAGATGAGCTCAAATGGCGCGAGAGAAGTATTAGTTCCAAAAAGAGATTAGATTGAAGCAAATATACCTCAGTTTCTTTTTATCATTTAATTTAATGGCATCAGCTAACTCTGAAGAATCCTTAAATACTTTTTTTAATAACGAACTTTCGTTCATACAAACAAGTTTAAATAAAATTAATGATAGTTTTGATGAATCCTCAGGTGTTTTAACTCGAAAGGAAGACAACACTGTAAAAATAGAAATAATAGAACCCTTTAAAGAAATATATTTTATTAACAATGATGGGATTGAAATCCATGATCTTGAATTCAATCAAATCAAAATTATCAACAAAACGGATCTTGTAAATAATTCAATGTATAACTTTATCAATGATGGCTTTTCAAAAGAGGGCTTAAATATAAAAGAAATAGATGACTCAAGTTTTTCAATAGAAGATAACAATAATTTTTTTTATTTTGAATTTATCGATGAAAAAGTTCTTCATATTAAATATAAAGATAATATGAATATTGATAACTTAATAAGATTTTATAAAAAATAATGATATTTAACTTGTTATTTATAGGTGTAGGTGGAGCTATTGGAGCTATTTCAAGATTTGGAATAAATGAAATCTTTGAAAAGTATTTATTTTTAACTTCGCCATATGCAACTTTATTCGTAAACGTGATTGGTTGTTTTTTAATAGGGGTAATACTCGGTATGTCTTTACCTACCAAAGATACATCTTATTATTTTTTTGTAATAGGATTCCTAGGTTCTTTTACAACCATGTCAGCACTATCTTACCAAACCATTATGATTGCTAATTCAAATTTAATTTCTGCTCTTTCATATATAATAATCACCGTGGTATTAACAATATTAGCTACATACATTGGGACATTGATTGCTAAATAATGATAGATATAAAAAAATTACGTGATAATTTTGAAGATGTTAAATCTTCACTAATAACTAGAGGCTATTCTTTAGATGAGCCATCTTTTAAGGCCTTAGAAGATAACAGAAAATTGTTACAAGTGGAGGTTGAAAAGCTTCAAGCAGATAGAAAAAAACTTTCAGGTGAATTTGGCAAACTTAAATCATCTGGAGAAGATACTTCTGCTTTAAAGAAAACTATTGATTTAACAAATGCTGAATTAGAAACAAAGGATTTAGAACTTCAAGAGATTCTAAATTCATTAAATGCTTTACTTTTAGATATACCCAACTTACCTCACGAATCAGTCCCAAAAGGAAAATCTGAAAAAGATAACGTTGTAATTAAAAATTATGGATCTATAGATACCTCAAATACCTTAGACCATCTTGAAATTACAAATGACATAGATACTGAATTAGCTGCGAAACTTTCAGGGTCTAGATTTGCAGTTTTAAAGGGAGATATAGCAAAACTTCAAAGAGCCTTAATTAGTTTTATGATTGATACAGCAATAAAAAACGGTTATCACGAATATTATGTCCCTTTTATGGCTAACGAAGATTCTTTAATTGGAACAGGTCAGTTACCAAAGTTTGAAGAGGATTTATTCAAAACATCAGATAAATTATATTTAATCCCAACAGCTGAAGTTCCGCTAACAAATCTATTTAGAAATGAGTTTTTAGATGAAAAAGACTTGCCAATCAAGGTTACCTCTCATACTCCATGCTTTAGATCTGAAGCGGGCAGTTACGGAAAGGATACAAGAGGGCTAATAAGACAACATCAATTTGAAAAAATTGAACTTGTTCAAATAACTCATCCAGATCATTCGATGAGTTGTTTAGATAACTTACTTGCAAACGCTTGTGAAATTTTAGAAAAACTTGAACTTCCATATCAAATAATTGAATTATGTACCGGTGACTTAGGTTTCTCTTCATCTAAAACATTTGATATTGAGGTATGGATGCCAAGCCAAAATAAATATAGAGAGATTTCTTCATGTTCAAATTTTTCAGACTTTCAGGCTAGAAGAGCTAATATAAAATTTAAAAATAAAGATGGAAATAATCTCGTGCATACTATCAATGGCTCGGGTCTTGCTGTGGGTAGATGCTTAATAGCCCTAATTGAAAATAATTTTAATGGCTCTGATTCTATTAAAGTTCCGGAGTGTCTAGAACAATACTTTGGATCAAATGAAATAAAAATTAATTGAAATACCATCTTTTTATAAAACTATTTTTAATTCAAGCCATTATTTCTAGTCCTGTTGAAGCTAATTCAATTAAGCTCGGACTTGGATCATGTCTCGATCAAGATTTTCCTCAACCTATATGGAATTCCATTGAAAAGGAAAACCTTAATTATTTTATCTTTCTTGGTGATAATGTTTATGGAGATAGTCCTGATGGCAAGCTTGATAAATTAAAATACGCATATAAAAAACAAGAATCCTTGCTGCCAAATTTTTTGAATGATATTAATGTTTTATCGATATGGGATGATCATGATTATGGACTAAATGATGGAGGAGGAAGTTATAGCTTTAAGAAAGAATCCCAAAAGATGTTTTTAGATTTTTGGGAGATACCTAGTTATGATATGAGATCTTCTCGAGAAGGTATTTATTTTTCACAAAATAAAACTTTTTTTAATAAAAAATTTAAACTCATATTTCTTGATACTAGATATTTTAGATCTCCACTAGTAGGACCTAAAGGAAAATACCTTAAAAATAAATCACCAGATTCGACCATACTTGGAATCAATCAATGGGATTGGCTTGAAAAAGAATTAGATGAATATTTTGATTTCCTTATAATTTTTAGCTCTATACAAATTATTCCTGAGGATCATGGTTTTGAAAAGTGGGGCAACTTTCCAAATGATAGAAATAAATTTTTTTCTTTATTAGAAAAAAATGTTAACAAAACCGTATTAGTATCTGGTGATAGACATCTTGGAGGCATTTATAAAAAAGATGGATTTATTGAAATTACCGCATCCTCATTAAACAAGCCCGGGTCATTATTTTTTGAAACTGATAAGTACTTATTAGGCAAAACCTACCGCCAAGAAAATTACGGCATTATTGAAATCTTTGAAAGCAGTATTGAATTAAAACTAAAAAACAAACTTGGTAAGACATTAAATTCTTTAAGTATTAAATATTAAATCTTAATGTCACAAAAATTTGCAAAATGTCATAGTCCTTAAATGAATTTTGTTATATATTATAGAGAATATTAATTTTCACATTTAGGGGTGTGTTTAATCATGATACGGAATTTCTTAAAACTCTCATTGCTTTCAATTTTTATTTCACCATTACTTATCTCCCAAGAACTTACATCTGATATTTCAGGTTCTGTATCTTCTTCAGATGGATCTGTAAGTGGTGCTCAAGTTGAAATAACATACGAACCAACTAATACAACTATTACAAGAACTACTGATTCATCAGGAAGATATTTTGCTGGTGGTTTAAGACCAGGTGGTCCATATAAAATTACAGTCACAGCAGCTGGCTTGTTATCACAGAATGAAACAACGTCTTTAGTTGTTGGTGATACTAAAAGACTATCTTTTAATCTTGCTTCTGCAGACTCAGTTGATGAACTTGTGGTTACTGGATCAAGAATAACCGTTGATAGAGATGGTTTCACTACAGTTATTGATTCTGAAACTATTGAGACTACACCCTCAGTTACAAGAGATCTTAAAGATATTTTAAGATTAAATCCTCTTGTAACGCTTGATGATGAAGAAGACGGTGAAGAATCAATATCTATCGGTGGAGCTCATCCAAGAACAAATGACATCAGAGTTGATGGTGTTTCTTTTAATGATGACTTTGGTTTAAATGATAATGGTTATCCATCTCAAAGAAGCCCAATTAATTTTGGATCTATAGAGCAAATAGCAGTTAAAGTTGCTCCTGCTTCAGTAGAATATGCTCAATTTAGAGGTGGTGTAATAGACATCATAACTAAAGGTGGAACAAATGAATTTACCGGAGACTTTGCTTATTTTGATAGAGGTGACTCTCTCATGGGTGATAAGCTTGAAGGCGAAGATGTTGACATTACAAAAGAGGATACTGCCTACGAATTAGCTTTTGGCGGACCTGTTATCAAAGATAAGTTATTTTTCTATGTAACTTATAGTGAAGCTGAGATCTCTAATCCACTAAGATATGGAATACAAGGCTCAGGTGCAGAAAATCTTCTTGATGTTACCCCTGACCAAGCCGAACAAGTTAGAAGCGCAGTTCAAACACTAATTGGGATTGATCCTTTTGGACCTACTGGCGCAACTGAGTCCTCACAAGAAAATACATCAGTCAGATTGGATTGGAGTATAAGTGATAAACATAGATTAACCTTTAATCATAAAGATGTTTTTGGAACAGATCTAAGAGGATCCTCTTCAGACAGAAATACAGTAGCTCTTTATTCAGCCAGATACATTAAATCTGAAGAAACAACTACTAACAGTTTTCACCTTGTTTCAGATATTTCAGATAATTTAATCTCTGAAGTCTATTTTTCTACAAAGGAAACTATGACTGATCAAATTTCACCAGCTGGCCAAAATATGCCAAACATAACTATTGACGAAGCATTTGGTTATGAATTTGTTGCTGGACCAGATATTTTTAGAATGGCCAACGATCTTGATACAGAAACAACTTTCTTCAAAGCTAAGTTAACTTATTATCAAAATGATCACAAAGTAACCGCTGGTTTTGAGAACTCAGTTTACGATACTTACAATGTATTTATTGTTGATGAAGATGGTTCATATGAGTTTGACGACTTAGCAGCAGTTCAATCTGGTTCTTTTAGTTCTTATTCAGCCGCTGGAACAAAGACAGGTAATGTTGCAGATGGTGCTGCTGATTTCGAATATGAACTTCAGTCAATGTACATTATGGATGAATATTCTATGTCAGACAGAGTAACTCTAACCTTTGGATTGAGACACGATGAGTACTCAGGAGATGATACTCCTACTAACACTTCATTCTTAAATACCTATGGTTTTAAAAATGGAGGAATAAAAGGAACTGATCTCACAACTTATAGATTTGGTGCTGATATTGTTCTTGATGATTTAAGTGACTTAAATGTAACTTATGGTACTTACTCAGCAAAACTACCTAATGTGTGGATATCAAATGCTTACACAAATACTGGAACGCTTACAGCAAACTACGATAGTGATTTTGGTAATTGCCCAAGTACAGGACAGTTTAGCGATTTTTCTTTTACAGGATCTAACACAAAACCTGATTGTGTAATTGCATCGATTTCTGATCCAGCTAATGTTTCTGGTAAAGTTGATTTTATTGCTCCTAGCTTTGAATGGCCAAAATCAACAATATTAAATGTAACTTATAACAGAGTTCTTCCATATGATATTGATATGACTTTGACATATTTAAAGTCCAAAGAGGAAGAGGCTTTATACAGGATTGTTGATACTGGTTATCCACTTGTTGGGGATGAACCAACGGTTCCAACAGAAAAAGCACCTGATGGAAGACCTATCTATAATCAAACTCAAGTTAGAGGCTATCATGCCGGTCTTTATAATGTGTGTTGTGGAGACAGAGAAGTATTTTCTGCAAGTTTATCAAAAGGATTTAGAGATGGAGATACTTTTATAACTTTTGCTTACACAGCCCAAGACCATAACAATAGAAGTGATATGACATCGTCAACTTCAAATTCAAACTTTGGTAAAACTGGTGCTATCGATTTTAATAATAGAATCAAAAATAGATCAACTTATGAAACCGAGCATAGTTTCTTAGCAACTCTTACTTCAAAGCATTATTTCTTTGGATCTAATGCACCAACAACCTTTAGCTTGGTATATGCAAGAGAATCTGGAAATGTTAAATATCCAACTTTTGATACTTACACAAGCAGGGTTAGCGACTATAAATCTAAGGCATTTGGTTATGAATTCAATCTAAATGATGACAGTTCATCACTTCTATATATACCTACTGCAAATGATCCAATTGTTTGTTATTCATATAAATGTCAGGATGAAGGGTCTGCAGATGCTCTAGCAAGAGAGCAAGCTGTTCTAGATTTCCTATATAACGTATGGGGCCTTGAGGGTTCTGCAGGACAAATTGCTCCAAGAGATGCAGGCAATTTCCCTTGGCAAACATCATTAGATTTAAATATAGTACAAGAGCTTCCTGGACTTAGAGAAAATGATACATTTGTCATCACTTTTGCTCTTGAGAACCTATTGAACTTCATTGATGATGATAAAGGTATTATTAATTATGGTTATTACTCTGGAAGAGTTCCTGTTATAGATCTCAGAATTGTTGAAGGTGAGAGGTATGACTATAGTAGGAATGCATTTAGATATAGCTTTGATGATCCATTTAATATTGATAGATCAACTACTCAAAGTTTATGGAGAGCATCCTTAGGAATTCAGTATAAATTCTAATAATACTTATATATAATTTAAAGGCGGTTTTATACCGCCTTTTTTATATGAAAAATACAATACCAGAATTATCTTTTAAAGAAATTGAAAAGGGCGACTCATTTTCAATTAATTTACTTAGCGAGGCCCTGTCTGATCATGGTTTCTTTTCAATAACTCAACATGGTTTATCTAAAGATCTTGTGGATAGTTGCTATAAATCATCAAAAGCTTTTTTTGATTTAGATTATCAGATTAAGAATACTTATAGCTCTGTTGGTTCAAAAGGTGCAAGGGGTTATACACCAAAAGGTATAGAAACAGCTGTTGGTGAGAAGATAGCAGATCAAAAAGAGTTTTGGCATCACGGGCCTCTTATAGATGAGACATATGATAAAAATATTCCTGAAAATTTAAATATCTCTCAAGTACCTGAATTTAATAAACATTTTGATCAGCTGTATATAGAGCTTCACAATATTGGTTCCAGAGTTTTGTCTGTTATAGCTCTTTCTCTTGGTCTTGATCAGAATTATTTTAATTCCTGGGTTGAGAAAGGCAATTCATTACTCAGATCAATTCATTATCCACCAGTTGAAACAAAATCGAACCCTCATAGAGCAAGAGCACACGAGGATATAAATCTTATAACACTCTTAATTGGAGCCGAAGAAGGTGGGCTAGAAGTCTTAAGCAAAGATGGCTCATGGATTAAAGTTGAACCTAGTACTGACGCTATAGTTTGCAATATTGGAGACATGATGCAACTTGTTACAGATAAACGACTTAAAAGCACTACACATAGAGTAATTCAAGATGAGGTTGAAGAATCAAAACCTAGATACAGTATCCCATTTTTTCTTCATCCAGCACCTTCAATTAATCTGAAATCTATCTTTCGAGATAATGATGTGGGTATTCTTGCAAATGATTTTTTAAACCAAAGATTAAAAGAAATAAAGCTTTACTGATATGGATATTTTCAATGTACTTCAAATAATTATTGGCTTCATTGGTTTGACCTTAATAGCTGTTCCATTTTCAGATAATTATAAAATTATTAACTTTAAATTTATTGCTTATGGAATTTTAGCTCAAATAATTCTAGCAGTCGTTTTGCTAAAAATTCCTTTTATTATCAGTATTTTTGAAATAATGGGAAATGGAGTAGTTGTTCTTCAAGAGGCTACTGTTGAGGGGGCAAGCTTTGTTTTTGGATATGCTCCATCTGACAGTGCTGGGCCTTATAGATCTTTGCTTGAAACATTTGCCTTTGGTGTTCTGCCTTATATTATTGTAATGGCGTGTATTTCTGCCATATTATGGTATTGGGGGATTCTTCCTTTTATAGTTAATCTAATATCAAAAGCATGCCAAAAACTATTTAACATTGGTGGTCCTGTTGGTTTGGGTGCAGCTGCAAATATTTTTGTTGGTCAAGTTGAGGCGCCATTACTTATAAGACCATATGTTAGCAAGTTATCTAATAAAGAGTTATTGATATTGATGACTGCTGGCATGGCTACTGTTGCTGGCTCTGTAATGGTTGCATTAATAAGTATTCTTGAGACCTCATTTGGTGATGAAAATTTAATCCAACATTTTATAACTGCTTCAATTTTATCTGTTCCAGCCGCGATTATGTATGCAAATATCATGATCCCATCAAACGAAATAACAGACTTCAATGAAAACAAAGTGCCAAAAGTATATAAAAGTACGATGGATGCAGTCACAAGGGGTACCTCTGACGGAACTAGCATTGCTGTTAGTGTTGGAACAATATTAATTGCGGTAATCGCACTTGTTTATATAGTTAATTCTTTCTTGGGATTAATTTCATATCAGTTTGGATTTGATCTATCAATTGAAATAATACTTGGATATTTATTTGCACCCATAGCTTGGTTGATGGGAATACCTTGGAGTGAAGCAATTATCGCTGGTGAACTTCTTGGTATTAAAACAACTTTAAATGAGTTTGTTGCTTATCCAGGATTAGCGGCACTTGAAAATGGTGAACTTTCAGACAAATCAAAACTTATAACTTTTTATAGTCTTTGTGGTTTTGCAAATCTTTCATCAGTTGGTATTTTAATTTCAGGTATAACTGCAATGGCGCCTGAAAGAAAAGATGATTTAATTAATGTTTCATTTAAGGCTTTAATTGGAGCAACACTCGCTTCATGTATGACAGGATTGATTGTAGGAATTTTTATCTAGTTATTTATAACAATAAATATATTTAAATAAGAAGCAAAAAGAAGCCATGTGACATACGGTATGTATAAAATCATTGCTAATTTATCTTTTTTACCTAGAACTATTAGTATATTTATATTCAAGAAAATCAATAACCAAATATCTAATAAAGCAATAAAGGGTAAATGATAAAAAAAGAACAGCCATGACCAAATAGTATTAAAAAATAATTGAATAAAAAATATTTTGGCAATTGAATCAAAGTTTCTATAAGCAGATATTGACATTAACAAGTACAAAATTGGCCATACAATTCCAAATACATATCCTGGAGGATTTAGATCAGACTTTACGAGACCCTGATACCATAAATCATTAGATGTGTTAGATGATGAAAGGCCGCCAACAATTAATGCAAGTATTACAAATACAAATACATTTAATTTTTTATTAAACAACTTATCTGCTTCTAAAGAATCTAGTAATTGTTTTAGAAATACCACCAAAGAGATTTGAGCCTTTAGGTTTTGCTTCTATAAAGATATAGAAGCCTACAAAGACTAAAGAAATTAAAAATACCCAAACTGCATCATACTCACCCATTTTAGACTTTCTCCACTATCATTGAGCAAACCGAATAGCCTGCTCCAAAAGAACATATAATACCTTTTTCACCAGACTTAAGATCATTATTTAAGTTAAAAGCAAACATAGAACCTGCGCTCGCTAGATTCCCAAATGTCTCAATGGGAAGAGGTGCTAAGTTTGTATCAAAATCATCAGATCCAATAATTTTAGAAACTATAAGATTGATCATTCTGGCATTGGCCTGATGCAACCAAAATTTAGATATATCTCCAACTTCAATATCGTTTTTCTCCAATTGTGTTGAAATAAACTTAGCTACCAAAGGACAAACTTCCTTAAAGACACTACCACCATTTTGATTGAAAATTAAATCTTCAGCTGTTTTATAGTCTGAAGCAGTTCTTGCTAAATAACTCCAATCGCTTCGAATGTTATTTGAGAATTGAGTCATTAATTTTCTATCTAAGATCTTAAAACTTTTTTCTGAAGAGCTATCTTTTTTAATAACTGAAGCCACACAACCGTCACCAAATATGAAATGGATATCTCTTTTGCCAAAATTAACAGCTGGAGTTGAGATTTCTGGATTTACAACAAGAATAGTTTCAGCTAACCCTGATGCAATATCACTGTATGCATTATTAATAGCAAAAGTTGTTGATGAGCAACCTACAAGCATATCGTAGGCATATCCATCTATCCCAAGCTCATTTTGTATCTCAATCGCAACAGCTGGATAATACCTTGCATTATGAGACGTCCCTAAAATAACTGCATCAATATCATCTGGCGTAACATTAGCTTGTGCCATAGCTTTTTTTGCAGCATGAATACCTGCGACAGCTTGAATTGATAATCTTGATTCATCCTCATGTTTTAAAGATGGCATCATTCTATCTACATCTAGAATATTTTTTTTATCAACTACATGCCTGGTTTTTATACCTGAAGCTTTTTCAATAAACCCAACAGATGAATGTTCTAACTGATTTAAGCTACCATTTGAAATCAAATCTTTATTTATCTCATTGAAATTATCTACATATTTATTAAAAGAAAGTACGATCTCATCATTAGTGATGATGTCATCAGGATACCAAATCCCAGTCCCAGCAATATGTATTTCTTCCATTATTATTTCAATAATTTTATTATAAGTTTATTATAAATTATGAATTCAAGCTTATCTATTGATAATAAATATATATATAAATATCTAACAAATTACGCTAAACCAAAAGGGGTTGTCCATATTTGTCATGGAATGGCAGAACATATAAAGCGTTATAACTGGTTGATAGAAAAATTAAATGTAGATGGTTATCACGTAATTTCTATCGACCACAGAGGTCATGGGAACAGAATTGAAAATAATATAAAAGGTTACTTTAGTGATATCAATGGATGGAATATGGTAGTTAAAGATTTACTAGAGCTGGTTGAAGGATCAAAAAATAAATTTCCAAATCTCAAACAATATGTATTAGCGCATAGTATGGGTTCGTGGATTGCATTAGCAGCAATGCAAAAAGGCATGGATGTTGATGGATTGATAATATCTGGTTCAAGCAAACCACCTAAAGCAATTTTATTGATTCAAAAATTACTAGTAAAAGTACAAATATTACTTTTTGGTAAAAAGTCAGTAAGTATATTTCTTGATAACATTACACTAGGGCCTTATAACAAACAATTTAAACCTAACAGAACATTGAAAGACTGGATATCCTCAGATAATGATAATGTTGATAACTATGTTGAGGATCCTTTATGTGGGTTTCCAGTCACAAATGGCTTATGGGATGATCTTGCAAATGGACTTTTAGAAGTATTCAAAAAAGAAAAATACCCAAAATCAAATAACTCGACCTCAATATTTATAATTTCTGGCTCAGACGATCCTGTAGGAGAAAATGGAAAAGGGGTTTATCGATTAAACACTTTTATATCAAGCTTATATTCAAATACTTCGATTAAGATTGAAGAAGGGGCTCGTCAT
>CACDUZ010000003.1 GCA_902556105.1 uncultured SAR86 cluster bacterium
ACAAAAAAGATTAAAATTTTTTTTAACAAGCTTATGACATTAATCAGAGAAAAACTCATTAATCCTTTCATAAGACTCAATAAACTCTTCTTTAAATTTCTGAACTGTTTGCCCAGCACTTATTGATTCATTTACAAGACCAATACCCTGACCAACCCAATAAGTTTCGAGTTGCTTAGCACCATCATGACCAATAGCAGCTTGATCTGCTACTTTCTTCAGAGCAGGCTCACTGACCATTGTTTGAAGAGGCATTGGGAGAGGTTCTGGAGCATCTTTATCTTCCCATGCCTCAACCCAAGGGGAGGTAAGTTGTCTTGAGTGTTTTCCTGTCCTGCTTTTTGATCTCACCGTATGGCTAGAAGACGCAGCAACTAATTTTTCTTTAATATTATCAGAAGTTTCTGCTTCTACTGTTGGTAAAAATACTGAAGCACACCAGACTCCATCCGCACCCATAGCCATTACTCCAGCCATTTGCTCTCCAGTACAAATACCTCCTGCTGCTAGAATTGGAACATTTCCATATTCTTTTAGAGCCCTTCTTACTTCTGGAACAAGCACCATCGTTGAAACACTCCCACAATGACCTCCACCCTCAGTTCCAGATACAACTATAATATCAACTCCAGCTTCAGCCTGCTTTACTGCATGTTGTTTTGCCCCAACCAATGCAGCAACAGGTACATTATTTTGTTTACCCATATCAAGCATCCATTTTGGTGGAACACCTAGAGCATTAGCAACAAGCCCAATGGGATGAGAAAACGCAACTTCTAAAACTTCTTTTGCGCCATCAAGACCAGCTCCAAGAACTTGATTTGAATTTTTTTCAATTTTTTGAGATTCTGCATCTCCTCTTAGATCGGATGCATCAATATTATGTTGTTCAAGAATATCCGCTCTAAACTCTCTATGTTCTTGTGGAATCATTGATCTTAGATCATCTGTTGTAAGGTTTTCCCCTTTACCAACATAAGAATTAGGAACTAAAACATCGACTCCATATGGCTTTCCATCAACATGTTCATCGATCCAATTTAATTCAATTTCTAATTTTTCTGGAGAAAGACCAACTGCACCCAGAACACCCATACCACCTGCCTTTGAAACAGCAGCAACAACATCTCTGCAATGACTGAATGCAACTAAAGGAAATTCAATATTAAGAACGTCACAAATTTGAGATTTCATTATTACTCCAAAATAGTACTTATCAATAGTGTATATTACTTACTTTAAATTTAGAATGAATTAGAATGTGGGGTAATGAGTAACTTTACAGTTCCAGATATTTGCGATCAATATGAACATATTAAAATAGGTGATTTGTTCCTAAATTCTTATGGCCATAAAAACAAATTCTATGGTCAGGTTGAAACTGTAAAATGCGAGCATTCTAATAGTGTCGTTAAAGAACTTGTTCAAGAAGATGGCTATGGAAAAGTTTTGATAATAAATCATACAGGAATAGAATTATGCTCTATGGTTGGAGATCAGATTGCTAAAGCAGCTTTTGAAAATAATTGGGTTGGCATTATTACAAATGGTTTTATAAGAGATGTAGAAGTAATCCAGAATATTGATATTGGAATGTATGCCATGAATTCTTATCCCAAAAAAACTGATAAATCTAAAGGTATTGGAAAGATCGGAATAGATGTTAAGCTGGGTTCAGTTGATATACATTCAGGAGACTGGATATATATTGATGCCAACGGATGGGTTGTTAGTGAGACTGAATTAAAACTTTAATTTTTCAATGTCTGCGTCTTTTTGCTGCCAAATAGAGTCAATCCAATCTTTAAAATCTTCTCTATATTGATAATCTTCAGAATAATTTTTACCTTTTAAGCTTTCAGGTATTTTATGCTTTGTCACCAAAACTTTAACTTGTTTCATTTCTCCGGTTAAAAAATTCCATGCTCCTCTTTTTTTGCTTTTATATACCAATGAATAATCTATTAAGGTATTAATTTCAGGCATTGCTGAAAGCGCAGTTGCCATTCCACCAATCTTTGGAGCAAGTAAATTTTTGTAAGGTGAATTTTGTGATGAATGCTTATCCTGTGTAAATCTCGTTCCCTCTGCATAACTAAATATTGTTGATGGTGATCTTAGAAATCGTTTACAAGATTTAATAGTATTTTCATAGTCTCTAGTTCTGAGACCAGGATTTTTTTCAATTTCCTCCTTTGAATGCCTATTAACAAAAGGCATATTTAGAGTTTGGTTAGCTAGGAAAACAAATGGAATCCACCATAACTCTTTTTTCATAAAGAACTTAAGTAATGGAATTTTATAATTAGCTGAAACAAGTAAAACAAATATATCTGCCCATGATTGATGATTTGACATTGCCATATACCAAGCATTTTGATCAAATTCTTCACCATCATCGATAAGTTCAATATTATTTCCATGCATTAATAGCATTATAATTTTGAGGCCATATACAGTGAGATCGCCAATATAATTTGAGACCTTGCTTAAAAAAATTTTGAAAGATTTGAAAGGTATCAAACCTCTTGGCAGATTAATAATTGCCAAAGTTCCGAACCCAATTATCAACTCTAACAATATTAATATAAATGTGATCAAGCCTATTAGACCTGATTTAACATTATTCATCTTAGTTCAAATACTCTCCTAGAAGCCACTAAGATTTGCATACCTTTCGGTATGAAATTTAGAACTACCAAATATTTGCTCTGCAACACGAGCTCTTTTTAAAAAAAATCCAATATCATATTCATCTGTTACGCCAATTCCACCATGCATTTGAATGGCTTCATTTGATACAAGATGCAAGGTTTCTCCAGCAACTGTCTTTGCAAGACTAGACATTCTTTGAAGTTCATTGGAGTTTTCATCAGCAGCTCTCATTGCTGCCATTACTGATGACTTTGTAAGTTCAAGCTCACAGAACATTTCTGCTGCTCTATGTTGAAGAGCTTGGAAAGAACCTATTAAAACTCCAAACTGTTTTCTTTGTTTAAGATAATCTAGAGTTGTCTCAAAAGCTGATTCAGCATTTCCAAGCATTTCAGAGGAAATAGCAATTCTTCCTATATCTAAAATATCATCAACAGTTTCACCTCCCGTTTCGAGATCACCTAAAATATTAGATTCATCCACTTTGACTTCATTAAATACTATATTTGCATAATTTCTTGAATCAGCCATATCTAGTTTAATTTTTTCTAGTCCAGGGCTTTTTGAATCAACCAAAAATAATGTCAAACCAGCATTATCGCCTTTATCTCCTGATGTTCTTGCTAAAACAATTAATAGGTCTGCACTATCACCGTCAATGACGAATATCTTTTTTCCAGTAAGAATAAAATTTGATCCTTCTTTTTTGGCACTCATTAACGCTTCAGATGGATTATGATGACTAGATTCATCAATCGCTAAAGCTGTTGTAATCTTGCCGCTTACAATTTTAGGAAGATAGTTTTTCTTCTGTTCATCAGTGCCATGCTGTGTTAACCCATATGCTCCTAGTACACCAGTTGCGAACAAAGGAGAGGGAGTAAGAGTTTTTGCACATTCTTGGAGTATTACTCCAATACCTGTTACTCCAAAGTTAGATCCCCCATATTCTTCAGGAATTAGAATACCTGGCCAACCTAGATTTACCATTTCTGACCAAATATCTTTATCCCATAAAACAGGATCATTGTTATCTCTAAGAGATCTAAAATGAGAAATTGGAGATCTTTCTTCTGCAAAATTCTTTGCAGTATCTTTTAAAAATTGCTCCTCTTCTGATAAAACTAGTTTCATTTTAAATTCTATTGGCTGGGAAGACCTAATACTCTTTTAGATATGACATTCAACTGAACTTCTGATGTACCACCCTCTAAAGAATTACCTTTTGTTCTTAACCAAGCTTTTGTAAGGTTTTTATCATCATCATCAAATTCATCTCCATCCCATGCAACTCCATTTATACCTGAAGCAGCAACCATTAATTCATGTCTTTTTTTATTATGCTCAGTTCCATATAACTTAAACATTGATGCAGTTGCACTTGCCTTTCCTCCTTCATCACCAGCTCTTTTTAAAGTTAAGCCAAAAGCATGTTCTTTTATTTTATGAGAAGAAATCTCAGATCTGTAGAATCCATTTTTAATTTTTCCATTTTCCTCACCAAAATGTTTTTTAGCTATAGAAATAACATCTCTTTTACTTCCCATTCCAGCTGCTAATCCAAAATTGGAAATAAAGGCTCTTTCATGTTGCAATAATTTTTTAGCAATTGTCCATCCTGCATTAAGCTCACCAATTAAATTTTTCTTAGGAACTTCTACGTTATCAAAGAAAGTTTCACAGAAGGGCGATTTACCTGATATTAGTGTTATAGGTTTTGTACTTACACCCTTTGTCTCCATATCAATGAGTAAAAAACTAATTCCATCATGTTTTGGTTCTTTAGGGCCTGTTCTTACAAGTGCGAAAATCCAATCAGCTTTGTCAGCATAAGATGTCCAAACTTTTTGACCATTAACAAGATATTTTTCACCAATATCTTCAGCCTTAGTTGCAAGACTGGCTAAATCTGATCCTGAACCAGGCTCAGAATAACCCTGACACCATCTAATCTCACCTTTAATAATTTTTGGTATATGTTGTTTTTTTTGTTCCTCGGTTCCATATTCAAGTAATACTGGAGCTAACATCCATATTCCAAAACTGAGTAGGGGCTGCTTTGCTCCAATGAAGAACATTTCTTCATTTAATATTTTTACTTCATCTTTAGAGAGTCCACCACCACCATATTCTTTAGCAACAGTAGGCATAGTCCAGCCTTTCTCACCCATTCTTTCAAGCCATAACTTTGATTCCGGATTTTTATATTCAGCATTTCTTCCGCCCCATACTTCGTCAACAGGTATACTTGGATCAGCACCATTTCTCATTGATGCAGGGCAGTTCTTATCAAGCCAACTTTTAGTTTCTTCTCTAAATTTTTCTAAATTACTCATAATATATTTGGATAGTAATGTTTTCTTTAAATATTATATGCATATATTATGATTTTTCTAACATAGAAAATATAAAACTTTTAAATACTATTTTTAATAAGAGTATAATTCTGCATATGTTTAAAGAAATTGGAATATTTGTTAAAGAAGATTCAGCTCAAAGTACTAACAATGGTGCCTTAGATTCTATGATAAGTTGCATTTTAAATTGCGAATCAAATTTATATATAGATGAATCTTCAAATTATAAAAATGATAATGTTAAACCCTTAAGTCATAAGGATTTAGTAGAAAAAGTTGATCTAATCATTGTTTTTGGTGGAGATGGAACACTATTAAATTCAGCAAGACAATATTTAGATTCTCAAATTCCAATTTTGGGTGTAAATATGGGAAATGTTGGATTTCTTACTGATTTAAGTGTCGATAATTTTGAAACCACAATTTCAGAAATTCTTTCAGGTAATTATAAAATAGAAGAAAGAAATCTAGTTTCAGCTAAATTTGATGAAAACCATCTATATGGATTAAATGAAGTGGTTATTCATTCAGGCGCATATGCTCAGTTGATGAGATATAGATTAAGTGTAAACAACAAAGTTGTATATGAGCAGAGATCTGACGGCTTGATTGTTGCGACACCTACAGGTTCCACTGCTTATTCTTTGTCAGCAGGAGGACCAATAATTCACCCAAGCTTAGATGTCTGGACAATTTTGCCCATGTTACCTCAAAGCCTATCTTCTAGACCTTTTATAATATCTTCAGATGAAAATGTTGAGATGGAGTTATTTGAGGGCCCTAATGACAGCGCAAAAATATGTGTTGACGGTCAGGATGATATCGATGTGTCTTATGGAGTAAAAATCTCGATATCAAAAATGAAAAAAACTTTAAAGCTTGTTCATCCAGAAGACAATGACTTTTTTGAAGCGTGTAGAGAGAAGCTTGGATGGAGTTTAAATATTTCAAAAAGTTAAATTGAATATCTTTAGGAACCTTCATTTACCCATAATTCTTTTTTCAGTCTTGTTAGCATTTTTATCTAATTTTGGATCAGTTATTGCAATCATTGAACCGATTACATTTACCAAAATTTTAATTTCTAATCAGGGTTTTTTCTCAACAAGCTCTATGACCCAAACATTTTTAAATGAAAACCAATGGTGGAGGCTCATATCTCCAATTTTTATACATTTTTCTTTTACACATCTAGCTTTTAACTGTTTATGGATTTATATTCTTGGAGAAAAAATAGAAAGAATAGATGGAACTATCACTTTCATATTGATAATAGCTTTTACAGGTATTTTTAGTAATTTTTTACAATATTTTTGGACTGGTTCAAGTCTTTTTGGAGGACTATCAGGAGTTATATACGGGCTGATAGGATATTGCATGATCTTAGAGATGGATTCTGAATTTGACAGATATCAACTTCCTCCAGGATTATATTTATTTATGATTGTATGGTTATTATTTGGATTTATTGGCTTATTAGAGCTGTTTGGATTTGGATCAATCGCAAATTTTGCACATTTGGGCGGACTACTATCTGGTGTTATGTTTGCTATGATATACAAAAATATTTCTGGGAGAATATAAATTGATTAAAAAAGCTGTTCTACCTGTTGCTGGTCTTGGAACAAGATTCTTGCCTGCTACAAAAGGAATTCCAAAAGAAATGCTTCCAATCGTCGACAAACCTCTTTTGCAATATGCTGTTGAGGAAGCAATTGGTATCGGGGTAGAAGAGATTATTTTTATAACCAGCCCAGAAAAATATGCGATTAAAAGACATTTTGAAACAGACGAAGATCTCCCCAAAAGACTAGTAAAATCTGGGAAATCAGACTTAGTGCAAAAGGTAAATCCTGAAATTTTTTCTAAAGTAAACTTTCATTATGTAATACAAGATGAGCAGAAGGGTTTAGGCCATGCCATTCTTCAAGCTGAAAAGTATATAGAAGATGAATCATTTGCTGTTTTATTGCCAGATGATTTATTTATATCAAATAAATCATGTCTCAGTCAGTTGATTGATATCCACAAAGATACAAGTTCATCGGTTATTGCTGTAAATAAAGTTGATAAAGAAGATATTCATAGATATGGCGTTATTAAACCAGGCAAAATAAATGGTAATAGCATTGAAATTGAGGATATTGTAGAAAAACCAAACCCTGAAGAAGCACCTTCAGATATTGCTGTTTGCGGAAGATACATTTTAAGCTCATCTATATTTGAGCATATAAAATCAACTAACTTTGATAAAACTGGAGAAATTCAAATCACAGATGCAATTAGATCCTTACTTAATGAAGAGAAGATATACGCGGCTACATATGATGGTGATAAATTTGACTGTGGTAGTAAAAAGGGATTCGTACATGCTACCATCTCCCTTGCATTAAGAGACAAATCTATAAAGGAAGATATTGTAAATATAATAAAGGATATTGTTTGAATTTTTTTCTTAAGATATTTAAATTATTACCGCCAGAAACTGCTCATTCACTTTCATTAAATTCATTAAATATTTTATATAAGCTCAATTTATTAAGCTTGATTGCACCGAATCGTAAGACTACAAAAGAATTTTTTTTTCAAGGAATGGTTTTTAAAAATAGATTAGGTACCGCAGCAGGGTTAGATAAGAATGGAGATTTTATTGATGCATTAGGAGCACTGGGTTTCGGTTTTTTGGAAGTGGGAACGGTAACCCCAATACCTCAATATGGAAATACAAAACCAAGGGTATTTAGAAATTTTAAGGAAGACTCAATAATTAATCGATTAGGTTTTAATAATAAAGGCGTCGATTACCTTGTTAAAAAATTAAAATCAAAGAAATTTGATGGAGTGATTGGAGTAAATATAGGAGCCAATAAATCATCACAAGGAGATCAGCGCATCAATGATTATTTGATATGTCTTGAAAAAGTTCATGCATATGCTGATTACATAACTGTCAACATATCCTCTCCAAATACACCAAACTTAAGAGAACTTCATAATAAAGATGATTTAAAGAATTTGCTTGGTTCTATAGAAAAAAAGGCTATTGATGAAGATATCAAGGTTCCTCTTTTTTTAAAAATATCACCTGACGAATCAAATGAATCTATTGATTCAATAATAGAATTAATAAATGATTCTATTTTCAGCGGAGTAATAGCAACAAACACCACAATTGATAAAACAAATTTACAAAATAAAAAGTTCATAGATATTGAGGGAGGTCTTTCAGGCAAACCTCTAATGACGAAATCTACAAGCAAGTTATCCTATATAAGATCTCAATCAAATGATATGCCCTTAATAGGTGTAGGGGGCGTTACTGGCAAAGAAGATTATCTGGAAAAACTAAACGCAGGCGCTGATTTAGTTCAGATTTACACTGGATTTATTATCAAAGGCCCAGAGCTTGTAAGCCAAATTCTAAGTGATTAATTAATGGAATATTTAGTTATGGTAACTGCTGCTTTGCTTTTAATAGGATCAATTTCTATTGCAATGCCATCAAAATCATCGAGAAAAATATCTAAATTAAGGATAGATGCCAAGATGCTCGGTTGTAAGATTTCATCTAACCTGTATGGCAAAAATAAGTTTAAAAATAAAAACTCTTTTGATGTTAGTTATCAAATAAAAAATGTAACTACTTTAAAAGAAGGGCATTTTATTAGAGACAAAAATAAATTTATCTTGTATTCTCCTGTCAAATTAAAATATTTAGATCATTTTAGTGATATTGAAAGGATGCTTTCAGACATGCCTGAAAGTGTAAATGAAATTATTTTTAGCAATATCTCGATCTCTTTTTTATGGAAAGAGTCAGATGGAATTAATGCGCTTGAAACGATATTAGAAAAACTGAATGATTTAAAAAATTTATAAAATTAACTTGCCAACAGGACACTTTTGATGATATTCATAAAAAAGGAAAGTTTTAAAATATGACAAAATCTTTAGTAATAGTAGAATCTCCTGCAAAAGCAAAAACAATTTCTAAGTATTTAGGATCAAACTATATAGTCGAGTCTAGCGTTGGCCATATAAGAGATCTGCCAAAAAAAGCATCACCAAATTCCAAGAGATCGTCAATACCTAAAGATGTAAGTCCAGAAGAAAAAATAAGATTAAAAGCAATTAATGATAGGAATAGATTAATTAGAAGGATGGGAATTGATCCTGATAATGGCTGGAATGCTGATTGGCAAATAATTCCTGAAAAAGAAAAAGTTATAAAGTCTTTAAGAAAAGCAGCAAAAGGTGTGGATCATATTTATCTTGCAACCGACCTTGATCGAGAAGGTGAGGCAATTGCATGGCATCTCAAGGAAGCACTAGGGCCTAATAAATATGAGTACTCCAGAGTTAGATTTAACCAAATAACAAAATCAGCAATTATTGATTCCTTTGAAGATCCAAAAGAAATAGATTTAGATCTTGTAAAGGCCTATAGAGCTAGAAGATTTCTTGATAAAGTCATTGGCTTTGAATTATCACCTTTGCTATGGAAAAAAATTGCTAGAGGACTATCAGCTGGAAGAGTTCAATCTGTAGCATTAAGAGTTTTAGATGAAAGAGAAAGATTAATACAAGAGTTTATTCCAGAAGAGTTTTGGGAAGTTTCCATGACTCTTATAAAAGATGAATTAATAATACCTTTTTCTTTGTATAGAAAAAAATCTCAACCTTTGCTCAAAGAGGAGGAGGCAAGAAATATTCATGAACTTATCGAAAACTCAGATCTAACAATACATGAAATAATACAAAAACCAGTTAAGGTAAAGCCAAGAGCTCCATTCATAACATCTACATTGCAACAAGCCGCAAGTACAAAATTAAGTTTTACTGTTAAGAGAACCATGCGAGTTGCTCAAAAACTATATGAGGCTGGCCACATAACATACATGAGAACTGATGCTCCAAGTTTGAGCAAAGAATCAATACAAGATGCAAGAAACTTTATAGGAGAGAGGGTTGGTGAAAAATACTTAACTAATGCTCCTAGAATTTATTCAAGTACTGAAAATGCCCAAGAAGCCCATGAAGCCATTAGGCCAACTAATGCTTATATGACAGCAGATGATCTAATGAATCAAACAGAAGAAGAGAAAAGGCTGTATCAATTAATTTGGCAACAATATATAGCTTCTCAAATGCCTGATGCAGAGTACCTATCAACTTCAGCTAAAATTAATATTGAAGAGTATGTTTTTTCTGCGAAGGGAAGAGAGGTTGTTTTCGATGGTTATACCAAAATTTCGCAACCAATAAAATCAGATGATGAAGATATCTTACCTCCTTTAAATGAAGGAGAAAGTCTTAATTTAAATGAGATCAAGCTTGATCAAAAATTTACTAAACCTCCATCAAGATATTCTGAAGCAGCTCTAGTGAAAGAATTAGAAAAAAAAGGAATTGGTAGGCCATCAACGTACGCTAATATTATTTCCACAATCCAGGACAGAGGATATGTTGAAATTCAAAATAGAAGATTTTTTGTCAAAAAGATTGGTCATATTGTCGCTGAAAGGCTAATCGAAAGTTTTGATGACATCATGGATTATGAGTTCACTGCGAATTTAGAAAATAATCTAGATAAAGTCGCGCAAGGAGAGCTTGATTGGAAAAATGTTTTAGATGATTTCTATAGCGCTTTCCAAAAAGATCTAGTTTCTGCCTCAATGGAAGATGGTGGAATGAGATCAAATAAACCAACTACAACAAATCTTGTATGTCCAGATTGCTCTTCACCAAATATGGTAATTAGAAATTCATCTAATGGTGTTTTCTTGGGATGTTCTGCATATGAAAATACAGGAGATGATAAATGTAAGAAGACGCTTAATTTAGTTTCAGGTGATGAAGCTATTAGTGTTGATGATAATGAAGAGGCAGAAAATTTATTAATTAAGAAAAGATGTCCAAAATGCGAGACTAGTATGGACAATTATTTAATTGATGAAACTCGAAAACTCCATGTTTGCGGCAAGAGTCCAGATTGTGACGGTTATGAAATTGAAGAAGGCCAATTCAAGATAAAAGGCTATGATGGGCCTACCCTTGAATGTCATAAATGCGGCTCTGAGATGCAACTAAAAACTGGAAGGTTTGGAAAATATTTTGGTTGTTTGAATGATAATTGTGGAACTACAAGAGCTTTGCAAAGAAATGGCGAGCCTAAACCAATAACAATGGAGCCAATAGAACTTCCAGATTTAAAATGCATTAAATGCGAAGATCATTACTTATTACGAGATAGCATGAAAGGGTTATTTTTAGCTGCAAGTCAATATCCTAAAAATAGAGAAACTAGGGCTCCAAAAGTCCATGAGATTAAAAATTTAGAAGAACAATTAATTTCTGCATGTAGATTCCTTCCTAATAAAGACAAGCATTTGTATTTACTAGATGCTCCTGAGAAAGACAAGGATGGAAATCAATATGTTGTCAGGTATAACAGAACAGATGATATTCATTATGTGGCCTCTGAAAAAGATGGAAAGAAAACGAAATGGACTGCTACATACTCAAACGGTGAATGGACTCAAAACCTTAAAAGCTAGTGGAAGAAAAAGAATTATCAAATTTATACATAGACCTATCACAAGAAATATTAAATAAAATCAGCTTTGATTCTTCATTAGATGATCAACATAATCAATTACTATTTTTAATATGTGTTGAGAATAGCCTTCTTCACTTAGCAGATAGCATATACAAAATTTTCAATAAAGATATTGAACCAATAGATAGCCTTGGTCATAAATTTAAATGGATAAAATTACAAGAAGTTGATGCTATAAAAAATATAATAGGTAAAGAATTAGATCCTGATGGGTTGATATATTTAGTTGAGGATTCAAAAAAGAAAATTATTAAAGCTGATGAAAATTTAATAACAACAAATCAACCAAATAACTTGAAAAAATTTTCTTTGATATTAAATAAATATAAATCATTCAATGAGTTACTTCGCAAAATACTTGATGAATGTTAAGCTTAATCATCAAGGACTAAAATGGAAAATTATTTAGAATTAGCTCAACTACCGGATGGGAGTATTGTGCTTAGAAGATCTGATGATCATGATAATCCTATTGTAAAAATAGAATTTTCTAAAGAATCAAAAGATTTTCTTAATGGCCAGGAATTAACTGTTGCCAAGGAAATGATAAGAGCAGGTATTGAAAGTGTTAGTGGTAATGTAAGTGATTTGGATGAGTTTTTTGAAAAACAAAGAGAAAAGCTTTCAAAAAAACAAAATATAGTACATTAATTTCTTCTTAATAATCCGACGCTCTTGCCTTCGATATGAAGTTGTTCATGTTCAAGATCAACAACAATATTTTCAAAATCTTCATTAGCAGGCTCTAATTCAATAACTTTAGAATTTTTTCTATTGAAATACTTAACCGTAACCTCATCATCCATTCTTGCAATCACTATGTCACCATTTCTAACATCGGTCGTTTTCTTAACTGCAATTAAATCGTCTTCCATAATTCCAGCATCTTTCATGCTCAATCCTTTTACTTTAAGAAAATAATCAAAATCTGAATCAAAGAATGACTCAGGGCAGCTAATTGTTTTTTCAATATTTTCTTGAGCCAATGTAGGAGATCCTGCTGCAACGAGCCCAATTATTGGGTATTCGTTGGAATCATTTTGACTTTCACCATTAATTACTGATATTCCTCTTGATGCACCACTTTCAATTGAAATGAATCCCTTTTTTTCAAGAGCTCTTAGGTGAGTTTCTGCAGAATTAGGTGATTTAAATCCAAGTTCTCTGCAAATATCAGCCCTTGTTGGAGGAAAGCCTGTTTTCTTGATGTAAATTTGAATACAATCAAGTACTCTTTGTTGTTGTGAGGTAATTTCTTTCATAATAATAAAAATACTGAATATATGTACAGTATAATATAGAATAATATTAAATTTCAAGTTAGATGACCAAAGAAGAATCAAAATTAATAATAGGAATTTCATCAAGGGCATTATTCAATCTTGATGAAAGTCATAAAATATATAAAAAAGAGGGTTTAAGGTCTTATGAAAATTATCAAATTGAGAATGAAAATAAAACCTTAAAGCCTGGAGAAGCTTTTAGTCTTGTAAAGAAGATTCTTAAGATAAATGATTTATATGATAAAACAGATAGGGTAGAGGTTATTCTTCTTTCAAGAAATACATCAGATACTGGTCTTAGGATAAGAAATTCAATTGAAGATCACAATTTAAATATTTCAAGGGCAGCATTTTGTGGAGGTGAAAGTCCTCACAGGTATGTAAAAGATTTTGGAGTACATTTATTTCTTTCAAGTAGCATTGAAGATGTAAAATTAGCTATCAAAAGTAATGTTGCTGCAGCAACTATTGTCTCAAGGCCATCAAGTAAAGTAAAAAAAATCGATTCAGAAATATTAAAAATTGCTTTTGATGGTGATGCAGTAATTTTCTCAGATGAATCTGAGAAGGTTTTCCATGAAAAAGGCCTTGAAGCATTTATTGAAAATGAGGTTAACTCAACATCAGTTTTAAAAGAAGGACCATTTAAAAGTTTTTTAGTTGAGTTAAATAAAATTCAAAATGATTTTGAAATCAATCAATGTCCTATTAGAACTGCATTAGTTACAGCTAGATCTGCGCCTTCAGATAAAAGAGTAATCAAAACTTTAAGAAAATGGGGAGTTAGAATTGACGAATCTTTATTTCTTGGAGGCATGGCTAAGACTAAATTTTTAGAGTCTTTTGATGCTGACATCTTTTTTGATGATCAAAAAAAGCATATTATGAGCGCAATTGATTCAACTGCATCGGCACATGTACCTTATGGGATTAAAAATAAATAATTTATGGAAATAGTTTGTTTAGATATGGAAGGCACCTTAACACCAGAGATTTGGGAGAGGGTTGCTTTTGATACAGGCATTGAAGAACTTGGTCAAACAACTAGAGATATTCCAAGTTATGAAGAATTAATGGATATGAGACTAAAGATTATGTTGGAAAAGGGAGTCAAACTATCAGATGTTCAAAAAGCTGCATCTGCTCTTGATCTTCTCCCAGGTGCATTAGATTTTGTTAACAATCTAAGACAGAATTTTCAGGTAGCAATACTTTCAGATACATTTCATGATATTGCAAAACCGTTAATGGAAAAGCTTGGGTTTCCATTTTTGCTTTGCCATAATCTTGAAATTAGAAATGATGAGATAGTCTCATACAAGTTAAGACATTCAAAAGCTAAAAAGCAAGCTATAGAATCTTTTCAAAATATGGGGTACAGATGTTTTGCAGCTGGTGACTCTCATAATGATATTCAAATGTTTGAAGTTGCTACAAAAGGTTTTTTTATCAATGCACCTGAGAATATCTCATCAAAATATCCAAACATTAATTCCTTTCATAATTATAATGATCTTGAAAAGGAAATTTTATTAAACTCGGTATTTGTTGAATGAGTGATAAATTAAAGTTAGAAAATTACATTAGGCCACAATTAGAGTTACCAAATAATGAAGATAAGCTACTTCTTCATAGTTGTTGTGCCCCATGTTCTGGTGAGATCATTGAAGGTCTAGCAGCCTCTAAAATAAAAACCACGGTTTATTTTTATAATCCAAATATACATCCCGTTGATGAATATGAAATTCGAAAAGATGAAAACCGAAGATTTTGTGAAGATGTTGGGTTTGAATGCATCGATGGAGATTATGACAAAGATAAATGGTTTAAAAGAATCAAAGGCCTGGAAGATGAGCCAGAAAGAGGAGAAAGATGCACCAAATGTTTTGATATGAGGTTTGAAAGGTCTGCCCTATATGCTTATGAAAATGATTTTAGTGTTTATGCTACTACCTTAGGTATTTCAAGATGGAAGGATATGGATCAAATAAATCAATCTGGTCATAGATCTGCATCAAGATATGAAAATATTTCTTTTTGGGATTTTAATTGGAGAAAATATGGCGGATCATCAAGAATGATCGAAATTTCCAAAAGAGAACATTTTTATCAGCAGGAGTACTGTGGCTGTGTATATAGCTTAAGAGATACTAATAGGTGGAGAAGAAAAAATAACAAGGAAAGGATAATCAGAGGAGTTAAGTTTTACTAAGATGTCACAAGGCCTTAAATTTAGAGAAGCAATAAATTCTAACAACCCACTTGTTATTCCTGGAACAATTAATGCGTATTCTGCAAAACTTGCAGAAAGAGCAAATCACAAAGCTATTTATTTATCTGGCAGTGGGGTTGCTGCTGCTTCATATGGTTTGCCAGACCTTGGAGTCACAACAATGGAGGATGTTCTTATAGATGTAAAAAGAATTACAAACGCTACATCACTTCCATTGCTGGTAGATATCGATACAGGCTGGGGAGATGCAAAAAGTATTTCTACAACAATCTCTGAAATGGATAAGGCAGGTTGTGCAGCTGTTCATATTGAAGATCAGGTATTTGATAAAAGATGTGGCCATAGGCCTAATAAGCAAATTATTTCAATATCTGAAATGAAAGATAGATTAAAAGTAGCGCTTGATTCAAAAATAGATGAATCTTTTTTTATAATGGCAAGAACAGATGCTATTGCTTCTGAAGGTATTGATGAGGCTATAAATAGATGTGGAGAATATCTCGAAGAAGGAGCAGATGGTATTTTTCTTGAAGCTGTCACTTCAATCGATCAATATAAACAGTTTAAAAAGAACTTTTCAGCTCCGTTATTAGCCAACATAACTGAATTTGGGAAAACTCCATTGTTCAATCAAAAAGAACTTAATGAGGCTGGCGTTGATATTGCTCTTTATCCTCTAACAGCCTTTAGAGCTATGAGTTCATCAGCTGAAAAAATATATGATTCAATTATGAAAGACGGGACACAAGAGTCTCTCTTAGATATAATGCAAACCCGAGAAGAGTTGTATGAAGTTTTAGATTATTATAATTTTGAAAAAAAGCTTGATGAGCAGTTTAAGGAAAATAAGGAAGGCACATGACAAAAAAATTAGAGGGCGCAGGTCTTAGAGGTCAAGTAGCAGGAGAAACATCTCTTTCTACAGTTGGACAAATTGAAGGCTTGGCTTATAGGGGTCACAAAATTGAACTTCTTGCAGAAAAAGCAACATTTGAAGAAGTTGCCTATCTTTTACTTTACGACAAACTCCCTAATCAGTCCGAATTAGATGAATATAAGCAATTACTCAAAAGCTTAAGAGATCTTCCCAGTTCCCTTAAGGAAGTACTTCAAAAAATACCTTCATCTGCGCATCCTATGGATGTGATGAGAACTGGAACTTCTATGCTTGGAAATTTAGAGCCAGAAGGCGAATTTTCTAATCAACTTAATTCAATAAATAGAATGATCGCAACAATGCCATCAATAGTTACATACTGGTATAAGTTCTCTCATGAAGGGTTGGATATTGACCTTGTAAATGATGAAGAAACTATGGCAGGTCATTTTCTTCATATTCTTCATGGAAAGCAACCATCAGATCTTCACAGAAAGGTCATGGATGTTTCACTGATTTTGTATGCTGAACACGAATTCAATGCATCTACATTCACTGCAAGAGTTTGTGCCTCAACTATGTCTGATATTCATTCCTGTGTTGTAGCGGCAATTGGATCACTAAGAGGACCTCTTCATGGTGGAGCCAATGAAAAGGCTATGGAGTTAATAGAAAACTGGACTTCAAAAGAAGAAGCCAAATCTAAAGTTATCGACATGCTCAGCAAGAAAGAAAAAATTATGGGCTTCGGACATGCTGTTTATTCAATTAAAGATCCTAGAAATGCAGTCATAAAAGAGTATGCCAAAGAGCTATCAGATCTTTCTGACAACAATACTTTATATCTAGTTGCTGAAGAGGTAGAAAAAGTTATGGCAGATGAAAAGAAAATGTTTGCAAATGCAGATTTTTTTCATGCTCCTGCTTATTTTTATATGGGCATACCTACAATGTTATTCACTCCAATATTTGTAATGTCTAGAGTTTCGGGTTGGGCTGCGCATTGCATGGAACAAAGAGCTAATAATAGAATCATTAGACCAAGCGCTGACTATATTGGCGTTGAATCATCTGAATGGGTTGATATTTCAGACAGGTCTTAGTTAATGTCATCTAATGTTGATCTAAATGTTAGGCCAGGTTTCGACGGGCTAATAACTGAAATAGCGCAATACGTTTCATCTTACGAAATCAAATCTGATTCAGCATTAGATACTGCTCGAAATTGTTTAATTGACACAATTGGTTGTGGTTTATTAGCACTTCAATTTCCTGCATGTGCCAAAATGCTTGGACCAATAGTAAAAGATACCAAGGTACCATTTGGAGTAAGGGTTCCGGGAACAGATTATGAATTAGATCCAATAAAAGGTGCTTTTGATATTGGATGTATAGTTAGATGGCTTGACTATAACGATACATGGCTTGCAGCTGAATGGGGACATCCATCAGATAACTTAGGATCAATTCTATCGATTTGTGATTTTATATCACAACAAAATATTGCTGATGGCAAAGAACCACTCACGATGCGGACTGTTTTAGAGTCAATGATAATGGCTCATGAAATTCAAGGTATTTTGGCGTTAGAAAATAGTTTTAATAAAGTTGGTTTAGATCACGTGATATTAGTGAAGGTGGCTTCAACTGCAGTAACAACAAAATTATTAGGAGGTTCTTTAGATCAAATTAAAGATGCTGTCAGTCAAGCTTGGGTGGATGGCCAAAGTCTTAGAACTTATAGACATGCTCCTAATGCAGGTTCCAGAAAAAGTTGGGCTGCTGGGGACGCAACGAGCCGAGCTGTTAGACTAGCAATGATTACTATGTCAGGCGAAATGGGATATCCAGGAGTTTTATCAGCACCTGTCTGGGGATTTGAAGATGTTTCTTTTGATGGAGAAAAACTTGCTTTGCCTCAAGCTTTTGAATCCTATGTCATGGAAAACATTCTTTTTAAAATTAGCTTTCCTGCAGAATTTCATGCTCAAACCGCAGTAGAGGCAGCAGTAAAGCTCCACGATCAAATTAGAGATAAAATTGACGAAATAAAATCTATTGAAATCACTACACATGAATCTGCAATTAGAATTATCTCAAAAGTTGGCGAATTAAATAATCCAGCCGATAGAGATCATTGTTTGCAATATATGGTAGCCATTGGTTTATTGAAAGGTAACTTAGTTGCAGAAGATTACGAAGATGATGTTGCCAACGATCCAAGAATAGATACGTTAAGAGAAAAAATGGTAATCAATGAAGATAAAAGATATACAAAAGAGTATCTTGAGGCTGATAAGCGTTCCATAGCCAATAGAATTCAAATTCATTTCAATGACGGTACTTCAACAGATGAGATAGAGGTCGAATATCCAATAGGTCATAAAAGAAGAAGAAAAGAAGGTATTCCAATTTTAGAAAACAAATTTAAGAGAAATTTAGATATTACCTTTGACAAAGAGGTGTCTGAAAAAATATTTGAACTATGCATGAATCAAAAAGAGCTTGAAGAGACTTCGGTTATAGACTTTCAAAATCTTTTGTCCAAAAAAATCTAAAAGTCGTAAAAACCCTAAAAATAAAGCTTTTTTAGCTTTTTGGACTATAATTATCGCCATGTCAGGCAATACGTTTGGAAAATTATTTAAAATTACGACTTTTGGTGAAAGTCATGGCACCGCTATGGGCTGTACCTTAGATGGTTGTCCTCCTCAAATAGATCTGACTAAAGAAGATATTCAGTTTGAATTAGATAGAAGAAAGCCCGGTCAATCAGATGTAACAACTCAAAGAAAAGAAGATGATTCAGTTGAAATATTATCTGGAGTTTTTGAAGGAAAAACACTTGGAACTCCAATAGGAATGGTTATCTACAACAAAGACCAACAATCTAAAGATTATTCAGACATTAAAGATATTTTTAGACCAAATCACGCAGATATTACCTATCAAGCAAAATATGGTCATAGAGATTATAGAGGCGGTGGAAGAGCTAGCGCTAGAGAGACCGCAAATTGGGTTGCAGCTGGAGCTATTGCTAAAAAAATACTTCAAAAAGAAGGAGTATCAGTAAATGGATTTGTATCTGAGATTGGTAAAATAAAGGCTGACTCGATAAATCATAAAGAAATAGGAAATAAGTACTTCTTTTGTGATGAATCAAAACTAGATGATTTAGATAAAATGTTTAATGATTTAATCAAAGAGGGTAATTCTGTAGGTGCTAAGCTTGGTGTTGTGGTTGAAAATTGTCCTGTTGGTCTTGGCGACCCGGTTTTTGAAAAGCTAGATGCTAATTTAGCTAAAGCAATTATGACGATTAACGCTGTAAAATCAGTATCCATAGGAAATGTTGAGGATCTTTTAAGTCTTAAAGGTTCAGAAGCAAGAGATGAAATAACCTCTTCAGGATATGTAACTAATAATTCGGGTGGAATTTTAGGTGGCATATCAAATGGAGATGATATAAGTTTGAGTTTTATTATCAAACCGACGTCGAGCATTAAAACTAAAGGAAAAACTATAAATACTGACGGTAAAGAAGTTGATATAGAAGTTATAGGAAGGCACGATCCCTGTGTTGGAATTAGGGCAGTTCCCATTGCTGAAGCTATGGTAAGCCTTGTTTTGGTGGATCATTTATTAATTAATAGAGCACAGTGCGCTGATGTTGATCAAAAACTACCGTTTACAGAATAAATATAATGAAGACTTTGTACGACAAACTCTGGGAGGAGCATCACGTAACCCGACTAGATACAGGCGAATCCCTACTTTATATTGATAGGCATTACTTACATGAGGTAACGTCACCTCAAGCATTTGAAGGATTGTCTAAAAAAAACTTAATGCCCTGGAGGCTTGAAGCAAATATAGCTACTCCAGATCATAATGTTCCTACAACAAGAGGAAGTGGTTTTAATTCTGAGCAAATTAAAGACGAAATTTCAAAGATACAGGTTGTTGAGCTTGATAAAAATTGCAATACATTTGGTATTAAACAATTTGATATTAAATCCACAAAACAAGGAATTGTTCATGTTATTGGCCCAGAGTTAGGATACACATTGCCTGGAATGACAATAGTTTGTGGCGATTCTCACACCTCTACTCATGGCGCACTTGGATGTTTGGCGATGGGTATTGGCACATCAGAAGTAGAACACGTTCTTGCTACTCAATGTTTAAAAGTATCTAAACTAAAAAATATGCTTGTTAAATTTGAAGGAGAGCCATCTGAAAATGTTACTTCAAAAGATATAGTCTTATATTTTATAGGCCTTATTGGAACAGCAGGCGGGACAGGATATGCAATAGAATTTGCAGGAAGCTATATTGAAAATATTTCTATAGAAAGCAGAATGACTATTTGCAACATGGCTATTGAAGCAGGCGCTAAAGTTGGTTTAATTGCTCCAGATAAAATCACACTCGATTATGTTAGAGAGAAATCTTTTTTAGATTCGCAAACTCTAGAAAAGGCAGAAGATTATTGGCTTAAATTAAAAACTGATGAAGGAGCTAGTTTTGATAATGAGATTATTATTGACATATCTAAAATCAAACCTCAGGTTACATGGGGGACTTCACCCGAAATGGTGGTAAATTTTGATGATGAAATTCCAACCTCGTCTAATTCGTCTGATAATAATAAAAAAAATATCGAATTAGCTAGAGACTATATGGGTATAGACAAAGCCACGAAACTATCTGATTTAGTTTTTGATAAGGTTTTCATAGGATCCTGTACAAATTCAAGAATAGAAGATTTAAGACAGGCTGCAGAAATTATTAAAGGTAGGTCAGTTGCGGATAATATTTTGGAAGCTATTGTTGTTCCAGGTTCAGGTCAAGTTAAAGAACAAGCAGAGAATGAAGGCTTGGATAAAGTTTTCAAAGAAGCAGGTTTTATTTGGCGAGATCCAGGTTGCTCAATGTGTCTTGGAATGAACCCAGATCAATTAAAGCCATATGAAAGATGCGCCTCAACTTCTAATAGAAATTTTGAAGGCAGACAAGGCTATCTTGGGAGAACCCATTTAATGAGCCCTCTAATGGCAGCCTATACTGCAATTAACGGAACAGTTGGAGAGCCATCATGAAATCAAACAGTGAAGGACTAATAATTGATGGAATAGCTGCGTTTATAGATAGAGATAATATAGACACCGATCAAATAATTCCTACAGAATATTTAAAGTCTATAAAAAAATTTGGTTTTGAAGATTACTTATTTGATGGTTGGAGATATCAAGATGATGGAAAGCTAGGTATTACAAAAGATGAAAGGATTATAAATGAAGAATTTATACTAAATATCAAACCTTTTGATGCAGCCAAGATACTCTTATCAAGAGATAATTTTGGCTGTGGATCTTCAAGGGAACATGCGGTATGGGCATTGAGAGATTTTGGAATCAAAGCAGTCATAGCATCATCTTTTGGAGACATTTTTTATAATAATTGTTTTAAAAATGGAGTTCTTCCAATTAAATTAGACAAAGATGAAATAGAAATGCTGTTTAAAAAAACAAAAGAAGACATTCTGGAAATTTCAATTGATTTACAAAAGAAACAGATTAATCTTAGTGAAAAGGTAATACACTTTGAAGTAGACGATCATTTAATTAATAGAATAATTTTTGACCTGGATGATGTTGATATTACCCTTAAAGAAAAAAATAAGATTTTAAAATTTGAGAAGGAAAGGATAAAAAATAAACCTTGGATTTATACTAATGACTAAAAAAATATTAATCCTTCCAGGAGATGGAATTGGTCAAGAAGTAACTGCTTCGGCTATGGAAGTACTAGAATTTATTGTTAATAAATTTAGTCTTGATTTTGAAATATCTTCTCTAGAGGTTGGTGGAACTGCTTATGATAAGTGTGGTTCTCCTATTCCTGATGAGGTTTTAACATCTGCAAAAAATGCTGATGCAGTTTTATTCGGTGCGGTTGGAGGTCCAAAATGGGATAATCTGGATTGGGATGATAGGCCTGAAAATGCGCTTTTAACTTTAAGAAAAGAGTTGAACCTATTTGCAAATTTAAGACCTGCATTTTTATTTGATGAGTTATCAGGAGCTTCCCCTTTAAAAGAAAATGTAATCAAGGGATTGGATATTTTAATTGTAAGAGAATTAACCGGAGGAATATATTTTGGAGAACCTCGCGGTGTCGTTTTGGAAGAAAAACCAAATTATGCCTTTAATACAATGGTTTATAATGAAGATGAGATTAGAAGGATTGCAAAGGTTGCTTTTGAATCAGCTCAAAAAAGAAAAGGAAAGCTTTGTTCGGTTGAAAAAGCAAATGTACTAGAGGTTTCAAAATTTTGGAGATCAATCGTTACTGAAATGTCTGTTGATTATCCAGATGTTGAGCTATCACATCAGCTTGCTGATAACACTGCGATGCAATTAGTCTTAGACCCAAATCAATTTGATGTAATAGTAGCTAGCAATCTATTTGGAGATATTCTTTCTGATATTGCAGCAACTTTAACAGGCTCAATAGGAATGCTTCCTTCAGCATCATTAGACAGTCAATTCAAAGGTATGTACGAACCTTGTCATGGTAGTGCTCCAGATATAGCCGGTAAAAATATAGCTAATCCTATTGCAATGATTTCATCTCTATCAATGGCTTTAAGATATTCTCTTGATGAGGAAGCTATCTCAGATAAAATTGACTTAGCTATCAAAAAATTTGTTGAAAAAGGTTATAGAACAATTGATATTGCTTCAGATGATAATCATTTAAAAACGTCTGAAGTATCCAAAAAAATCATTGAAATAATTGAAAATGAGTAGTGAAATAAATTTAGCATTAATTGGCGCTTCTGGCGTAGTTGGCAAAAAGATCATCTCTTTGTTAGAAAAAAAGAATGTCAAAGTAAAAAATTTTTATCCACTTGGGTCCTCTTCTGTGGGAGATAAAATTTCCTTTAATGATCAAATATTTGAAATTGAAAGCTTATCTAATTTTGATTGCGCATCTGTTGATGTAGCCATTTTTTCTGCAGGCTCTTCAGTGGCAAGAGACTATGCTCCAGATTTTGTAAAAAAGGGAGTCTATGTCGTCGATTTATCCTCAGAGTTTAGATATGAAGAAGATATTCCTTTAATTATTCCCGAAATAAATCCACAAGCTCTAATAGACGCAGATGGCCCAATATTAATAGCTAATCCTAATTGCTCTGTTTCCCAACTTTTAATAGCAATAGAACCTATTCATAGAAAATTTAATATTGATATCTTAAATATTGCTACTTATCAGGCTGTATCAGGAACAGGACGCAAGGCTGTTGAGGAACTTCATAATCAAGTTGAAGATAGATCTCTAGAGCCCGATATATATCCTAAGCAAATTGCTTTCAATGTGATTCCTCAATGTGATGTATTTCTTGAGAATGATTTTACTAAAGAAGAAATGAAAGTAACTTGGGAAACAAAAAAAATCTTAGATCCTAATATAGAAGTTCAAGCCACCTGCGCTAGAGTACCAATAGTTAATGGTCATTCGGAGGCGGTTTTTTTTAGAACTGAAAATAGTATTTCAAAAAATGAAATTATTGAACTATTGTCATCTTATAAATCTATCAAGGTAATCGATGACCCTAAAAATCTTGATTATCCAACTCCTCTAGAGCATGCAAATGACACTGAAGAAGTTTTTGTAGGACGTATAAGGACACAAACTATAAAAGGTGAGAACTGGGTTTCTATGTGGATTGTGGCAGATAATGTTTATGGAAAGGGAGCGGCACTAAATGCAGTTCAAATAATCGAAACGTTAATTGAGAATAATAAACTGTGTTAAGACATCTTTTATTATTTTTAATATTTTCCTCTACTAATATTTTTGCTGACATATTACTCTCGTCTCCAAAAATCAAGCTTAACGCTCAGGATCAGAGAGTTATCGAACTTAAAATTCAGAACGCAGACTTAAGAGATGGAGATATTCTTCTAAAGGAATATAAAACAGATAACATTATTGACGAAATAAATATTGATTACACACTGATAAATAGTTTTGATAGTTATCAAATATTTACAATAGCCTTATCTAAAGATTATGACGAAGATTATTTCAGTTTTAAGATTTCTATTAAGGATAGCTTTTCAAAAGATATTTTTATATTTTTACCATCAAAGATTAGAAATTTTTATCAAGAGAATCCTAATAAGAAGACATACGAAACTATAACCCCAAAAAAAATTGAATCAAATAAACAGCCTGTATCGATTTCGAAAATAGAATCAAAACCTTCAAATAGCGAACCTCAAATCCTTAAAGCTTCGGAAATAACAACTGTCTGGAGCATGGCAAAAAAAATTAAAGGATCTAATGAGAATATTTCAATATATCAGATCATGTGGTCAATATACCTTGGCAATAAAGAAGCATTCTTGAATGAAAATATTAATCTAATAAGGAAGGATATCGATATTATTGTGCCCTCTAATACTCAGATAGAAAATGTTTCCTATGAAATTGCAAGAGACTCTATTTTGAGAATGAATGAATCATTTTCGCAAAGTTTAAAATCTGCTTCTAAGTCATTACTCATTCTCACTGCGCCTAAAATAATTGATGATGTTGAGGAGACTAATAATAATGAGATTAAAGAAGATGCTTCTCAAGTCAGCTTTGATGAGAATATAGATCCCAAAACTTTAATCGAAGAGAATACAAGGCAAATATCTATCGGTTTAGAAAATGAAGCTCTAGATAGTTTATTAGATGAGAAAATGCAATCAAGCAACCAAGAACAAAATAGTTTTGAAGTTTTCGATATAATATTTATTTCATTAATATCATTAGCTTCTGGGGCTCTATTAGCTCTAATCTTTATTCAGCTTAGAAATATAAGAAACTCAAAAAATATTGAATATGATTTTGAGGAAGCATTAGATGATAATTCAACTCTCTCTAGTATGCCCTCTGAACTAAGCATTGAGAATAATAAAGATCAGCAACAATTTGATCTAGCTGTTACATATTATGAAATGAATGATAAAAGTAGTGCTAAAAATATTCTAACTAATTTAATTAAAGACACTGAAGATGATGAGATAAAAACTGCTTCACAAGCTTTATTAATTAAAGTTGATCAATAGTGAAGCTAGCTTTTACATTGGAGTATGCTGGAACTGACTTTTCAGGATTCCAAAGTCAGAAAAATGCACTAACGATTCAATATTATTTAGAAGAAGCTATTAAAAAAATTACTGATCAAGAGACTAAAATTAATTATTCTGGCAGAACCGATGCAGGTGTTCATGCACTTTCTCAGGTTTTTGATTTTGAAACCCAAATCAAAAGAAGTAACGAAAATTGGATAAAGGGCATTAATTCAAACCTTCCCAAATCTATAGCAGTCAAAAATATCTTTAATGTCTCTGATGATTTTGATTCGAGGTTTTCAGCAATTGAGAGAAGGTATTCTTATGTTATATATAACTCACCCAACAAACCTTTATTTTTTGATAATTTTTCGTACTGGGTGACAAACGATCTAGACATTAATCTTATTAAGACTCAATTAAATATGTTTCTTGGTGAGCATGATTTTAGTTCCTTTAGAAGCTCAAGCTGCAATTCAAAAAATCCTAATAAAAATATCTCGTATGTTGATGTCGAGAGTGTTAACAATTTTATAATAATCACAATAGCGGCAAATGCATTTTTACAAAATATGGTAAGAATAATGGTAGGTACCTTAATTGATATTGCAAAAAATGAAAACAAAATGAGTATTACGGATATCATTGATAAAAAGGATAGAGGTTATGCTGGTAAAACTGCACCAGCTCATGGGTTATTTTTCTTAGGCCCTAAATATAAAGATGAATTTGATATAGATACCTTTGAATTAAATATACTTGATAGACTTAAATACTAATGAAACCTCTTGTTAAAATTTGTGGAATCAATGACTTAAATGTTCTTAATGCATTAGTTGCGATGAATGGCATTGATTTTCTTGGCTTTATTTTTTATGAGAATAGTCCTAGGAATGTTCCGGATGATTTGATTAATGTAATTAATAAATTTGATTTTCAAAACAAAAGACCAGTATGTGTTTATGTTGATGCTGATGAATATTTTGTTAAAGAAACGTCATCAAATTTTCAAAATCCAATTTTGCAATTCCATGGTAATGAGACTGATGAGTTCTGTAATAGTTTTGGTAAAGATTTTTGGAAGGTAATAAAGGTTAAAGACAATACAAGTATTAGAGACTCAATTAAGTATCCCAATGCATCAGGGATTCTATTTGAAAATTATATAAAAGGACAACATGGCGGCACAGGACATTCTTTTGATTGGGATTTGCTTAATAATATAAAAGATTTAGATACAAAATTTATTCTCTCGGGTGGAATTAATATAAAAAATGTTGATAATGCTATAGATACAAAACCCTGGTGCCTTGATGTTAACTCAGGTGTTGAGTCTTCACCTGGAAAAAAAGATATAGGCTTAATTAAAGAATTATTAAATAAAATTTAAGTTATGAAATCAGATAAAAATAAATTTCCTGATAAAAATGGTTTTTTCGGTGATTACGGTGGAAAATTTGTCCCAGAAACCCTTATGTATGCTCTAGAAGAGCTCGAAAGCACTTACAAAAATTTAAAAGACAATCCTGAATTTAAAAAACAATTTTATAAAGATCTTTCTGAGTTTGT
This sequence comes from uncultured SAR86 cluster bacterium, assembly GCA_902556105.1. Lineage (GTDB taxonomy): Bacteria > Pseudomonadota > Gammaproteobacteria > Magnimaribacterales > D2472 > SAR86A. The sequence continues at coordinate 26,728 of CACDUZ010000003.1, forward strand.
TGGAAGGCCATCTCCTTTATACTTTGCTGAAAGACTTACCAATCACTACGGAACAGGTTCTATCTGGTTAAAGAGAGAGGATCTCAACCATACAGGAGCTCATAAGATAAATAACACCATTGGACAAATTTTATTAGCTAAACAGATGGGAAAAAAAAGAATTATTGCTGAAACTGGTGCTGGTCAACATGGAGTGGCGACAGCAACTGTTGCAGCAAGATTGGGTTTAGAGTGCCATATTTATATGGGCTCTGAGGATGTTCAAAGACAATCACTTAATGTTTACAGAATAAAACTTCTAGGCGCAGAGGTTCATGCAGTAGATTCTGGTTCAGCAACACTTAAAGATGCTTTAAATGAAGCTTTAAGAGATTGGGTAACTAATGTTGATGATACTTATTATATTATTGGAAGTGTTACAGGCCCTCATCCATACCCAATGATTGTTAGAGATTTTAACTCTGTTGTTGGGGAAGAACTTATAACTCAGTCACAAGAACTATTTAATTCAATGCCAGATGCCATAGTTGCATGTGTTGGCGGAGGCTCAAATGCAATGGGAGCATTTTATCCTTTTATTGATATCAAAGAGACTAGATTAATTGGAGTTGAAGCTGGTGGAGAAGGTGTTGAAACCGGTGAACATGCTGCGCCATTAAATGATGGAATGCCTGGAGTTTTGCATGGAGCTTTGAGTTATTTAATGCAGGATGACTCAGGACAAGTTAAGGCTACAAAATCTGTTTCAGCAGGGCTTGATTATCCTGGTGTTGGTCCAGAACATTCTTGGCTTAAAGACTCTGGAAGAGCTGAATATGTTGCTGTTAGCGACGATGAGGCACTTAAAGCCTTCCATGAAGTTTCGGAATTTGAGGGCATAATACCAGCTCTTGAAACAGCACATGCATTCGCATACTTAGATACATTAATGAAAGAGTTTGATAAAAACGCAAACGTAATTGTGAACGTATCAGGTCGTGGTGATAAAGATATAAATACTGTTGCTGAGATAGACGGAATCAAGTTTTGAATAGACTTACAAAAAGACTTTCTGATCTAAAAAAAGATAATGACAAAGCCCTAGTGGCCTATCTTGTTGCCGGTGATCCTGATATAGATACAACAGTCGAATTAATGAAATTGTTTGTTGCATCAGGTGTGGACATTATTGAAATAGGAGTACCTTTTACAGATCCAATTGCTGAAGGACCAATCATTCAAAAGGCACATGATCGAGCACTAAAAAATAATATTTCACTAGAATCTATATACAAAATGGTAGGTGAATTTAGAAAACATGATGATGAAACACCATTAGTGCTAATGGGATATCTGAATACATTTATTTTTCATAAGAAGTTAATAGAAGTTAATCAAGATAACGCTATAGACTCAATCTTAGTAGTTGATATACCAGGAGAATTAAAGTTAGAAGATTACGGTATTAAAAATCAAAATATTAATACTATCTCTCTTATTTCTCCAACAACAAAGAAGGACAGAGTTGAATCTATTGCTAAGAACAGTACTGGATTTGTTTACTATGTAACTTTAAGAGGTGTAACAGGTGCGTCAAATTTAGATGTAAATGAGATTAATGCCAATATCGAAGATATAAAAAAACATGCCCTGGTACCAACACTAGCTGGATTTGGAATAAAATCGTCTGAAGATGCAAAACTTCTTTCAGAATATGCAGATGGTGTCATTATTGGCTCATCAATTGTGCAGATGATTGAAGAAAACTCTAACTCAAAAGAATTTGATAGAATAGGTAAATATATTACTGAAATAAAACAGGCAATATCATGAATTATTTAAAGGGCATAGCTACTTTATGAGTTTCTTTCAAAATATTCTTTCTTCAGTGATGAAGAATACACGTCGTCTTAACCGCCTGGGGACAAAGAGTTTTGGAAAACTTCATAGCGATATTAATAAGGCTGTAGATTCAGTAATGTCAACTTCAGGAGAAGTATCCTCATTAGTTTATGCTGAGCATTTATTAAATCTTATTGAAAAACAAGATGACAATGGTTTAAAAAAATTCCTTAAAAATTTATTGGCTAAATACGATATTGATACTAAAAAACTTTTAAAAGATGTAAAAAGATATTCATCTGAAAAGACTGAAAAAAGTTTACGTGAAATAAATAATTCTTCTGAGCCAAGGTGGGTTGAATTATTTAGACGTTTAAACTCAACATCAAATGGAACTTCTAGACTCGTTAAGCTGAGAGAGAGAATTCATTTATTGAAAGATCCAGATTTAAAGACATTCGATTCAGGCCTACTAAATTTATTTAGATATTGGTTTAATCCTTCTTTTTTAGTTTTAGAAAAAATAGATTGGGAGACCCCAGCAAATATCCTTGAAAAAATTATTGAGTATGAAGCAGTTCATGAAATAAACTCCTGGAATGATCTTAGAGCAAGGTTAGCACCCTCTGACAGACAATGCTTTGCATTTTTTCATCCACTTATTCCTAATGATCCATTAATCTTTGTTGAAGTTGCTTTGTGCACCGATATTCCAAAATCTATTCAACAAGTTATTAGACTTGATAGAAATGAGATAGATATCGAAGATGCAAATACAGCAATTTTCTATTCTATTTCAAATTGTCAGAATGGGTTGCTTGGCATTTCATTTGGAAATTTTTTAATAAAAAAAGTAGCAAAAACACTTAAAAGAGAGTTGCCAGATCTAAATCAATTTCTAACATTATCACCGATACCTGGTTTGATGAAATGGATGGAGGAATTTGCCCCAATTACATTTGAAAGATGTACAGACAAAAATTGTAGCGATGATGAATTAATGAAAAAAACAATTAAATATTTAACTGAATCAGATAGACAAGACGGAATGCCAAATGATCCAGTAGGCAGATTCCATATAGGCAATGGAGCAAGTTTAGAAAGAGTAAATCTAAATGCAGATTTATCTGAAAAAGGATTATCTCAATCGTATGGAATTATGGCTAATTATTTATATGATTTAGAGGTTGTTGAAGAAAATCATGAAATGTTCTTCAAAAACAAAACTGTTTTAACTTCAAATGAAATAAAAGCACAAAAGAAAAAACTTAATAAGTAATGCAAACCGAAAGAATAGTTGGCCTATTATTTTTTCTAGGAATAATAATATTATTTATGTTTGTCTACTTTCCAGAATCATCAACAGTTAAAGATAGCAAAAAATTAGAGATGCTTGCACCAAATAATGAGGCTAAAACAAATTATGGATTTGAAGAATTTGAGATATCAGATTTTGATTTTTTTGTTTATAGAGCCCACGTCTTATCATCAGAAGACAATGCAAATAATTTAAAAGAAAAAGTGGTGAATGGAGGATTTCCAGCTTTTGTAGAGTCTTTTGGAGAGAAAAAAAATTTATATGCAGTTTATGTTGGACCTTTTTTATCAGAAGATGATATTGTTAATAATATGGAATTAATTCAGGCATTATCTGAATCGAAAAACGGGGAAATTTCTAGGTGGAAGCTTTAGGTTTAAATATTGCTGACTGGTTTATACTAATTGTTTTAGTTGCCTCAGGTGTTATAGCTTTTGCTAGAGGTTTTACTAAAGAGTTCTTGTCACTATTTCTCTGGTTAGCAGCTTTTATTGCGGCAATAAGCCTTGAATATTTAGCAACTCCAAAAATCAATGAATTTATTGGAAATGAAGAAGTTTCAAAAATTATTTCATACATAACCGTTTTCGTTATTTTTATATTTCTTGGTGGAATCGTTATTAAATTTATTAGTAAACTTATCAAGTGGTCTGGAGCATCAGGATTTGATAGATTTCTCGGAGTTTTATTTGGGTTAATCAGAGGATTAATTGTTCTATTTGTAATTTTTTTATTACTACCATCAAGCTTAAAAACAACAGACTTAATTAATAACTCAAAAATTACGCCAGTAATTCAAAAATATGCGCCTGAAGTTGAAGCATATTTTAGAAATTTAATAGATAATAGAGATGTTGTAGAGGAGGCTTTGGAAATTATTGAACCTTTGACGCAAGAGGTTATTCCAGAACTAATTGAACAAGACACTAAAGACGGAGACTCTTAATGTGTGGAATAGTTGGAATTTCTGCTGAAACCAACGTAGCTGCAGAAATATACGATTCTCTTTTAATGCTTCAGCATAGAGGCCAAGATGCTGCTGGCATGTCTGTTTGTGATAACGATGATAAGTTAAAAACCAGAAAATCAATGGGATATGTTCGTGATGTTTTTCAACAAAGACATATGGATAAACTAATTGGTAATTATGGAATAGGGCATGTACGTTATCCTACTGCTGGTGGTGCGGGCAAAGAATATGCTCAACCAATGTATGTAAATTCTCCATATGGAATAAGCGCAGCTCATAATGGTAACTTAACTAATGCTAAGCATTTATCTACTCAGTTATTTCATGCTGAAATGCGTCATCTAAAAACTGATTCAGATTCAGAAGTCTTACTAAATATTTTTGCTCATGAGCTAGCAAAGCAAAGAGAAATTTATCCATCTGCAGAACACATATTCAAGGCAGTATCGAAGACTCATATCAGATGTGATGGCGCCTATGCGGTTTTAGCTCTAATCACAGGACATGGGATTTTAGCATTTAGGGACAACAATGGTATAAGACCACTTTCTATCGGTATTAGAAAAGGCAAATCAAGGGATGAATATATTCTTGCATCTGAAGACGCAATGTTTACACCACTTGGTTTTACTAAAATGAGAGATGTTGAGCCTGGTGAAGCAATATTCATAGATAAAAAAGGAGAATTATTCTCGCAACAATGCTCTGATGAGCCTAAAAAGAGACCATGTATTTTTGAATACGTTTACTTTTCAAGACCAGACTCCAAAATTGATGAAATATCAGTTTATAAAGCTCGAATGAGAATGGGTTCTAAATTAGCAGAACAGATTATTAAACAAAAACCTGATCACGATATTGATGTAGTAATTCCAATACCGGATAGTTCAACCACAGCTGCTCATGAACTTGCAGTTGGACTTGGAATTCCATATAGAGAAGGCTTTGTTAAGAATAGATATATTGGAAGAACTTTTATCATGCCGTATCAAGAGGAAAGAAAAAAATCTGTAAGAAGAAAATTAAACATATTAGATTTAGAGTTTGATGGCAAAAATGTTTTATTAGTAGATGATTCAATTGTAAGGGGCACAACCAGTAAAAAAATAATTGAAATGGCAAGAGATGCTGGAGCTAAAAAAGTTTATTTCGCCTCAGCAGCACCAGCAATTAAGTACCAAAATCTATATGGTATTGATATGCCTGCAACATCAGAGTTAATTGCATCAAACAGATCTAATGAAGAGGTTGCAAATGAAATCAATGCCGATTGGTTAATATATCAAACACTAGAAGACTTAATAGATACAGCTAAATCTGGTAATCCAGATATCACAGAGTATGAAACCTCTATATTTACAGGGGAATATATAACACCGTTAGTTGAAAACTATCTTGAAGAACTTGAAAGCTCAAGAAAAGATGAGATTAAGACTCAAAGAGAAAAATCAAAGGCTAACGGTTAGCCAGGGTTTACAATATTAATTGCAGGTATTTCAGCACTATTGGCGCTCTCAACATATGTATCTATTTCATTAAAGTTAAGATATCTATAAATCTGATCTGAAAGCGGATTAATGTCATTCATATATTGCTGATACTCATCAACTGTAGGCAATTTACCCAATACTGCAGCAATAGCTGATAGTTCAGCAGATGCTAAAAATACATTAGCACCATCACCAAGCCTATTAGGAAAATTTCTTGTTGAAGTGGATACGACCGTTGAATTAGCTAAAACTCTTGCTTGATTGCCCATACATAAAGAACATCCTGGAAGCTCTGTTCTTGCACCGGAGACACCAAAGATATTATAAATACCTTCCTCAATAAGCTGTTTTTCATCCATTTTTGTTGGAGGAACAACCCAAAGCCTTGCTTTAATACCATTATATTTTTCAAGTAACGTTCCAGCAGCTCTAAAGTGACCAATATTTGTCATACACGATCCAATAAATACTTCTTGAATTTTTGTATTAGCAACTTCTGATAAAGGTTTAATATCATCTGGGTCATTTGGACATGCAAGCAAAGGTTCTTTGATTTCATTAAGATCTATTTCAATTACTTCTGCATATTCTGCATTTTTATCTGCTTCAAGCAGTTCTGGATTAAGAATCCATTCTTCCATAGCTTGAGCTCTTCTTTCTAATGTTTTTGCATCACCATATCCACTAGCTATCATCCACCTTAACATCACAATATTTGACTTAAGATATTCAATAATAGGTTCTTTGTTAAGTTTAACAGTACAGCCTGATGCAGATCTTTCAGCTGAAGCATCTGATAACTCAAAAGCTTGTTCAACTTTCATATCTGGAAGACCTTCTATTTCAAGACATTTGCCAGAAAATATATTTTTCTTACCATCTTTATCAATTGTTAATAGACCTCTTTGTATTGCTGCATATGGAATGGCGTTAACTAAATCTCTAAGAGTAATTCCAGGCTGCATTTCTCCAGTAAATCTAACCAGGACAGACTCTGGCATATCTAAAGGCATTACGCCAAGAGTAGCAGCAAATGCTACAAGCCCAGAGCCAGCAGGAAAACTTATACCAATTGGGAATCTTGTGTGACTGTCACCGCCAGTGCCTACACCATCAGGTAACAACATTCGATTCATCCACGAATGAATGATTCCATCCCCAGGCCTTAAAGAAACCCCACCTCGATTCATAATAAAATCAGGAAGATTGTGTTGAGTCTCTATATCAACTGGCTTTGGATAAGCGGCAGTGTGACAAAAAGATTGCATTACAAGATCAGCCGAAAAGCCTAAACAGGCAAGCTCCTTAAGTTCATCTCGTGTCATTGGCCCAGTTGTATCTTGAGAACCAACAGTCCCCATTCTAGGTTCACAGTATGTGCCAGGCCTAATTCCTTCAACCCCGCATGCTTTACCAACCATTTTTTGAGCAAGCGTATACCCAGCATCACTTTTATCTTTTGAAACTGGTCTTCTAAAAACATCAGATGTTTCTAGATCTAATGCTTCTCTACTTTTGTCTGTTAATTGTCTTCCAATGATTAGAGGAATTCTTCCGTTGGCTCTTACTTCATCTAAGATAACGTCAGTTTTTAATTCAAATTCTGAAATAACTTCATTTGTGTTTGCATCTAAGACTTTACCGTTATATGGCTCAAGTATAACTTCTTGCCCAGTCATCATTTTTGAGACATCCATTTCAATTGGAAAAGCGCCGGAATCTTCAAGAGTATTATAGAAAATAGGAGCAATCTTTCCTCCAAAACAGAAACCACCTTCTTTTTTATTTGGAATATATGGAATTTCATCTCCCATGTGCCATAAGACTGAATTAGTAGCAGACTTTCTTGATGATCCTGTTCCAACAACATCTCCAACAAAGACAATTGGATTACCTTTTTCTTTTAATTTTTCTATAGTGCCAATTGGGTCGTCTAAACCAGTTCTAGGCATTTTAAACATTGCTAATGCGTGCAAAGGAATGTCAGGTCTTGACCAAGCATCTGGAGCAGGGGATAGATCATCGGTGTTAATCTCACCTGAGACTTTAAAGACAGTCAATTTAATTTGTTCTGGTATTTCTGATTTTTCAGTAAACCATGTAGCGTTTGCCCACTCTTCTATAATTTTTTTAGCATATTTATTGTTTTTAGATAATTCAAAAATTTCATTGAATGCATCGAAAATGAGAAGAGTTCTACTTAAGGCATGAGCTGCTGTATCAGCAAGCTCATCGTTTTCCAAACATTTAATTAATGGTTGAATGTTATAGCCACCTAACATTGTTCCTAGAATTTCAATAGCTTCTTTCTTGCTTATATAAGGACTTGCAGCTTCTCCAGTAGTTATATCTGCTAAGAATGCTGCTTTAACATATGCAGCCTGGTCAACTCCTGCAGGAATTCTTTCCTTAAAGAGGTCTAAAAGAAATGTTGATTCATTATGATCTTTTTTTAGCAGTTCAACTAATTCAGAGGTTTGATCCGCATCAAGAGGTAAGGGCGGTATATTTGATTCAGCCCTTTCTTTAACGTGTTTTTTATAACTTTCTAACATCGCCTGGTCTCCGATGTGCATATTTTACTCTTATAGTTAAAGATAGCCACTAAATAGGCAATAAATAGATAAAATATAAGATAAATTTGTTAAAAAATCGGTTATTATTTTGCTTTATGCCTAAATTACAAAAAAAACGCTCATCAACACCTTGCTTGGGAATTTGCACCACAACTTTTGGTGATGAGGTTTGCAAAGGATGTAAACGCTTTTCACATGAAATTGTAAGTTGGACTAAGTATTCTCTTGATGAAAGAGAAATAATCAATACTCGTTTAGAAAAATTTAAAGTTCAAATACTGCAAGATAGATTCAAAGTGAATGATGTTGAATTGTTTTCAAATAATCTTGATCAGATGGGTATAAATTTTAATCATTCTTTAGATCCTCTTACATGGATTTTTGATTTATTAAGAGCGACTGGATCACAAGCAATTGATCTAACTAAATTTGGTATTGAGAGCCTGCAGCATTACAATCCTGGAAATATCAAGGACACAATCAATAAAGAGCTTTTAGATTTATCAGAAGCTCACCATGAAAGATATTTTAAAAAACTTAACTAAAATCTTTTAACATTATTTTTAGTTCTAAGGAGTGTTGTTCCTCTTCACCAATTTGAGCTCTTGCATACTCTTCCAAATAGATAGATTTATTTTCAACACTGCCTAACAATTTTTTATAAAGATTCAATGCATATAATTCATGCCCTAAACTTTCCTCAAGAATATCTTTAATTGTGTGCCTATTTGTTTCTTCTATTTTTGCAATCTTCTGACTAGGGTGACCATCTAACCCAGCAATCTTCTCTCCGGCAAGTTGAGCATGCATCAATGACTCAGCAGCCTGTTCTTTTAAAAAAGTAACTATAGGTAATCTATATGGACCACTAACCATCATAGAAGAGTGGGTGTATCTCACAACTCCTGCAAGTTCATACTCCATAATCTCATTTAAAATATTACATACTTCTTGTGAATTAATTTCTTTATTTTCCATAATCATCGACTCCGTGGTTAGATTGCAATAACACAAATTATAATGATATTATATTTAATGTAAACTACTGATATAAGGTATTTTTTTAATGATAATCGCTATGATTATCATTCTCATTTAGCAAAATATTTATATCTCCAAAATAGAATATAAGCTAAAAAGAAATAAGCTATTTTTGATAGATGATAGATAATAGGAAGCCTAATTATATTTCCAAGCCAGTTGTAACCCTTTGTCCTATCCCAGACATATATGAAAGCGTCAACTCCTGACAACTCTGTTCCATCTTCTAAGACTACGTGAAGCTTTTTAAGATATTTATCTTCCATGGCACTGCAATCTTGAAATTGTAGTTCTGATCTTTTTTTATAATGCTTAATTTCAAAATTACAGATAGCACATTTCTCATTAAACAAAACTTTTGATTTTTCCATAAAAAATATAATACCAATAATCATTTATGTTTATATAATTAAAATAGATAAATTAACTTATGAGTGTGCAGAAAATAATTACATTAAAAATCTTCCTTCTATACTCATTGATTATTTTTGAACAATAGAAAAATGTCAGATAAAAAAATTAAAAATATTTTCAAAGATGGTTGGAATAAAATTTTTGGGAAAGAAGAGGATATGACTAAGCTCAGAACAAAAAGTTTAATCAGAGCAACAAAAGGAATTCAAAATGTTGGGACTCCTCATGACTGGGAAGATTACGAAAAATATAAAAAGGAGCTAGACGATGACACAACAGATTAATGTGTATGGAGATCTAATAGATGAATGTTGTTCAAATCCTATAACAGGATTTTACCGAGATGGTTTTTGTCGAACAGATGAAATGGATAGGGGGCTTCATGTTGTTTGTGCAAAGGTTACAGATGAGTTCTTAGATTTTTCAAAGAGCAAGGGAAATGATTTATCTACTCCTAGACCTGAATTTAACTTTCCAGGACTAAAAGAAGGGGATTCTTGGTGTTTATGTGCTGAAAGATGGAAAGAAGCCTATGAATGTGGCTTTGCACCTAAAATATACCTTAATAGAACTAATAAAAAAGCTTTAAACATTATAGATATGGATATTTTAAAAAGCTTTGCACTAGATTTAATTTAATTATCACAATACTTATCCTGTATAGCTTCTAAAAGCTTTCTAAGGTGCTTCATCTCATTGAGGTTCTTACGGGCTCTTATCTTTTTAGATTCATCCCAAAACAATTCTAGTATTCTTTCCTTTTCTGCCATTGTTTCAGAGCTCTCTATTCGTTTAAAAAGAAAATCAATTGTGTTAGTTCCATACATTTCATTCCATTTACCAAAATATTGTGTCTTCCCCATACTCCTGCTCATAATTTCGTCTTCTTGCTTCTGAATTTTCTTTTTTTAATTTTTTTATATTTGCTACATGCTCTAAAATTATCTTTTCCTGAAATTTTAATTGAGTCTTTATTTCGAATGATTTTGTATTAGCTATTGCAAATCTAAGCCTTAATACATGAATCCATATCTGATCTTTTAGCTCTCGTAATTCAAGCTCAATATCTAATAATTGCATAAATATTCTTGAATAATCTGTTGTGCCTTTATCTAAATACCATTTCCCAAGAGGCCTATGTCTTTTAACTCTTTTTTTATTCAGTTTTTTGATCATTCAATTTACCTTCGGTAACTCATACCAATTAGTCGTATATTTAGGAGAGGTCATATTTTGTTTCATTGGTGACCATCTTTTTGTATTTTGTGATGCATAGTAGATTTGAGTTTCATAAGTATTCATCTGATCAATATACTTCATAAGTTTTGTGTCTTCTTTTGGCTCGTTGGGGTCTTTGAATAACGAATATTGTTTAGTTTGTTCATCAGAAAACCTATTCAAAATTATTCCAGCTTTTGCATAGTCATATCCTGATCTAAAAATTGGTAATAATCCTTTTTTTGCTGCTATAAGGATATCCCTGGTGTCGTTTGTTGGAGTAAATAATTCTATTGTTTTCATTCCAGTATGTTGGGGTTTATTTTTATTGAAAGGACTAGTTCTGACGAATACAGATACTTGAGAGCATTTTTGTCTTTCGTGTCTTAATTTTTCTGCTGCTCGTACAGCAAAATTACTAACTATTGGTTTTAGAGTTTCTAGATTAGAAACCCTCTCACCAAAACTTCTGCTTACAACGATTTGTTTCTTCGAGGAAATATCATCTTCAATACCTAAGCATCTTTCACCTCTAAGCTCTCTTACCGTTCTTTCTAGGACAATGCTAAATTTTTTTCTAATATTTTGAGGACTTACTTTTGCAAGCTCTAAGGCTGTATTGATACCAGCAGCATTTAAATGATCATTGAGTCTTCTTCCAACCCCCCAAACTTTATGTACTGGTGTATGTTTTAGAGCTTCTCTAATTTGGTTTTTATTTGAAAGATGTAATACAGATGTTGGAGCATTTCTTCTTTTGATTTCGTTGATAGCAATTTTACTTAATGTTTTATTAGGAGCTATTCCTATTCGAACAGGAACTCCAGTCCATTGCCTCACAAGGGTTCTTATATGACATCCAAAATCATATAAATCATAATTTTTCTTTAAAGTATCTAAATCTAAAAAAGCTTCATCAATACTGTAGACCTCAGTTCTTGGAACAAAACCTTCCAGAATATTCATCACTCTAGCGGATATATCACCATAAAAAGTGAAGTTTGATGAGAACACTTGACCATTTTCTTTCAGAAAAGAATCTCTTACCTTAAACCAAGGAACTCCCATACTAATACCCATCTTTTTTGCTTCAGTGCTTCTTGCAATGACACAACCGTCATTATTAGAAAGTACAACAATGGGTATATTTTTTAAATCTGGGCGAAATATTCTTTCACAAGATGCATAAAAACTTTCACAGTCCACAAGAGCAAAAGCCATTAGAATTTATTAATTGCAGCTGTAACGGTTCCTACTATTTCTAACTCTTGACCATGATTTATAAATATAGGAGGGTAGTCAGGATTATCTGGCATCAAGCACATCCTTGGCTTGAGTTTTAATCTCTTGCATACAAATTCACCATCAATTGTGGCAACAACAATACTGTTATGAGATGGTTTGATACTTCTATCAACTACCAGGACTGCTTGATCAGTGATACCAGATCCAACCATAGACTGTCCTTGTGCTCTGACTAAAAAAGTTGCTGCTCCATTTTTGATTAAGTGTTTATTTAAATCTATAGGACTTTCAATATAGTCACTAGCAGGGCTGGGGAACCCTGCATGGACCGATTCAAGAAAATAGGGCACAAATATTGCCGGCAGATTTTCTTCAGAAATTTTTCCGATATAGTCAACTTTCATAGGAATTACTTAATACTGTATAAATATACAGTATATATAAGTTTAAAACAATGCTGTTTTTAAATTTTAAATTCTTTTAGATATAAACTATTTTCAATAATAGAGAAGTACCAACCAGACTTGTCCCAATCACCAAGAACAATTCTTTTTGATAAATCATAGTCATGTATTTTTGGTCTATGCGTATGACCATGAATGAAGATATCTGGCTTATTTTCTTCTAGAAAGTTTTTTGTAGATTCAATATTAACGTCTGTGATATCAAGAGATTTCTGGGATGTGGCATCTTTGCTGTCAGACCTCAATGAATTTGCAATTTCATTTCTTTCAGCAATATCTTTAGATAAAAAATCTTTTTGCCATTCTTCAGATCTAACTTTGTTTCTAAAATCTATATAGTCAACATCATCAGTGCACAAGAAATCACCATGACTAATGATCGTCTTCAAGCCATTAATATCTAAAGTATGTGGGTCAGGGAGTATAGAAATACCAACCTCATCTGCAAAAGCTTCTCCAATTAAAAAATCTCTATTGCCATGCATCAGAAATGTCTTGGGACCATCCGAAGTAAAGTCGGTAAGAATTTTTTTTATTTCTTGATTAAAAGAATTATCATCATCATCCCCAATCCAAATTTCAAACAGATCTCCTAATATAAAGAGATGAGTGCATGATTCTTTAGATTCATTTAAGAATACCTTAAACGCATTAGTTAAATGAGGACTGTCTTCGTTTAAATGTATGTCTGATATAAAGCGTGGCTTCATTCACTAATAGTAACAGACTCAATTGTTATAGCATCTACAGGAACATCTTGATGGCCACCTGAAGAGCCTGTTGCAACATCGGCAATTTGATCAACAACATCCATCCCTTCGGTTACAGACCCAAAAACAGCATAGCCCCAGCCCTGAGAATTCTCTCCAGTATGGTTTAAGAAACCATTATCTTTATGATTAATAAAAAACTGACCGGTTGCAGAATGAGGGTCCATTGTTCTTGCCATTGCAATGGTGCCTCTATCATTAGAAAGGCCATTATTTGCTTCGTTTTGTATTGGAGCAGTCCCACTTGATTTATTATTCATATCAGCAGTTAAGCCACCACCCTGAACCATAAAACCATTGATAACTCTATGAAATATAGTTCCTTCGTAATAACCAGAATTGGCAATTGTTTTAAAGTTCTCCACAGTTATCGGAGCCTTCTCATCATTGAGCTCAAGTTGTATATCACCAACTGACGTTTTAATAGTTACTTTTGTCATAGTTTTCTCCATAGAATTATTAATTGAATCACTCTCATTTAAATCAGAACAAGATATAAGCATCGCCAGGACTGAGAAAGCTAAAAAATATTTTAATTTAATGATTTTCAAATTGATGCTCAAATTTTAGTGATAATTTTATCATTAAAATTCATAGTTCATCATGTAGTTTTTAAAATGATGCTCAACTTTTTCTTTGCTTAGACCAAACTCAGCAAGTGAATATATATGCTGTTCTTTTTCTATCAATTTTTGATTATTGATATATTCATTAATTTTGTTTTCAGTTTTTATATCAATATCAAGTTCTAATTTTTGATAAGCACCCTTTATAGCATCGAGAGGACTTTTGATAAAATTAGTGTAACTAATATCTGCAATTTGATTTGGAAATAATTTCTGTTTTTCAAGCATCCCTTTATTAAGACTATGCTGCCAAAAATCTAAAATTAGATCACCAATTTGGTCAGGATTTACGTTTTTTGAAAACGCGGATCTTATGTTTTTAGTTAGACTACAAAAAGACGCAACAGATTCAATTGGGTTTCTATGTATGTTTATAAATTTTGCATTTGGATAGGCTGATAATATCTCTGGTATATGTCCTATATGGCTTGGATCTTTTAATAACCACTTTTTTGGCCTCCCATTCATTTCTAATATTTGTAAAAATCTTTTATGCCACAAGAACACAGAATCAAAACTGCAATCTTTGAGATATTCAACATACTCAGGAACATTAGCCATACACATGAACACAAAACTTCTCACATTCATTGTTGCTATTAGTTCACATTCTTCAGGTGTTTGTGCACGGATGTGATGCATCAACCTTAGTTTAGGAATTATTGTTCTAGCAAATTTTAGTTCGGCATTTATTTTCCACTCTCTTCTTCTTATGTCAGTTTCATTTTTAGTTAGTGGAAGCGGAGACATTATTTCCCAATATCGGGGAGATCTATAGTTATCATCTAAAGAAAGCAAATTAAATAAGAAAGTAGTTCCTGATCTTGGAAGCCCCGTCACAAAAACAGGATCAGCAGGACAGGGTAGGTCCTTATTTTTAATAAAACTGTATATCTTACTTCTTACTTTGAGCCTATCTTTTAACTGATTTTTAAATGCAATAAAACCAAACATATTAAATTTATTATTTTTATTTGCTGAATTTATTAGTATTTCTAAAGGCTCCGAATAGTCATCTTCTCCAAGATGGCCATCAAGGCCATTAAGCATTTTCTTTACAGTAACTTTACCAAACACTTTATTAATTATTATTAAAAGTTATAAGATACCTTTATATTTTAAAATCCACAATTTTGGTCAATGAATATTTTATTTTTGTGTGTTGGAAACTCAGCAAGGAGTCAGATAGCAGAAGGCTTAGCAAGAGAAATTCTTGGTAAAAATCATGTGATTGAGAGTGCAGGCTCAATACCTACAGGAAAAATTAATCCTAATGCGGTCTGGGCAATGAATGAAATAGGTATAGATATTTCAAGTCAATATTCTAAATCAATAGAAGATCTTGAAAAAAGTTTTATGGATAATTTAGATTTTGTAATTACATTATGCGCCGAAGAGGTATGCCCAATATTAAACAATAATGCTAAAAAAATTCATTGGATGAATGAGGATCCTGCAAACGTAAATTTTTCAGATGCACAATCTAAGGCAGCATTTATAAAAGTTAGAGATAATTTATATAATTTAATTAAGAAGTTCTTTATTCTTAATACTTAAATGAATATTTTTGTAATAATATTAGAAATGGCTCCTCAGGTTGGGATCGAACCAACGACCAATTGATTAACAGTCAACTGCTCTACCGCTGAGCTACTGAGGAACGCGAATAGCAAAGCATTATAAGTAATTTTTTATACATAAGTAAATGGAAAAAACATTAAAGGTAGTTTCAGATTTTGAGCCAGCAGGATCACAGCCTGATGCAATTAAGAATTTGGTTTCTGGATTGGGTGATGGTCTGCTTCATCAAACTCTTTTGGGGGTTACTGGCTCAGGAAAAACTTATACCATGGCAAAGGTTATTGAGGAGACTCAAAGACCAGCAATTATTATGGCGCATAACAAAACACTTGCAGCTCAGTTGTATGGAGAGTTCAGGGATTTCTTTCCAAATAATTCGGTTGAGTATTTTGTTTCTTATTACGATTACTATCAACCTGAGGCATATGTTCCAACTTCTGATACCTATATTGCAAAGGATGCTTCGATAAACGAGCATATTGAACAGATGCGGTTATCTGCTACCAAAGCTTTAATAGAGAGAAAAGATACTATTGTTGTAGCAACTGTTTCATCTATATATGGTCTCGGCGCCCCTGAGTCATATCTTAAAATGGTAGTTCACCTAGACAGAGGAGATACTATTTCTCAACGAGATTTAGTTCTTAGGCTGTCCGCACTGCAATATACAAGAAATGATTTAGACTTTAGAAGAGCAACCTTTAGAGTCAGAGGTGATACCGTTGATGTTTATCCTGCAGACTCTGATAAAGAAGCACTCAGAATAGAATTTTTTGGAGATGAAATAGAAAGGTTATCTTGGTTTGATCCATTAACTGGAGTAGTAATAAATGAAATACCAAGGGCAACAATATTTCCTAAGACTCATTACGTAACTCCAAGAGAAACTGTGACTAATTGTATTCCTGATATAAAAGATGAATTGAAATTACGTTTAGAGTCTTTGAAAGAAAATAATAAATTAGTTGAAGCTCAGCGCCTTCAAGAAAGGACAACCTATGACATTGAGATGATGAGAGAATTAGGATATTGCCAAGGAATTGAAAATTATTCTAGATACCTAAGTGGAAGAAGTCCTGGAGAGTCACCACCATGTTTATTTGATTACATACCAAAAGATGCTGTTGTCTTTATAGATGAATCTCATGTGTCAGTTCCACAAATTGGAGCTATGTACAAAGGCGATAGATCTAGAAAAGAAACTCTAGTTGAATATGGTTTTAGGCTGCCTTCAGCCCTGGATAATAGACCGCTTAAATTTGAAGAGTGGGAAATGATGGCACCGCAAAGAATCTATGTTTCAGCAACTCCAAGTAAATATGAAAAAGAACATCAAGACAATCTTGTTGAATTAATTATTAGACCAACAGGTCTTACAGATCCAGATGTAGAAATAAGACCGGCATCAACACAAATTGACGATGTGATTGGAGAATGCAACGAAAGAGTTGCAATGAAGGAAAGAGTTTTAATCACCACACTTACTAAACGTATGGCGGAAGATCTAACCGATTACCTTAATGAGAATAATATCTCTGCAAGATACATGCACTCAGATATTGATACAGTTGAAAGAGTAGAAATAATAAGGGATCTAAGACTTGGAAAATTTGATGTCTTGGTGGGTATTAATCTTTTAAGGGA
Source organism: uncultured SAR86 cluster bacterium (assembly GCA_902556105.1). Lineage (GTDB taxonomy): Bacteria > Pseudomonadota > Gammaproteobacteria > Magnimaribacterales > D2472 > SAR86A. The sequence continues at coordinate 43,906 of CACDUZ010000003.1, forward strand.
AGGGCTCGATATTCCTGAAGTGAGTTTGGTGGCTATATTAGATGCTGATAAAGAAGGTTTCCTTAGATCGGATACAACTCTAATTCAAACCATTGGGAGAGCTGCAAGAAACCTAAGAGGAAGAGCAATACTTTATGCAGATAAGGTTACCGGATCAATGCAAAGAGCTATTGATGAAACAGATAGAAGAAGGTCCATTCAAGAAAAATATAATGAAAAAAATAATGTCACTCCTAAATCTATTTCTACCAAAGTAAAAGATATTATGGAAGGAGCAAGAGTTATCAAAGGTAACACCAAGAAGCAAAGAGAAGATATAGAAAAAATTGTTTCATTTAAAATCAAAGATGACACTGTAGAAAATTTAACTGAAACTCTCAAGAAATTAGAAGATGAAATGTTTGCTTTAGCTAAAAAAATGGAATTTGAGAAAGCAGCAGTTTGCAGAGATAAGATTAATTATCTTAAAAGAAAGTTAATTGATCTTTAGGTGCAATACACGAATGAGCACTTAATAGTCTGTAATAGTCCTGCACTCTATTAACATAATCTATTGCTTGCTGACCTCTGGTGTAAGAACCATTATCTGTCAAATTAAACTCAGAACTTTCAATATCTTTTAACTTATCTTTAATCTCATTCCAAGATACTTTTTCGATATTATTACTAATTTCATTTGCTACATTAATAATATTTGTTGGACCTAGATTGTAGCTGGCTAGAGTAGTGGATAATTTATCAGATTGAGTTGGACCAATCTTATTTTTTTCATAAAGCATTGCAAAATATTTAGCTCCACCTTTAATATTTTGTTCTGGATTTAATCTTTTTTCTACTCCTACTAAAGCTGCTGTTTCAAGAGTAACCATCATCATGCCTCTAACACCCATACTGGATTTAGCTCTTGGATCCCATTGAGATTCTTGGAATGAAATAGCTGCAAGTAAGTTTTTCTCTATATTAGTTTCCTCAGAAGCCTCTTTGAACATAACGTCAAATTCAGGATATCGCAGCGATAATAAATCTTTAAATTTATTTTTTTCAAAATTATTTAACGAAGATTGTGAATAGGTGTTTTCAAGAATATCTTCGCAGCTAAGCTTTTCTTCAACAAAGCCACAGGCAGATATTAGTATTATCATTAGTGGAGTCAAAAAAAATCTAAAGATATTCCTCATTTTTAATTATTTAATATATAAAGACTTTATAATTCATATATACAATATTTCAGACTTAAAGAAGTGTCAAAGACTAAAAGCTTTATATTTAAGGGTAAGCAAAGTTTTTCAAGCTCAAAACTTGAACAAATTAGACGCGAATTTAATAAATTAAACAATCTAGATGCCAACATTCATTCCAATGAAATATATTTAATACTTGCTGATTCTGAGGACTTTAATTTAGAGGCTATTAAGGATGTGCTTTCAGCAACGGAACAAGAAGAGAAATTCTCATTTTATGTTGGCCCAAGGCTTGGAACTATTTCGCCTTGGTCATCAAAAACTGAGGATATTATAAGCAATGTAGGACTCAAGAATATTCTCAGAGTAGAAAGACTTTTTGGATTTCAAATAGATTGTGAGTTTGATAAACAGAGCTTAAATACATCCATGCTATTCGATCGAATGACCCAGTCAATTTATTTAGATACCAAAGAATTTGAGAATCTTTTTGTTGCAGATGAACCACGATCTTTAAATCAGATAGATTTAATTAATAAAGGAAAACAAGAATTAGAACTTGCAAATAAATCATTTGGTTTTGCTATGAGTGATGATGAGATCGATTACTTATATGATTTTTATTCCAAAGAAAAAAGAAATCCAACAGATGCAGAATTGATGATGTTTGCACAAGCAAATTCTGAACACTGCAGGCATAAAATATTTAATGCTAAATGGAACCTAGATGGATCGCAAAAGAACGATACATTATTTGATTTAATTAAAGACACTAGCAAATCCTCTCCTGATGGAATCATATCTGCATACAAAGACAATGCAGCTATTGTTGAAGGTGCAAAAGTTGAAAGACTTCATTTAAACGATTCGAATATTTATGAATTTGTTGAAGACGATTTGAATTCAACTATTAAAGTTGAAACACATAATCATCCTACAGCTATTTCCCCATATCCAGGAGCATCGACGGGCTCTGGTGGTGAGATTAGAGATGAGGGTGCCACAGGTAGAGGTGCTAAACCTAAGGTAGGCTTAATGGGTTATAACGTTTCAAATCTAAGAATTCCAAATTTATTAAGAAGTTGGGAAAAAGAAGAATACAAGCCATCAAGGATTGCTTCTCCATTAGAAATAATGATTGAAGCTCCAATTGGAGCTGCTGCATTTAATAATGAGTTTGGAAGGCCTGCAACGCTTGGTTATTTTAGGTCCTTTGAAACTGAATTCTCTCAAAACAAAGCATACGGATATCACAAACCAATAATGCTGGCTGGTGGTATAGGAGAAATAAGAGATAAAAATAATTTTAAACTTCAAATTGAAGAGGATTACCTAGTTGTAGTGCTAGGAGGTCCAGCAATGTTAATTGGTCTTGGAGGAGGAGCAGCCTCATCAGTCTCTTCAGGAGAGAGCGATGAAGATTTAGATTTTGCATCTGTTCAACGAGATAACGCAGAAATGGAGAGACGTTGCCAAGAAGTAATAAATAAATGCTCAGCTCAAGAAAATAGTTTTATTGAATTTATTCATGATGTAGGAGCAGGCGGATTATCAAATGCTATTCCTGAATTAGCAAAGGATTCAGAGCTAGGTGTTTATATTGAATTATCAAAAATACCAAATTCAGATAAATCTATGTCACCCATGGAAATTTGGTCAAATGAATCGCAAGAGAGATATGTTTTAGCAATTCATCAAGATAATAAAAAATCTTTTGAAGAAATTTGTAAAAGAGAAAGATGCGAGTATGCAATTGTGGGAGTAACGACCAAAGAGAAATCTGTAAAACTCTATGACGATACTAATGATAATTATCCTGTGGATGTTCCTCTATCGATGTTATTTGGAGATTTGCCTATTACAGAGATGAGGGTCAACACCTATAAAAGAAAAGATTTAAAAGAAGATGATGCAGAAAAATTTGATCTTAAATCTGCAATAATAAAAGTTCTTCAACATCCAACTGTAGCATCCAAGTCATTTCTTATAACAATTGGAGATAGAACTGTTGGTGGAATGGTGGCAAGAGATCAATTTGTTGGTCCCTATCAAGTTCCAGTATCAGACTATTCACTAAGTTTAAGATCTTTTACCTCAAATTCTGGTGAGGTTTTATCTATTGGAGAAAAGCCTACATTAGCACTCTCTAATCCAGCTGCTTCAATGCGAATGGCCCTGGCAGAGGCTTTAACCAATATGGCGGGAGTCGTTATTAAAGGATTAAACAATGTTCAGGTTTCAGCTAATTGGATGGCTGCTTCAGGTGAAAACGAAGAAGATTTGGCTCTGAGAGAAGGAGTAGAGGCATTATCAAAAATAAGCATTGATTTAGCAGTCTCAATTCCTGTTGGTAAAGATTCATTGTCAATGAAAACTAAGTGGTCTGATGACAGCAATCAACTTCAGGTCACAAGCCCGTTGTCTGGTGTAGTAACTGCTATGGCTCCTGTTGATGATGTTAGAGTTTGTGCCACGCCAGAACTTAATATAGAAGAAGAAACCTCTCTATTTTTGATTAAATTAAATGGTAAAAATAGAATGGCAGGCTCAATTTTTTCAGAGGTAACAGAATCTAAGTATAAAGATACCCCTGATATAGATAGTGTTGATGATTTCAAATCAATGTTTACATGCATTCAAGAAATGATTTCCAATCAAACAATACTATCCATTCATGATATTTCCGATGGCGGTCTAATTACATCATTACTTGAAATGTGTTTTACGAAGAAAGTAGGTATGAGGTTAGATTTATCTGGAATAGATAATATAAATGAACAACTTTTCTCTGAAGAATCAGGTTTCGTTATTCAAGTTAAAAAAGATGATTCAAATACAATCATAGAGTCTTTGAATAAGAAAGGCTTGATAGTTAAAGAAATAGCCAATATTGAAGATAAAAATTTTACGATCGTTAAAGAAGAAGCTGAATTATTCAATGAGCCTATTATTGAACTAGAAAAGATATGGCGTGAAACATCACATGCCATTCAAGGAATTAGAGACAATATAGAAGTCGCAGACTCAGAATTAAGTCTTTTGGATGATGAAGGACTTTCAGGACTCATTGCTAATACAAGTTTTGATGAATCACAAATTAAGTCCTTCAGTACTAAAGTAACCAAGCCAAAAGTAGCTATCTTGAGAGAACAGGGAGTAAATGGTCAAAATGAAATGGCAGCAGCTTTTAGTCTTGCAGGATTTGATGCTGTTGATGTTCATATGCAAGACCTATTGGAAGGAAAAGCTTTTTTAAAAGATTTTCAGGGTATGGCTGTTTGTGGAGGATTTTCGTATGGAGATGTCTTGGGAGCTGGAGGAGGTTGGTCCAAAACAATACTCTATAACAACAATGTTAAAGATCAGTTTGAAAGCTTTTTTAATAATCAAGATACTTTTACCTTAGGGGTCTGCAATGGATGCCAGATGCTATCAAGTCTTAAGGCAATAATTCCTGGTGCAGATAATTGGCCTAGTTTTGAAAGAAATTTATCAGATCAATTTGAGGCAAGACTTGTTCAAGTGAAGATTAAAAACACCGATTCAGTTCTATTAAACAATATGGATGGGTGGACATTGCCTGTAGCATCAGCCCATGGAGAAGGAAGAACGAATTTTAATGGAAACATGCTTACAGAATTAAAAAATCAAAATCAAATAGCTATAAATTTTGTTGATTCAAATCAAAACGACACTGAAAAATACCCACTTAATCCTAATGGCTCAGATGAAGGTATTACGGGAATCACTGCTGCTGATGGAAGAATAACAATCATGATGCCGCATCCAGAAAGAGTTTTTAGAAAGCTTCAAATGAGCTGGCATCCCAAAGACTGGAAAGAGTTTTCTCCATGGATGCAGATATTTGTTAATGCAAGAAAGTTTAGCGACGAAAATTAATTACCAAAGTTTGATATCTTCTTCTCTAAAAATATAATTATCTTTTTCTAGATCTTCAATATAGTACTTGAGTGTTTTTGTTACCGTTGGAAATGCTATTTCGTCCCATAAAATCTCATCTATAGTAAATAATCTAACTTCTGAACTTTCTGAAGTGGGTCCAAAATCTTCATCTAAAAGATCTGCTAAAAAAAACATATGAATTTGATTGATATGTGGAAGGCTAAACAATGTATAGGGCATCTTTACTTTCGCTTTTGATCCGGTTTCCTCAAATGTTTCTCTCAAAGCACCATCTTGAAGAGTTTCTGCATTTTCCATAAAGCCAGCTGGTAAAGTCCATAAACCTTTTCGAGGATTAATATTTCTTTTGGCCATAAGGATTTTGTCCTTTCTTATACACAGTGCACCAACAACCACATTGGGATTTGTATAAAAAATTGTGTCGCATTCTGGGCAGTAGTATCTTTTTAGATTATCGCCCTCTGGAACCTTAAATTCCATATTTGAATTTCCACAATTAGAACAATATTTCAATTTTCTTCCTTAATTAGAGAATATAGATACGTAAGAAGTTAAACTTATCAATATGTTGGACAGCATAAAGCAAAAACTTGAACAAATAAATCTAACAGACCCCACAAAATATAAAAAAGCTGGTGTCCTGATTCTTCTCATTAAAGATAATGACGATGAAGAATACAAAATTTTATTTACTAAAAGGTCAGAACAATTAAAAACTCATTCGGGGGAAGTAAGCTTTCCAGGTGGGAAGTGGGAAGATGGAGATTCGAATCTTTATCAAACCGCATTGAGAGAATCTAATGAAGAAATTAATTTAGATATGGAAAATGTAACTAAATTAGGACCCTTAAATTTTTTATTATCTAGGCATAAAATAGAAGTAAATCCATTCGTTGGTTATTTAAATCAGTCGCAGGACTTTAAAGGTAATTTTGAAATTGATGAGATATTTACTGTTCCTATTAGCTTTCTAATGAATGAGGAAAATATTGAGTATAAAGAATTTAATAGAAAGGATTTAAAAGTATATATTCCAAGTTGGGTTTATAATGGGAACCGTATATGGGGACTTACAGCAATGATTGCTGCGGATTTTTTAAATATTTGTTTTGATGCCCCTACAAAAACAGATATAAATTTATTTAGAACATACGATGAATATTGATTTAGGTGATAAAAAACTTCAAACAGCTGGAGATGATTATTGGATTGCTCCCAATGCTAATGTTATTGGAGAAGTTGCTCTAGCTAAGGATGCAAGCATATGGTTTAACGCAGTCTTGAGAGCAGACAATGAACCAATATATATTGGGGAAGGTTCAAATGTGCAAGATGGAGCAATTATTCATACCGACCCAGGCTTTGCATGTTCTATCGGAAAGAAGGTTACAGTTGGTCATATGGCAATGCTTCATGGTTGTACGATTGGCGACGGCAGTTTAATTGGAATAGGTTCCGTTATTTTAAATGGAGCAAAAATAGGAAAAAATTGTATCATCGGTTCTAAGGCTTTGGTCACAGAAGGAATGGAAGTGCCTGATGGATCAATGGTTCTTGGAATTCCTGGAAAGGTAAAAAAAACTCTTAGTGATGAAGAGCAAAGCGCTGTATCAATGGCTGCTGATCATTATGTAGAGAACTATAAAAAATATAAAAAATTAATGAATTCTAATTAAAATGAAAACTAATCAAATTAGAGAGTCTTTTTTAGAATACTTTAATTCAAAAGGGCATGAGATTGTTCCATCAAGCTCATTAATCCCAAACAATGACGAAACTTTGTTATTTACAAATGCTGGAATGGTTCAATTCAAAGACGTCTTTCTAGGAACTGAAAGTAAAAACTTTACCAGAGCAACAACTTCACAAAGATGTATAAGAGCTGGCGGTAAACATAACGATTTAGAGAATGTAGGATATACACTTCGTCACCATACTTTCTTTGAGATGTTGGGCAATTTTAGTTTTGGGGACTATTTTAAAGAGGAAGCAATTAAATATGCTTGGGAGTTTCTAACAGAAGTCCTAAAGCTAGATAAAGATAAGCTTTGGATAACTGTATATAAGGATGACGATGAAGCAGAAGAAATCTGGAAAAATATAATTGGAGTTGATGCAAACAGAATTGCCAGGCTAGGAGATGAAGATAATTTTTGGTCAATGGGTGATACAGGCCCATGTGGACCGTGCTCTGAAATATTCTATGATCACGGTGATCATATTGAAGGCACACCACCAGGCGCAGATGGTGATGAGGGAGATAGGTTTATAGAAATATGGAACCTTGTCTTTATGCAATTTAATAGAGATGAATCCGGAGTCATGAAGCCTCTTCCAAAACCTTCTGTAGATACAGGAATGGGTTTAGAGAGAATTGCAGCAGTTCTTCAGAGTGTAAACTCAAATTATGATACGGACGTTTTTAAGGATTTAATCTTTGCTTCAGAAAAAATACTTGGCCACGAAAAAAGCACCTCTCATAGAGTGATTGCCGATCATATTAGATCTGCAGTTTTTTTAATTGCTGATGGAGTTGTTCCAGAAAAAGAAGGTAGGGGGTATGTTTTAAGAAGAATTATGAGAAGAGGCATAAGACATGGATATAAGATGGATGCTAAAGAGCCTTTTATGCATCTGCTTGTGAAAGATTTAATAAAATTAATGAGCTCTGCATATCCGGAATTAAAACCTAAAGAAAAAGAAATTACCCAAGCAATTAAGAACGAAGAATATAAATTTTTTGAAACCTTAGAAAAAGGCATAGATATTCTAGAAGATACAATTTCCAAAATGACAGACAAAACTATTTCAGGTGATGTTGTATTTAAGCTTCATGATACTTTTGGCTTTCCATTTGATTTAACTGCAGACATAGCAAGAGAAAAAGATTTATTGATTGATAAAAAGAGATTCAATGAATGCATGGATGAGCAAAAAGAAACTTCCAAGGCTTCAAGCAGCTTTGTTTCATCGCTTCCAGCTGCTTCCGGAGTTCAGGAAACAAAATTCTTGGGTTATGAAGACTTAGAAGCAGACTCAGAAGTTCTTGTGATTTGGAAGAACCAAGAAAGAATAAAAGAAGCTAAAAATAATGAAGAAGTATTTTTTGCATGTAACCAAACTCCATTTTATGCAGAAGCAGGAGGACAAATAGGTGACAAGGGTATGTTTGCATCTAAATCATCTACTGGTACTATTTTAGATTGCAAGAAACAAGGCAAAGTGTATATTCATAAAGCCTTTATTGAAAAAGGCAAAATTAAAACTGGCGATGTAATAAAAATGAGCGTAGAAAAAGAGAAAAGATCTGCTATTGCAATTCATCATTCATCAACACACCTTGTTCATGCTGCGTTGAGGGAAGTTTTGGGTGTTCATGTTCAGCAAAAAGGTTCTTTGGTTGATGAAAATAAATTACGATTTGATTTTTCACATGATAAACCTTTAACTCAGGATGAAATTTCTAAGATTGAATCGATAGTCAATAAAGAAGGGTTGAACAATCTTGAGGTTAAGACTGAACTTATGAACATTGATGATGCTCTTAAATCTGGAGCTATGGCATTGTTTGGCGAAAAATATGATGATGAAGTTAGAGTATTAACAATGGGAGACAACTCCTATTCAGTAGAATTATGTGGCGGTACTCATGTGAAAAGAACAGGTGATATCGGCCTTTTTGTAATAACAAATCAATCCAGCGTTGCTTCAGGCATAAGAAGAATTGAAGCTATTGGAGGCCTTAAATCGATCGAACATATTAATAAAATTAGAGATATTAATAATTCACTTCAGAACACTCTCAATGTTTCAGCAGAGGATATTCAAGAAAAAGTTAATTCATTAATAGAAGAAAACAAAAAGTTAAAAAAGAACTCAGGTGGTAACAGCTCAAAAACATCTGTTCTTTTGTCAGACACTCATGATTTTAAAGATTGGAAGTTAATAATTGAGCAAGTGGAATTAGAAAACACTAAGGACTTGAGATATCTTGTTGATGAAAAGAAAAATACAAATGAAAAGGTTTGTATAGTTATCTTTACAGAAGCAAATAATAAGATTGCAATAGTCTGCGGTGTTACTAACAATTTAACTGATTCTCTTTCGGCAAAAGAAGTAATTTCCACTTTATCCAATCAAATTGGAGGCAAGGGTGGCGGAAGGCCTGACTTTGCTCAAGGTGCAGGCGAAACAAAAAGTATTAAAGATTTCGTGACTTCTATACCAGATTCAGTAAAATCCCTCGCAAAATAAGAATACTATGACTGAAATTATTGTTCAAAAATTTGGAGGCACATCTGTCGGATCTGTTGAAAGAATAGATGCTGTGGCGGAGATTATTAAAGAAGCATCTAAATCAAAAAAAATTATCGTAGTCGTTTCAGCTATGGGTGGAGAAACAAATAGACTTGTTAAACTAGCTAAGCATTTTGATAAAGATCCTGATAAAAGAGAGTTTGATGCACTAGTATCTACAGGAGAAACAGTTAGCTCAGCTCTTTTAGCTATGGCTCTTCAGTCAAAAGGAATTAAAGCAAGATCGTATTCTGCTTCTCAGATTTCTATGAGAACTACTGATTCATATTCAAAAGCAAAGATTTTAGATGTTGATGCTGACAAAATTTTGAACACTATAAAAGATAATACTATTCCTATTATTACTGGATTCCAGGGTGTAACAGCAGGAGGCGATGTTACAACCTTAGGAAGAGGAGGGTCTGATACCACAGCCGTTGCAATTGCAGCACAAGTCGGTGCAGAAAGATGTGACATTTACACTGATGTAGATGGCATTTTTACAACCGATCCTAAAGTAGTCCCGAATGCAAAAAAATTAGATTCTATTACAATGGAAGAAATGCTCGAGCTTGCTAGCCAAGGTGCTAAAGTTATGCAAACCAGAGCGGTGGAATTTGCTAATAAATATAATGTTCCTGTTAGAGTTCTATCAAGTTTTAATGATGGAAGTGGAACATTAATATCTCAAAAGGATGAGAGTATGGAAAATTCAGTAGTTTCAGGCATTGCCTTTCAAAAAGATCAGGTTAAATTTACTTTGCACGGGGTCGGTGATACTCCAGGAACAGCCTTTAAGATACTTGGCCCAATAAGTGATGCAGAGGTTGAGGTAGATGTTATTGTTCAAAATGTAAGTGTTGATGGTAAAACAGATTTTACTTTTACGGTAGCATCTGAAGATCAAGATGTGGTTAATAAAGTTATTAAAACCTCTAAAAATGATGTTCAATACAAAGACTTGATAGTTAATTCAGATATTGCAAAAGTATCCTTAGTTGGAGCAGGAATGAGATCACAAACAGGCGTCGCTAGTAGAGCCTTCAAAGCTTTATCTGAGAATGATGTAAATATACAAATTATATGCACATCAGAAATCAAAATAACAATGGTTATTGATGAAGTCTTAGTTGATAAAGCTGTTCAGGTTCTTCATGAAGAATTTGAACTGGAGAAATAAATGTATGATTTAATTTTGAAGAATTGCAATATTGTTAATGAAGGTTCTATATTTGAATCTGATATAGCAATTAAAAATTCTAGAATTGAACTCATCAGCAAAGAGATTGATTCAGAATCAAAAAAAGTTATAGATATTGGTGGCAAGAATGTAATTCCTGGGCTTATTGATGATCAAGTTCATTTTAGAGAACCTGGATTAACACATAAAGGTGAGATCGCAACTGAATCAAAAGCTGGCTTAGCAGGAGGGGTTACAAGTTATTTTGAAATGCCAAACGTCAATCCAACTACCACCACAAATGAAAATTTAACTAAAAAATTTGAATTAGCAAGCACCAGATCACTTTCGAATTATTCTTTCCATTTAGGTGGAAGCAATACAAATATTGAAGAAATTAAAAATGTTGATATTAATCAAGCAGCAGCTTTGAAAGTATTTATGGGAGCATCCACAGGTGAAATGTTAGTTGATAGCATTGATGCCCTTGACGATATTTTTAATTATTCTCCACTAATTGTTGTTACTCATTGTGAAGATCCACAAAGAGTTACAGACAATGAAAAGCTGTTCTTTGAAAAATATGGAAATGACTTATCAGCTGAGCATCATCATTTAATAAGAGATGTTGAAAGCTGTTATTTATCTAGCTCACTTGCAGTGGATTTAGCAAAAAAATATGATTCGGATCTTCATGTCTTTCACTTAACTACAGAAAAAGAAATGGAACTTTTTACTGCTGGAAAGATTGATGGTAAAAAAATAACAGCTGAGGTTTGTGTTCACCATATGTATTTTAATGAATCACGATATGCTGATCTTGGTAATCAGATAAAGTGTAATCCTTCTATCAAATATGAGTCAGATAGACTTGCTCTAATAAATGCTTTGCTAACAGATAAAATTGATATCATTGCAACTGATCATGCTCCTCATACATGGGAAGAGAAAAATCAAAGTTATTCTAAGGCACCTGCAGGGTTACCTCTTGTTCAACATGGTATGCAAATTCTAATGGACTTTTATCATCAAGACATCCTTTCTCTTGAAACAATTGTTCAAAAAACTAGTCACAATGTTGCAAATAGATTTCAAGTTAAAGAAAGAGGTTATATAAGAGAGGGGTATTATGCAGATTTGGCTGTGTTAGATATTGATAAACCTTATACAGTTTCTAATGATAATATTTTATATAAATGTGGTTGGTCTCCTTTTAACGGTCATACATTTCAATCATCAATATTTATGACAATTGTGAACGGAAATATTGCCTTTACAGACGGTCAGGTTGTTGAAGATTTGCCTTTTGGAATGCAAATAGAATTCGATAGATAAATTAGTTATCTTTATATTTTCAAACAGTTATAATCCCTCTTCTTAATGTTAATAGGAGAGTTGGCTGAGTGGTCGAAAGCGCCTCCCTGCTAAGGAGGTAACTGGGCAACTGGTTCGAGGGTTCGAATCCCTCACTCTCCGCCAGATTTATGGTTTAATAAATTATGAGCAATGAAGCAATAAAAAATTTTTTAGATGGATTCTCAATAGAAGTTACGCCAAGGGCTGCCGCCAAAATAGATAATTTTGCTGAACTTATTCCAAAAGGAACTTTAATCTATATTGCCCATATAGAAGGAACCCCAATTGATGAGATGATAGCTACAGCTAAGAAAATAAATCAGCAAGGTTTTTCACCAATGCCACATTTCCCTGCTCGAATAATTAAAGATAAAAATGTTCTACAAGACTGGATATCAAAATATCAAAATGAGGCTAATGTTAGAAATGGATTATTAATTGCTGGTGGGGCAAATAAACCATACGGAGAGTATGATTCTTCAATTCAATTAATTGAATCTGAGCTTTTTGACAAAGCAGATTTCCAAAACCTTCATATTGCGGGTCATCCTGAAGGCAGTATGGACATTGATCCAGACGGATCAACAAAAAATGTTGATCATGCACTGTCTTGGAAGAACGAATTTAGTAAACGAACAGATGCAAAAATGGCGATTACAACTCAATTTAGTTTTGATGCTGATTCAGTTATAAGATGGGCAAATAACGTTAAAGAATCTGGCATAGATATACCTATTCACATTGGAATAGCTGGCCCTGCAAAATTACAGACACTTCTAAGATATTCTATTGAATGTGGTGTTGGAGCATCTATAAAAATAATACAGAAACGTGCAATGGATTTGACTAAATTGCTTTTGCCATACAAACCAACGAATATCATCACCGAATTAGCAACTCATAAAGCTAATAATCCCTCATTTAATATCGAAAAGGTTCATTTCTTCCCCTTGGGTGGAATAAAACAAGTATCAGATTTTATAAAAGAAATTTGACAATAATTATGTAAATAAAATTTATATAATTTTTGTATTTTTTTTACATTCATCCATTAATATATAAGGTCATTTAAATAATAAGGGAGATATTATGGAAGAAATGATAATGCAAAGTGGTATGGTTGAGCTTGGTCTTTGGGAAATTTTTGCCCAGTCAAGACAAGCCAATACTACTGTAATTTTAGCAACCATCATTGGTGTTTGGGTAGCAGCTAGATTCTCTAGTGTAGTAATGGACAAGGGACCTAATTTGTTAGCAAAAATAATTTGTACCTCAATTGCTGTAGGTATTTTTCTAATTGCTTTTAATAATGGCTATTGGATAAGCGGAACAATGGAAGGACATGCAGCTGCATTGGCGAATTTAGATATGCTAAATGGAGATGTTGACATTAGCGCTGGGTCTAAAGCATTTATAGAAAATAACGCATCGAATGGAAACATTATAGGTACTGTTGGTGCTTATTTATTTTATGTTGGCGGCTTACTACTAGCGGTTTTACCTCTTTGGATGAATCCTAACGACTAAAATAAAAATTATTTTTAAAACGCCTATTTATTAGGCGTTTTTTTTAAAAAAGTTCTGTGAGCATACATCTTGCTGAACCTCCACCATATTTTTCTATGGTTGGTATGTCAGAATGAATAATATCTTTATAGCTTTCAAGAAGTTTGTCTATCTGACTTTGGTTTAAAGCATTGTATGCCGTTGAAGAAAGTATTAAAAAAAGATCATTGTTGTTATTTTTTGCTTCTATAGCATTACCACAAAAGTTTTCAATTTGTTTTGCAGTAAGTTCAACAACATCATGAAATTCAGCAACCTTTTTCTTTACGTAATCTCTGTGTTCTTCTTTTATAACATCAAAACAAATTCCAATAATATCTGTACCAACATACATTAAGACATCTGTATGATAAATAGGAGAACCGGTATGGCTTTCTGTCTCAAATAATACAAGTTCAAAATCATTATTTCGGCACCAGATTATTAGTTGAACAGCATTAGTTCTAGGTGAGATTCCAGCATAGACAATTCTATTAACTCTATCAAAAACCATACTGCTTGTTGATTCTAAAAAAATTTCTTTTTCTTCAAGATAGGACATATCATCAGTTAATTCATATGTCTTAGTAAGATGTTCAATCATAGATGGCTTTTTTTCTTTTCTGCGATTTGGAGCCAACATACTAAATATTTGCATAGTTTTATTTTGAAATGTTATGAACCAATTTGGAAAAATATGGTCAGGACAATCCTTAGAGCCCTTAAGGCTTGTTATTTTTATCCCTTTCTCTTCAATTTTATTTTTAAGATTATGAAATTCAGCCAGGGCTTTTCCAGCAACATCTTCTGGAGTTTCATCTGTAACTTCTTTTTGGTAGTGATTTGTATATGAAGTTTGTTCATTCGAATAGAAAGATTCAGGCTCAATCATAAATAAGTGTGATGTTGATTGTTTATTCATATCTTTCCTTGCTGATAATATTTATGTGGTTAAAATACACTCATGTCATTAAGTTTTCAAGACGAATACATCAAAAAAGAATCTCTTCATGGTGCACAAAATTATTCACCTCTTTCAGTTGTTTTGGAGCGAGGGGAAGGTGCATATCTCTGGGATGTAGATGATAATAAATATCTTGATATGGTCTCAGCATATTCTGCAGTCAGTCATGGGCATTCTCATCCTGAATTAATAAAAACTATTCAAGATCAAGCACAAAAATTAGCAATAACTTCAAGAGCTTTTTATACGGAACCGTTTGCAAATTTTCTAGAGTCACTTACTAAGGTTTCAGGATTCGAATCTGTTTTGACAATGAATACAGGAGCGGAAGCAGTTGAAACTGCAATAAAAGCTGCGAGACGATGGGGATATTTTACAAAAGGGATTCCAGAGAATAAAGCTGAAATAATTGTTGCTGATGGTAACTTTCATGGAAGAACAACAACGATTGTTAGTTTTTCCACGGATTCTTCATATAAAGATGGCTTTGGTCCTTTCACGCCAGGATTTGAGAGCGCAAACTATTGTGGATCATGTGACTGTGAATCTTTAAATAGTTGTATATCAATAGAGTCTTTTGAAAGAAAAATTAATAAAAACACATGTGCTATTTTAGTGGAACCAATTCAAGGTGAAGCAGGCATAAGAGTGCCTAAAGATGGATGGCTTCTAAAATTAAGAGAGCTATGTACTTCTAATAATATATTACTAATACTCGATGAAATTCAATCTGGGCTGGGCAGGACTGGTAAATTATTTGCATACCAGCATGAGAATATCAAACCTGATGGACTTATTCTTGGAAAAGCACTTGGAGGCGCCATGCTTCCAATATCTGCATTTTTGAGTTCAAAAGAAGTTATGGATCATTTTAATGCAGGGTCTCATGGTTCTACTTTTGGAGGCAATCCACTCGCAACCAAAGTTGCAAGCAGGGCGCTTGAACTTTTATATGAAGATAATCTAATAGAAAATAGTCATATTTTAGGAGATTATTTTAAATCGAAATTAAAATCTATAGATAATAAAATCATTAAAGATGTTAGAGGAAAGGGGCTATGGATTGGAATGGAGCTTAACGAATCGGAAGTTAATGCTAAGGACCTTTGCCTTATGCTTTTAAATGAGGGGCTTCTTTGCAAAGAAACTCATAAAACCGTAATAAGATTTGCTCCACCCCTTATGATTACTAAAGAACAATTAGACTGGGCTATTAAAAAGATCACAAAAGTTATTAGATCTGTTTAATGTCAATTAATTCTAATTTTGAAAAACTGGTTTTTGAAAAGATTGATAAAATTCCATATGGCGAGACAAGATCCTATAAAGAAATTGCTATAGCAATAGGTAAGCCCAATTCATATAGAGCTGTAGCAAATGCATGTGGTAAAAATCCAATTCCAATTGTAAGGCCTTGTCATAGAGTAATATGTTCTGATGGAAGTGCCGGAGGATACAGTGCCTCAGGAGGCACTAAACTCAAAGAGATTTTATTGAAGATAGAATCTTTATAGATTTCTTAAAAACTTTTATTTACTTTCAAAAAAATTATTTACATTGAAATAAATAAGATCAAAGTGACTGGACTTAAATTTACTTCTTTTGCTGTAAGCTAAGATATCTTTTAGGGCTGAGAAAATTGCAGCCTTTGAAACTTCGTCATAGGGAGCTTCATTAAAACCATCAATAAGAAGGTTTACATATGTAGACTGTAAATTTCTTTTGAAAGAATCGGGCTCTTCGTTGAGAACGAAGATTGCAGAATTTAAATCATTTAAAACTTCATCAGGCATATATTCATTTCCGTATAACGAACTATTAACCAATCTTTTCATTACAATTGGATGCAATATATTCCTTAAAATATTTCTTTGGCTAGATAAAACAATAGAGTGAAAATCTGGATCATTATTTCCGCTAAGACTTCCATAGTAACTATCAATACCTCTTTCAAATACTAAATTAGCAAGTATTTTTGGATCGTAATTCATTGCTCCATTTGAAAAGACTTCTTTTTTTAAAAGATCAAATGCTTGTTTTTGTTTTTCGTATGGAACTGGCTCCAATATCTCAGAACCATCCTGGCTTGAAGCTTTTTTATTAATGTAAATTCCACCAATTTGTTGCGCAACTGTTTCCAAGAATCTACTTTTAGTTCTTATCAATCTATAAAATGAATTTGTATAATTATTAAACCCTTCTTCATCGGCAAAGATTTCCGGTAGCTCAGTAATTTTTTGATCAACTATTTCAATTATGTCCTCAGCATAAGCAATAGGGTCATTACTCATATCATATCTTTTCGTTCTAGGATCAATGTTATTACCGGGTGATGACATAGCTTCTTCGTCAGTTCCAAAAGAAAGCTCTCTTTTAACAGACTGACGGAGTATTTCAGTCCTTTCTTCATCTGTAAGGCCGGGGGTATAACCAAATTTAATAGCCCACTTATCATAAACCCCAGGCACGGTAGAAAAATAAATGCCTTGTTCTGTGCCTTCTGGCGCCACATTAATAGGATCGTAGTCCATGACTGAACTCATCAAAGTTTTACCAGTAATTTCTTTATTATGGATTTCAGCAGGGCTATATAAATAACTGCCTCTAAAATTATGCCTAAGACCTAAAACATGTCCAACTTCATGTAAAGTTAGATTTGTTATGTACTGCATTAAAGGGTCATTATCCTCTGTATACCCATAAAGCTTCCTATAGTTATACCCAACTTTGACAGCAAGTAATTTATTCACAACATCACCTGAAATAATTTCGCCAGTTAATGGATTGGTAACACTTGGTCCAATACCAAGAAGATTTCCATCTGGTTCTGAAGACCATCTAACAACATTGTAATCATAGTCTGCAGCATCCCATTCAGCATCTTTTGGTTGAATCTTTGCAACCACAGCATTTATAAAGCCAGCCTCTTCAAAAGCCATATTCCAATTTTCAATTCCAGCAACCACTGCAGGAATTATTTCTTCTGGTGTTGTATTTTCTACCCAGAAAACGATTGGTTCCTCTGGCTCTGACATTTCTGCATTAGGATCCTTTTTAATTAATCTCCATTTATTTATCAAGGCAAAGTTAGGAAAATTATCATAGGAAGTTAAATCTGTAGATTTATTTACAAAATAACCAACCCTGTGATCATTAACACGTGTTTCAAATCGATCGTCAGGCATTTTTATAAAGATATGTCTACCCGTCACTGATAAATATCTAGGATCTGTAACCGCAGAAACAGAAAACGCATCTGAATTTGGCATAGTATTTTCAAATGCGAAGGTTACTTCAAAAGCAGTATTTGTATCGTTGTTAAGAACATTTTTGACAAAAGTTTTGGATTCGTCAGGCCTGCCATAATCTACTGATACATACTCTCTGTATTCACTTGGAATGTAACTGATAGAGTCCATTTTTTCTGACAGTAAAATACTATTTACGTTTATAAGATATGAATTGTCTGTTCTTGCAGAAGGTTTAAAAACTTCGACAAAAGCTTCTGTAATATTTGTTATTGATGACTTGGCAATATTGTTTTCCGGATCACCAGTAATGTAGGAAGTATTTATTTGATAAAGACCAATTTTATCTTTCTTAAAATTTCTAAACTCTAACACCTTTCCATTAGAGGGTAATCCACCTGTTAGAGGACTTCCTTGAGGCGCATTCATAATGTAAGAAAAATATAAAAATTTGCTATTTAAGTCTTCTTCATCTAGCTTAAGAAAATAAGCTGAACCATCTTCATTTGTATAAATCTTTAAAAACCCATCAACTAAAACTAACTCTTCTTCATCAATAAATTCTTCAATAGACTGCATGAAA
Organism: uncultured SAR86 cluster bacterium; assembly: GCA_902556105.1. Taxonomy (GTDB): domain Bacteria; phylum Pseudomonadota; class Gammaproteobacteria; order Magnimaribacterales; family D2472; genus SAR86A. The sequence goes on from CACDUZ010000003.1 coordinate 62,183, forward strand.
TCTTTTTCGCAGTTTTTTGCATCCTTCATGCTTTCTGCTTGCATCATACATTCTTCTAGATTTTCTGGAACAGCATCTTCATCAGCTACCTCATCATCTGAATTTTCAGAGACGATCTCATCATCTTCTAATTTAACATTTGAATGAAGATCAATACTTACAAATGTGAAAATGAAACTCACAAAAATAAGTGAATATACGCGCGCATACTTATTTAAGACCATATGTAATTTTCCTTTAAAAAATAGCATACAATTCTATCTCAATCTTTTAGATACTGATAGTATATGACCATGGAAAATTCTTATGCATTAATCACAGGCGCATCCTCTGGTATTGGGCTTGAAATTGCCAAAGATCTTGCAGGAAGAGGTTATAACTTGATATTAACAGCAAGAAGGACAGAACTTCTTGAAAGCATCTCTAAAGAAATTAGTGAAGCAAATAATGTACATGTGGACCTAATCTCTAAAGACCTAAGCAATTATGATGCTCCTCGAGAAATTTTTGAATTTTGTGAATATAAGAATTATAAAGTTGATATCTTAATAAATAATGCTGGATATGGAATAAAGACTTCATTTCATGAAACAAGTATTGATGATGAAGAAGCATTCATTAGAGTGCTAGGCACTTCAGTAATTATGCTTACAAAATTATTTATTCCTAAAATGTTGGAACACGATGGTGGAAAAATAATGATTGTTTCATCTGTTGCATCTTTCGCTCCACCGTCTGCAATTCAACCATTATATGGACCTATTAAAACATTCATGAACAGATTCAGTGATGGAATCAATATTAACTATAAAAGAAAGGGGATTACTTCTACTGCGGTTTGTCCTGGCTTTACAACAACAGGATTTCACACAGCAAGTGGAGTGCAAGAAGAGATGGACAGAGTCCCTCGATTTATGGTCTTCCCTGCATCTAGAGTTGCAAAAGAAGGAGTTGACGCAATGTTTGCAGGAAAAAGTATTTTTATTCCTACAAAAACGTACAGAGCTATTGTCTTTTTAACAACAAACCTACCTCAATTTCTTTTGAGATTTATTTCTAATATGCTTGCTCCCGGAAGATACGACAGAAATTAATTAATACCTAAAACTGAATCAGATACGAACGGGTTGTTTAATCTTTCTGCTTTGAATGTTGAAACTGGACCGTGTCCGGGAATAAAATCTATATCACTGCCTAATGGCCATAACTTATTTTTTACAGAATTAATAAGTTGATCAAAATTTCCACCAGGTAAGTCAGTTCTGCCAATTGAACCATTGAACAAGACATCTCCAACAATAGCCAAATTACTTTCTTTGTGAAAGAAAATAATATGCCCAGGTGTATGTCCAGGGCAAAAATAAACATCTAGTTTTTCATTTCCAACATAAACCTCATCTCCCTCATCAAACCATTTATTTGGATAACAATTTTTTGAGGGCATCCCAAACATCTCACCTTGACTTTGAAGTGAGTCTAATAAAAATTTATCCTCAATATGAGGTCCATGTATCTCAATTTTTAAAATCTCAGATAATTCTGTTGCTCCACCAGCATGATCAATATGACCATGAGTTAATAAAATCTTTTCAGGAATCAAATTATTTTCCTTAGCTAAATTCATTAAGACATCTATATCACCACCAGGATCAATGATTGCACATTTTTTTGTTTCTGAACAAAATAGGATTGAAGCATTTTGTTGAAATGGGGTTACAGATTGAATTAAAGATTTCAGCATTATTGTTTTACAATTACAAATTAAATTAATTATAAGTAATTAACATGAACGAACCAACAAATGAATCGTACTTAAGTTTAAGAGTGCCTTCTAATGAAAAAGATGAAAGATTTATATCCGGCATTAATTCATCTTATGAGGCAGCAAAACTAAGAAGTGCATCAAAAGATTCAAAAGTTAACGAGTATCATTCTCCAGTAAAGTTCTCATGGAGAGAGTTCTGGAAAACGATGCTGTATGAGAACCTGCCACCAGTAGTTTTTTCACCAATAGCAACCTTATTTTTAGAAGGCTCGTTGAGTAGGGCATGGCATGTTAGCCAAAACAGAATGCTTATTGCTGTTTCTACCAAACATCATTCTCTTGTAGATATTATTCAAACCTGGTTGGTCGTTTATCCAGGGTCATGGTTAATGAATGTTGGATTATATTTTGCTCTTTTTTCAGAAAAAGAATTAATAATGAATATTGATCCCTTTCATATGATTCTTGCATATTTATTACTTTTTATGAGAAGACTTATAATCTCAACTAAATATGGTTATTTTAGGCCAGAAGATACCGAAAGATTATGTCTTCCAGCACCTGACTGGGATAGGAATAAAACTAATAGGCGGCTAGTTGGCCAAGGATGGCTTCAGCCGTGGTTATATCCAGGATTGATCGAAGATGAATTAACAGTAGCTATGGACGAAAACGATATATGTCTGCAAGGCATTCCGTTGAAAGTAGATAAAGAAACTGAAAAAAAATTATTACAACAAAATTCAAGCGATCTTTTTCCTCAAAAAACAAGCGCTTCAAATGAGAATGAAATTGCATCAGGTTTTATTCTTTTTAATATAATTAGATCTGTATACAACAGGCCGACAATGAAAAACTTTAGGACCATCCTATTCCTAACTATTTTATCTTTATCTGTAACGCCATTTTTAGTTAAGTTTTTATACGGAACGCCAATATTTGGAATGACAATGAATGAAAAAATAATATCATCCGCAACATTAATTGGCTTATTTAATGGCTTTCAATTAATTATGTTCGGATTGGTGTGTTCGATAGATTATGAAAGAAGGTATAGGTGCGCAAAAAAATTAGGAGAAATGGTTTCTTTTCCAGGCTTAAATCTTAAAAATCTGTTCCATTCATCTGATAAGCATAATATTTACGTTGATTTACAAAAAAGATTGAATGTTTTTAGCTGGATGAATATGAGAAAAGTTCTTCGATCTTTTGGTGAAGCTTTTTATCTTCGCATTCAAAGCTATACCTCAATATTAATATTTTATTCTCTATTTTGTGTTGCGATTTTAAATTTAATTGTATGGACTGAATTAAGACACCATATATCAACTATCTATTTAATATGCGTTGTTATTTTTTTTATATCATCCATAAGCTTATTCGCAATCTACAAAGCAATTAAACTTCAGTCTCTAAGTGCAGAACATAGAGACTTTATAAGAAATGAGTTATTTATAATTGAAGAGGAAATATGGGAATTAAAGCTTGATGGTAGAAGCGAAGACAGAATAACGGATCTTACAAGCGCCAAAGCTTTATTGGAGCAGGTTGATGAATCCATTAACTATAAGGAACTTATTTATAAGCCGACAACTATTCTTGGTTACGCTGCAAATAATGGAGTAATTGGTTCCGTCTTAGGACTTGTTTTAACTGGTTGCCTTTTTGCTGTTCAAGGTTTTGTTTCAACTGGAATTGAATATGACGCTCTTGGCTGGTTTAATTTTTAGAAAAATACTATAGAATAAGCATCTAAAGCATATGGAAAAATAAATTATGACAAAAAAACCATCAAAAGAAGATACTTTAAAGGCTGTAAAAACATTAACAGAAGAGATTTCTAATAGTTCTTTAGAAAAAGAAGCATTAGAGGCGGTCAGAACTTTAATACTATGGGCTGGTGATGATCCTGAAAGAGAAGGACTCATAGATACGCCAAAAAGAGTTGTCAAAGCATATAAGGAGTTTTTCTCTGGTTATGAAGAAGATCCTGAAGAAATTTTAAGCAGAACCTTTGAGGAAGTTGAAGGTTATGATGATGCAGTTATTGTAAGAAATATAAGAGTTGAGTCTCATTGCGAACATCACATGGTTCCAATCGTGGGAGTAGCACATATAGGATACATACCTAAAAACAGAGTAGTTGGAATAAGCAAGTTAGCTAGATTAGTAGATTTATTTGGAAAAAGACTTCAAACACAAGAAACAATGACAGCCCAAATCGCAGATACTATTGATAAAGTCCTCCAACCTAAAGGCGTAGCTGTTGTAATAGATGCTAATCATCAGTGTATGAGCACTAGAGGCGTTCATAAGACTGAATCAAGCACAATAACATCAAGAATGTTAGGAACTTTTAGATCAGATAATAAAGCTAGAGAAGAATTTATAAATCTAATTCATTCGCCTAAAAACTATTAAATGAGCAGGTCTCTGGATTATTCCAGTATCAAGCCAAAAGTCCCGATTATTCTTGCTTCTGGATCAGAGAGTAGGAAGCAAATGCTTGATGAAGCTGGTGTAACTTTCGAAGTAATTGTTTCGTCCGCAGATGAAGACTCAATAAAGAATCAAATCTCGTCATTACCATTTAGCGATCAAGTAACTATTCTTGCAAAGGCTAAGGCAGAACCTGTTAGCATTCAAAATCCAAACTCTATAGTTATTGGAGGAGATCAAATGTGTGTGCTAGGTTCAGAACTTCTTCACAAACCTGGATCCAAAGAAAAAGCAATTGAAAGTCTTAAAACTCTCTCAAATCAAATACATCATCAACATAGCGGAGTATGTATATTTAAAAACAATGAATGTTTGTGGGAATATTCTGAAACAGTGGAGCTGAAGATGCATAATTTAACTGAACAAGAAATTATCAATTATGTAGAGTTAGAAAATCCTATAAATGCTGCAGGTTCATATAAATTTGAATCTTTAGGATGCAACCTTTTTGAATATATCGATGGCTCTTCGCATACTGTAAGAGGTATGCCATTACTACCTCTATTAAATGCATTAAGGAGTTTAAACGTAATTAGTTTAGAATAATTTTATGAGCAGCATTCAACCATTCCATTTATTTAATACACTAAATGGTAAAAAGGAAAAATTAGAAGCAATTGATCCGAAGCATTTAAAAATTTATGCTTGCGGACCTACTGTCTATAATTATGCACATATTGGAAATGCTCGAATGGCAGTTGTTTTTGATACCCTAGTTCGAACCTTAAAAATTATTTATCCCAAAGTAACCTACGTATCTAACATCACAGATATAGATGACAAGATAATCGATGCAGCAAATGAACAAAATGTAGCAATATCGTTAATTACTGAAAAATATACAGAAATATATAATAAGGACATGGCAAAACTTAATGTTTTACCTCCAGACATCCAGCCAAAGGCAACAGAATACATACCAGAAATGATTACACTCATTAAAGATTTAATAAAAAAAGATTTTGCATATGAAAAAGACGGCCACGTTCTTTTTCATGTACCTTCATTTAAAAATTATGGTCTCCTTTCAAATAGGAATAGAGATGAACAAATCGCCGGAAGTAGAGTTGACATTGCTCCATTTAAAAAAGATCCAGCAGATTTTGTTTTATGGAAACCTAGTATAGAAAATCAGCCAGGATGGGATTCACCATGGGGTTTTGGAAGACCTGGTTGGCATACTGAATGCTCTGCTATGTCAGAAAAAACTCTTGGATTACCATTTGATATTCATGGGGGAGGAAGGGATTTAATTTTTCCTCATCATGAGAATGAAATTGCACAAAGTTGCTGCTCAACCGCAGACGCAGATAAACCAGAATCATATGCTAAATATTGGATGCATAATGGTTTCGTGACAATCGACGGTGAAAAGATGTCAAAGTCTCTGGGAAATATAATATTGGTTAATGATCTTACAGAAAAATATCACGGTGAGGTTATAAGACTAGCTCTATTATCGTCTCATTATAGGCAAGGCTTAGATTGGAATGAGAAGGTAATTCATCAAGCAAAAAAATTATTAGACAAACTTTATTCCCTTTATGATGAACTAAAAGATATAAAAACAGATCAAGAAGAACAGAATTTCGAAAGCATTGAAATAATTTTTGATGATTTAAATACACCTGGTTTAATTTCTCAAGCTAATAAATTAATTAAAGAGGGTGATTCGCCAAATAACTCTGAAAAGGCATTAATTAAGTCTAAGTTATTAATGATTGCAAAAGTTTTAGGTATTTTTGAAGATAAATCTTATAACAAGATCTCTGATGAACTTAACAAAGAAATTGAAATTTTAATAAAAGAAAGATCTATAGCAAAGGAAAACAAAAATTTTGATTTAGCAGACGAAATAAGGACTAAGCTTGAAAACCTAGGAATTGAAATTAAGGACACGCCTGATGGAACTTCTTGGCAAGTTAAGTAATTGATATGGATTTAAAAGAAAAACTACCAGATTCATACTCACATATTGATGAGACCCTTGATAGTGCAAAATTAATTTTGTCTGAAGCTGTTTCAAACACACAAACTTTATTCCATACCCCAGTTGTGTCAACAATGAATGAAAACAAAATTGTATCCCGCGTGATGGTATTAAGAGAATTCAACTTTGATAAAAAAATTCTTCGTTTCCATACAGATAACAGAGCAGCAAAAATAGATAACTTAACCAAAAATCCTTCTTCAACAGTTATTGGATATGATGCAGACCTAAAAATACAAATAAAAATGCAAGGTCAGGCAAAGGTTCACATTGATGATGAAGTGGCAAAGATAGCATGGAATGAGTCAACGCCGCGTTCAAAGAAATGTTATTCAGTAAAAGGCGGCTCTTCTAAAAAAATTGAAAATCCTGGAGATTATGATATTACTAATTTTGAAGTTGAAGATGGCTATCAGAATTTTGCTGTAATTATTTTTAATTTTCTTTCGCTTGAGTTCTTATACCTCAAAAGTTCTGGCCACAGGAGAGCATTGCATGATTGGTATGATGATTATTCATCAACATGGTTGGTTCCATAATTTATCTATAAAGTAGACGTAAATCACAATCTTTTAAATTAAAAGTATTGTATTATTGCTGTTCATTAATTTTAATAAAGGAGAAAAAAAAATGAGATTTTTATTAATTTCAGCTCTGATGCTTTCAATCACAACATTTGCACAAGAAGAAAATTCTAGAGAATTTGCAGATGGAGTTATTGAGTTAACAACTGTAAAAGTTAAAACTAATTTCCTACAAGACTATCTTGATGGAATTGAGCAAACATGGGTTGCTGCTGCAAAAATTCAGCAAGAAATGGGGATAATTTCTAATTACAATGTTTATATAGGAAATGACGGCTCAACTGTATATCTAACTCAAACTTACCCATCTTGGGCAAATAAAGCGCCTTGGACGGATGAGCAAACAGCAGAATTTCAAAAGAAATTTAATGAAGTGATGTCTGATGAGGATAATACTGAAATGTCTAAAGGCTATGAAGATATTCGTGAAATTGTTAGTGTTGAGTTAATTGGTAGACTAATTTTTAATTAATTCAGCTAATTAATTAATTAATTTATTTTTTATAAATTTTAAACCCTCTTTTAAGAGGGTTTTTTATTGGTGCCCTCTGCAGGAATCGAACCTGCAACTAATCCTTAGGAGGGATTTGTTATATCCATTTAACTAAGAAGGCTTTAAAATTATTTGTTCATGAGGAATTATATTAAAACAAATAAACTTTTCTTTATTTGCCTGATAATAATTCTTATATCAAGCTCTCTAGCTTCAATTGTTCAGACAAGCTTTGGGAATGTCAAAATAGAACTTAAAAGTTTGCCAACAGATGATGGCCAAACGCTAGTTTACGATTTATACAAACCTAAAGAAGCAAACATTGATAACAAAGTACCTTTTGTAATTGTTGTACCTGGTTTTCAGCGTTCAAAAGAAGCTCTGTCCAATATTGCCATTGAACTTTCAAGAAGAGGATTAGCGATTGCGTTAATTGATCCTTATGCTCAAGGCATGTCTTCATCCTCTGTAAGTAGACTTGCAGCAACAACTCAAGGGTATGGAATGTTTGCATTGGTAAATTATGCATATGAAGAAAACTTTCCTTTTGTTGATATCGACAAGATTGGTTCAACAGGACATTCAATGGGTGGCAATGCGGCCATAAGAGGTGCAGATTTTTTTGGCAAAGAAGCAATAAAATCAAATTCTAAGAGTAAATTAGATTCTGTCTTTATCTCAGGATATGTTCTAACACTAAGAGACGATATTTTAAGAGATTCTAGATCCAATATGGGTGTCAGTTATGCACTTTATGATGAAGGTGCTTTTAGAAATGAATTAAAGGGTTGGGATGCAGCCAATATGGAGATCGCTCCAGAATCTTTAAGAGTAATTAACAATGTGTTGGATGAAAAAAGTAAAATAAAAAAAGTTGATCTTGGTAATTATTACGGCGATAAAAAGAATGGAACTCTAAGAGTTGTATTTAATGAAAAATTATTGCATCCATTTCAGCCTTACAATAAAGAAGCCACGGCAAATCAAATAAATTATTTTGAGAAAGTATTTGGTTTTTCGAATCAGATAGAACCTTCTAACCAGATTTGGCAATTTAAAGAATTATTAACTCTTATAAATATGGTTGTATCTTTAATAATGCTTATACCTCTAACAAAAATATTTTTAAGTTTTAGTTTTTTTAAGACAATTATTAAACCTATTCCAGAACCTTTACCAGAACAATCTCAAATGGGCAAAATAATTTTTTGGTTCATATTTTTCTTAAGTGCAACCATTGCTTGTTTATCCTTTATTCCAATGGTAGATATAGCAAAAGTACTCTTTTCTGAAGCTGCTAACAGGGAGATGACATGGTTTTTTCCCCAAAGAATGAATAACTCAGTAATGTTATGGGCTGCATTTAATGGAATCGTTGGATTATGTATTTTCTTTTTAGCGTATAAGCTATTTGGCAAACATCATGGAGTTAAAAAAGAGTCTTGGGGTATAGATGTTACTATTTGGGAGCTTGGAAAAAGCTTTCTTTTAGGGATCTTGGTTTTTTGCGCATATTACTCTATTTTATTCTTAAACTATTATTTGTTTCACGTAGATTATAGATTTTGGTTTATGGGTGTAAGAGTCTTTCAACCAGAAATGATATTAGTTTTGATGATGTATTTTCCATTATTTTTTATTTTTTTCTTTTCTAATTCTTTAAGAGTTAATGGCTCAATGAGAATTAAGAACCAATCTGAATGGAAATCGAGATTAACAGCAGGTTTTGCAAACTCATTGGGTTTAATGATGATAATCATCATCCAATATATTACTTATGCCAGAACTGGCACTGTTTTTTGGACAACTAATTGGCTTAGCGTAAATTTATTATTTGGAATTGTTCCGATGATGTTTATTCTGCCTTACTTTAATTGGGCATTCTTTCAAATGACTGGGAGAGTATTTGTAGGTCCAATCATTTCTTGTTTAATCTTTATAATGATCCTATCTACTAACACTGTTATTTACCTTCCAATAAAATAACTTTATAAAAATTCTTATATACAATCTATAATATAAAAATGAAGATTACTTTACCTGATAATAGTTTTAGAGATTTGCCAGATGGTTCTTCTGGATATGATCTTGCTAAAGATATTGGCCCTGGCTTGGCAAAGTCTGCTGTTGCTATTACTGTTAACGGTGTACAAAAAGACCTACATGATAAGATTGAAGGCGATGCGTCTGTTTCTATAATTACAATAGACTCCGATGATGGTTTAAATATAATGAGACATACCTTAACTGCTCAAGTCCTAGCTAGAGCAATAAAGAATCTTTATCCTAAATCTCAACTAGCAATAGGACCAATCATTGAAGATGGTTTCTACTATGATGTTGAAACTGATAAGACTATTTCTATTGATGATCTTCAAAAAATTGAAGATGAGATGAAGAATATTGTTAAAACTAATTCATCAATAACTAAAAAACTAGTCAGCAAGTCTGATGCATTGAAGGTCTTTAAATCATTGAAAGAGCCATATAAAGAAGAAATTATTTCAGAATCAGATCAAAAGGATGATTTTCAACTCTACTATCAAGACAAAGAAGAGTTTGTTGATTTATGCAGGGGACCACATCTTCCTAATCTTAGCTTTATAGGATCTTTTAAGCTCACCAAGGTATCAGGAGCATACTGGAAAGGCGATTCTAAAAATACAATGTTGACTAGAATTTATGGTACAGCTTGGAAAAATGATAAAGATCTTGAAAAATATCTAAATACGATTGAAGAGGCTGTAAAAAGAGATCACAGAAAACTTGGAAAAGAAATGGATTTATTCCATTTTCAAGATGAAGCGCCTGGTATGGTTTTTTGGCATCCATATGGATGGAATATTTATAAAACGCTTCAAAGCTTTATAAGAACTAAATTAGATAAAAATGACTATTTAGAAATTAATACCCCCCAAGTGGTTGATAGAAAACTCTGGGAAGCATCTGGTCACTGGGATAAATATAGAGAGAATATGTTTATTACTGAAATTGATGAAGAGCACGCAAATGAGAAAAGAGTAAATGCGCTAAAACCAATGAATTGTCCCTGCCATGTTCAGGTATACAATCAAGGCATAACTTCATACAAAGATCTGCCTATAAGATATGCAGAATTTGGTTCATGCCATAGATATGAAGCATCTGGAACAATGCATGGCCTAATGAGAGTAAGGGGTTTCACTCAAGATGACGGACATATATTCTGTATGCCAGAGCAGATTGAATCAGAAACAGCTTCATTTATTAGTCTTTTGTCTGAGATATATTCTGATCTAGGGTTTGAGAAATTTAATATCAAGTTATCAACTCGTCCTGAAGTAAGAATTGGATCTGATGAGGTATGGGATAAGGCGGAATCAGCGCTAGAAAATGCGATTAAAAAACTTGATTTGCCATACAAAATAGATGAGGGCGATGGAGCTTTTTATGGGCCAAAGCTTGATTTTGTATTAACTGATGCAATTGGAAGAGAATGGCAATGTGGAACTTTCCAAGCTGATTTTAACCTTCCAGATAGATTAGATGCCGAATATATTGGTGAAGATGGAAATAAACACCATCCTGTAATGATTCACAGAGCAATTTTAGGTTCCTTTGAGAGATTTATTGGTATTTTAATTGAGAATTATTCTGGAAAATTACCATTTTGGTTAGCTCCTCAGCAGGTTGTTATTGCCTCTATAGTTTCTGAGGTAAATGACTATGCCCTTAAAATTCAAACTTTGTTGAAAGAAAAAGGGATCAGAACTGAAGTTGACTTAAGAAATGAAAAAATTAGCTATAAAGTAAGAGAGCACAGTTCTAGAAAAGTGCCAATCATTATGGCAATTGGAAAAAATGAAAAAGCCAATGAGACAGTATCTATAAGGCGTATTGGCAGCAAAGATACTGAGGTTATAGATCTCGATAAAGCATTAAAGTTAATTGAAAAAGAAAATTCTTCAATAAGCCAATGATCTCAAAAATATTTATTCTTCCAATAAGGTTTTATCGTTATTTTATTTCTCCGATGTTTCCGCCTAGTTGCAGATTTACTCCAACATGTTCTGCATATGCAATAGATGTAATTATGAAATATGGAGTGATTAAAGGAACATATCTAGCAATAATAAGAGTAAGTAAGTGCCATCCATGGCATGAATCAAATTAAATAAAAACTTTTTTTAAATCATTAGATAAATAAATATGTGTATAAAATATGTATATATTTTAAATATATATTATTTGGTGCTATAGTTTAAGAAGACATACGTTTAATACCATTTAGGGGGGTCTTAGTTATGTATAAGTTTTCAAAAATAGCATTTAATCTATCTTTATCCTTTTCTTTAATTTTTACTGCTTTTATAACTGCGCAAGAAGTAGAAGAGGTTGTTGTGACAGCAACAAAACAAGAGAAATCTGTTCAAGATATTCCTGTATCAATCGAAGCGTTCACTTCTGAAGATATAGATAAGAATATGATTGATGATTTCAGTGATTTAGCTGAAGTTGTTCCAGGTCTAATAATTGATAAAGCTATCGGTTCAGGCGCATCTTATTCCATGAGGGGTGTTGGTTCTTATGGTGTTGGTGCTGCAGTTGTAGGATCATTAGTAGTTTCGATGGACGGCCATGAATACGGTTCATCATCCATAGCGGATACCGCTTTTCATGATCTTGAGAGAATCGAAGTTTTAAAAGGACCTCAAGGAACTTTATCTGGAAGAAATGCTGTTCAAGGTTTAGTTAATATGGTTACTAAGAGACCAACATCTGAATTCGAAGGCTCTGTTGATATATCAATAGGTAACTTTAATTCTCAAAGAACAAGCATGATTTTAAATATACCCGTTTCGGACAGACTAGGTATGAGATTGGCTACAACAATATTTGATAGAGATGGTGTTGTTAAAAATATCCATACTGGAAATGATATTGATGGCAGAAGTGCTTATGGAGCAAGATTATCAATCGATTTTGATATAAGTGACAAAACAACAATGGAATTTACTTATGATTATCAGCACGCTGATGATGATAGGCAAAATATTGGGCATAATGTTTGTACAAAAGACCCATTATTTGGTTGTTCACCTTTTGAAAGAGGAACTTTTGGTCAACCAGCTCATGTTAATGGTAGTACTGCAGGATTCTTTAACTTTGCAGCTGCATTAGCTCCTGCACCAACTCTAGATTCTTATGCTGGAGTAGTGCCAACTGCTAATATCGAAGAAGTAAATCTTAATAGAGATCCTATCCTTAAGCAGAAATATGAATTCGCTCAAATGAAGTTTGATCATGAAATTAGTGATAGTCATAGACTTGAGGTTAAAGGTACATATTCAGTAAGAGATTACCAGCATATGGCTGACAATGATTATGCTGTTGCTACATCACCATTCCCAGGACTCTTCCCAGCTGGTCATCCTGCATCATTTATCCCAATGCAATGGGATGGTTGTTATGGAGGTGTTCATAATACTTTCTGTGAAACTAATACAGCAGACAGAACATATGAGTTTGCATTTGCTGAAACAGAAACCTGGCAGGGTGAAGTAACATTAATCTCTGATCTTGATGGACCTTTAAACTATCAAATTGGTTATTATTACTATGACTCAACAACAAAAAATATTTATCAGGTTCAAACAGCTGCTTGGAACTTGATTCGTGATGCCAGTGTTCATCCTTATAACAATACATTATTTGGTGGAGCTCTAACTGGATCTGGATCAACTGACTTTCATGTTGCTTGGGCCCTAACCGGCTTCAATGCTGCATTACTTCCACTTGTATTAACTGGATATACAACTCCATTACCAATTCAGGGTTTTATAAATGAAGATCATGTAAGGATAAAGTCTAAAGCTATATTAGGTGAGTTGTACTATGAACTATCTGATAAAACAATGCTTACACTTGGTCTTAGATATAACGATGATGTTGTAAAGGATAGTGTTGCTTCATGTTTAACTTTTGCAAGTTGCCCTAATTATCCTGCATCTCAAAAAGTAACTTCCGAATATGGATTTTTCCCAACTCAAGTTACTGAATCTGATGATGCTACTGGTTATAAATTTGCACTGAAGCATGATATAGATGATAACAAAATGGTTTATACAAGTTACACAACTGCTGTAAAAGCTGGAGGTAACAACCCAAATTCAACTGGTACTCCTGATCCATATGATCAAGAGGAAACAGCCGTTTTTGAAATAGGCGCAAAGGGTATATTCCTAGATGGAGCCATGTTGCTGAATGCAACTTACTTCCAAAATACAACTGATGGTATGTTAATTTCCTCAATTGTTAATGCTGGATCAAGAAACGTAAATACTGATGCTGAAATAAATGGACTTGAAGGTAATATGCTACTTTTCTTAAATGAAACAACAAGTATAGACGTTACTTTCTTAAAAGCTGATACAGAAATTACTAGTTTGAGCTTAATTAATCCAATTAATATTAATAATGCTTCAGCTAGAACACTTCTTCCTGCTGCTTTAGGTGGAGGATTAATGACGCCGCTTGGAGCTGGTGGGGTTTTAAGTGTTGGTAATACCGATGCAGGTTTAGTTTATAAATTTGCGGGATTTATGTGTCTTGCTCCATTTAACCCATTTGATGCTACTGGAGCAACAGCTTGTACAGGAGACAACTTAGGAGTTCCTGTTGATGTTTCAGGCAATAAATTACCTCAATCACCAGAACTTTCATATAGTATCGGTCTAAATAAAGACTTTGTTGGTGACAGTGGGACAACAACAGCTCGAATTGCATACAGATATATGGGTGAGAGAGAAGGCACTGTCTATAATCAGCCCTGGTTAAAAATGCCAGAGCATAAGTTTTTTGATGCAACCGTTACGTATCAACCAAATGGTGCAGATTGGTTTGTTAGGCTTGAAGCTAAAAATTTAGCAGACGATCGATATATTGGTTCATGGTATCTTGCAAGTGGTCTACAAGGTGGAAATAAGTTTGCAACAATCACAGAACCTAGAACATTTGGAGTTTCTTTCGGTACCTCCTTTTAAGAACCGAAAATAAGAAAGGACTATATTTTAAATATAGTCCTTTTTTGTCTATATTAAATCGCTATATAAATAGTTAATATTTTTTGTATATAATTTCTATAAGTGATATAGTTTTCGAACATATTATGTTCATTAAGTCTATTTAAAGGGGGTACTATATGAACAATTACTTAAAACTTACATTTAGTTTTTTCACATTAATTGCAATAACCTTTTCAGCGAATACTATTTCTCAAGAAGTTGAAGAAGTGGTAGTTACTGCTACAAAGAAAGAGGAGTCTACTCAAGACATTGCGGTTTCTATTACTGCTATCACTGCAGATCAACTTGCAGCCGATCAGATTTACGATCTTCAAGATCTAGCAGAAATTGTTCCTGGTTTTGGCGTAGCTAAGGGAATCGGTTCTGGTTCAGGTTTTGTTATGAGAGGCATAGGTTCCTATGGTGTAGGTGCTGCTGTTGTTAGCTCAATAGTAACAAGCATAAATGGCCATAGTGTTAATCCTAGTATCATGAATGATATGGGTTTTATGGATCTTGAGCGTATTGAGGTATTGAATGGACCCCAGGGAACTCTTTTTGGAAGAAATTCTGTAGCTGGTGTTATTAATCTAATTACTGCTAGACCAACTGGTGAATTTGAAGGATATGTAGACTATGAGTCTGGAAATTATGATAAAGAAACTGTTAAAGGTGCAGTTAACATGCCTATTTCCGACACTGTGCGTGCAAGACTAGCTTTTATGACAAATACTAGAGACGGAATGGTAGAAAATACTACTAACGGGAATAAAATGGATGATCGAAATGATCAAGCTGTTAGACTTTCTCTTGACTGGGACATAAATGATGTTACTGAATTAAAATTCACATATTCCGGACAAAAGAGTAATGATAATAGACCTCAAGAGGAAATTTCTTACTGTCAACAAGATCCATTCTTTGGTTGTTCACCATGGGTAAGAGGAACTCCTAATACTGCAGCAGACAGCAGAGGCATAGGTGCTGGTTTATTCTCATTTATTGCAGCACTTTATCCTGGAACTATACAAAACGATTATCGTTTCTCACCAACTACTGCAGAGCTTAACAAATTAGCAATAGACAGAGAGCCAACCCATGTTCAGGATATTGAATTTTCAAATTTAGAATTAGTAAGAGAGTTGAGTGATAACCTTACAATGACTGCAAAATATTCATACGAAACAAGAAGGTTTCAACAAATGAATGATAATGATGGAAGTACTTCTCTTGCACCATTTATTGGTGCTGGAGTATTATTAGGTCTCCCGCCTGTAGAATCAGAACAGTGTTTTGGTACTCCAACTTTTGGATTCTGTGAATATGTTACAACTGATCGAACGTATGATTTTTCTGACGTAAAGTATGAATCACAACAGGCTGAAATTAACATAATTTCTGATTTTGATGGACCTTTTAATTATACAGCAGGTTTCTATATGTATGATTCCAGAAATGATAATGAATATAGAGTTCAAACTCCTGGTACTCAATACATTGGTGATTTTAGTTCACATCCTTATTATCCAACAGTAACTGGACTTCTCGGCATTGACTTTGGTGCTAAAGGTGGCGTTCCATTCTATCAAGGCTTATTAGGTGTTGTTGCACTTGCACAACCTGCTATAACAGCTCAGACAATGTTAGCTATGGGGCTTCCAATATCAGCTACTCAATTAGCACAGCTTCAGGCTTTTGGAGCCGGTGTTGCTGCTTTACAAGCATTGCCAGATGTTACTGTTCCTATGGATATTAGAGGTACTTTAAGTGATCAGCACGTAAGAGTTAAATCTCAAGCTATATATGGAGAAGCTTACTTTGATTTAAATGATACAACCAAACTTACACTTGGATTGCGTTTTGATGACTTAACTAATGCTTCCACTACATATAACGGTGGTATTCTTTCAAGCGGTTGGATTGCTGCTGGCGGATTTAACTATACAAATAGGATGGATGTTCCAGGTTTAGTTGATTATTTAGTTTTAAATGAAACAGCTACAAATGGAAAAATAGCAATTCAAAAATATCTTCAAGAGGACGTGATGGTATATGCCAGTTACGCAACAGCTACTAAGGGAGCTGGTGTAAATGCTGGTGATAATCCTGTCCCTTATGACAAAGAAGATACTTCAGTGTTAGATTTTGGTTTAAAAGCTAGATTGCTTGATGGTGCAATGCTTTTGAACATGAATATATATAGAAATGACAGTGAAGGTATGTTGCTTGCAACTATAAGAGATACACAATCATTTAATAATAATGTAGATGCAGAAATTACTGGTTTTGAAGGACAACTTAATGTCTTTTTAACAGAAACAACACAACTAGAATTTTCATGGTTAGCTGTAGATGCAGAAATTACTGATGCACCAGCTACGATTAATTATCTAAACCCTTTTGACGCTAATAGCGTTGCCCAATATTTAGGTCCAGTAGATCCAAATGGGACAGGATTCCAAACAGGTGCAGTATTCGATAATGGCATGATGGGCTTTAAATCTGCAGGATTTAACTGTAGTGTTCCTCAGTTTGCTCCAGCTGCTAATGTTCCTTGCCCTGGTTCACTAGGAGTTCCAGTAAGTGTTGCTGGTAATCCTTTACCTGGTGTTGCTGATCTTGAATACAGTCTTTCAGTTACACAGTTATTCCCAAGTGCAAATGGAGTAACTTCATGGAGACTATCTTACAGATATAGAGATAAAACTAATGGCGATCCATTTGGCTATGCAAGGTTTGATGTTCCTGAACAAAAATACTGGGACTCACTCGTAAGATATACTCCAAATGATGGAGATTGGTATGTTGGCGCTTATGCTAAAAACTTGGCTGATGATCAAACTCTTAATAGTTTAAGATCAGGAAGTAATATTCAAGGTGGCCAATTATATGGTACCTTCGCTGACCCAAGAACTATTGGTATTCAGTTTGGCACTTCTTTTTAAATTTTAAATAAATTTAATTTTAAAGGCTGGGTTTATCCCAGCCTTTTTTTTGGATAAATACTTAAAATAGTTACATTTTTTATGTATATAAAAAACGTATAACAGTTTTCTACTTAGACACTATTTCCGCATAGAATATTTAAATATTAAACATATGGGGGATATTAAATGTTTATAGTTAACCTAAGAAATAGTTTTTTTGCTTTACTACTCACATTCACCTTTTCTTATACCGCCGTTGCGCAAGAAATAGAAGAGGTTGTTGTTACTGCAACTAAAAAAGAAGAATCCACTCAAGACATTGCAGTTTCTATAACTGCCATAACTGCAGACTTGCTTGCTGCAGAACAAATATATGATCTTTCAGATTTAGCTGAAGTTGTTCCAGGTTTTGAAACTTCCAAAGGCGTGGGCTCTGGATCAGGTTTTGTTATGAGAGGTATTGGTTCCTATGGCGTAGGTGCTGCTGTAGTAAGCTCAATAGTTACAAGCATTAACGGACATAGTGTTAACACAAGTGTGATGACTGATTTAGGTTTTATTGACCTTGAAAGAATAGAAATTTTAAATGGTCCACAAGGAACTCTTTTTGGAAGAAATTCTGTTCAAGGGGTTATTAATTTAATTACCAAAAGACCAACCGAAGAGCTTGGTGGATACGTGGATGTTGAAGTTGGGTCATTTGATAGACAATTTGTGAAAGGTGCAATTAATGTTCCTTTTAGTGACTCTTTAAGAACAAGACTAGCATTTGCAACAAATACAAGAGATGGAATGGTTGAAAATGGTTATACGGGAAATGCAATGGATGATAGAAATGATCAATCCATCAGACTTTCTGTAGATTGGGATATTGACGATACTACTGAATTAAAATTTACATACTCAGGACAAAAAAGTGATGATAATAGACCTCAAGAAGAAGCATCATATTGTCAGCCAGATCAATTCTTTGGATGTTCACCATACGAACGAGGTCCATTAGGTGGCTCACCCGATAGTAGGGGTAGTGCATTTGGTCTTTTTGGATTTATTGGACTTATTTATCCAGGAACAGTAAATAATGATTTTGGAACTGCGCTAAGACCAGACTCATTTAAGACTTTATATTTCGATAGAGAACCAACTCATCTTCAAGAAATCGAGGTTTCTAATTTAGAGCTCGTTAAAGAACTTGATAATAATTTAACTCTTGTTGCAAAGTATTCTTACGAAACAAGACTATTTCAGCAGATGAATGACAATGATGGAGTTGTAAATAACCAACCTATGATTGGTACATTAGCAGGACCACCTTTTAGCTTACCTCCTATTGTTGCTGATGTATGTTTTGGAACAACTAATTTTGGTTTTTGTGAAACCGTAGATACTAACAGGGTATATGACTTTTCTGATGTAGCTACCAATTCAGGTCAGGGTGAGATAAACATAGTATCTGATTATGATGGTCCATTTAATTTTACAGTTGGTTATTATATTTTTGATGAAAGAAATGATAATGAATATAGGGTTCAATCAGTTGGTACTCAGCTTATTGGAGACTTTGGAATTCATCCATATCTTCCGGTAATTAACGGTGCCACTAATAGTGATTTTAGCAATAAGGGCGGTGTAATTTTTTATCAAACTCTCTTAGCTGCGTTACCGCTTGGACCTGCAGCTTTACAGGCTCAAGGATTATTAGCTGCTGGTTTAACACCATCAGCTGCTCAATTGCAGGCACTTCAACAATTTGGAGGTCTCGTAGCACTTTTAAATTCACTTCCAGATGCGACCGTTCCAATGGATATGAGAGGCACACTAAGTGATCAGCACGTTAGAACTAAATCTCAAGCTCTTTATGGTGAAGCTTACTTTGATTTAAATGATACAACCAAACTTACACTTGGTTTAAGGTATGACGATCTTTCAACAGCTGCCTCAACTTATAATGGTGGTCTCCTTTCAACAGCATGGTTACTTGCTGGAGGTCCTGCCTTTGAAAACAGAAGAGATGTCCCAGGGTTAGTTGATTACAGAGTAATCGAAGATACAGCAACAAATGGAAAAATTGCGATTCAAAAGTATTTGCAAGATGACTTAATGGTCTACGCTAGCTATTCAACTGCCACAAAAGGTGGAGGTGTTAACGCTGGAAATAATCCTACTCCATATGAAAAAGAAGAGACATCGGTCATAGATTTTGGTCTAAAAGCTAAATTCTTAGATGGAGCCATGCTTTTAAATATGAATGTATTTAAGAATGAAAATAATGGCATGTTACTAGATACAATTAGAGACACTCAGTCATTTAATATTAACGTAGATGCTGAAATCACAGGTTTTGAAGGTTTAATGAAAGTATTTTTATCAGAAACTACTCAATTAGATCTCACATGGATAATGGTTGATGCTGAAATAACATCTGATACCAGCGCAATTAATTATTTAAATCCTGCAAATTCTACTCTTGTTATGCCTTTAGGTGCAGTTGATCCAAATGGAACTGGTTTCCTAACTGGTGCTGTCTTCAGCAATGGAGAAACATGGATTAAGTCTGGTGGATTTAATTGTAGTACTGCTGTAGGTTTTAATCCTGCTGCAAATGTCTTTTGTCCAGCAAGTGTTGGTAATCCAGTTGATTTGCAAGGCCTTCCTTTGCCAAGAGTTGCAGATTTATCATATAGCATTGCATTTACTCAACTCTTCCCAACAGACAATGGAGTTACATCAGCTAGATTAGCTTACAGATTTAGAGACGAAACTAATGGTGATCCATATAATATGAGTAGGTTTGCAATTCCTGAGAATAAAACTTTTGACTTTTTACTAAGATATACACCAAATGATGGAGATTGGTATATTGGTGCATATGCTAAAAACTTAGCAGATGATCAATATATGAATTCAATCAGATCTGGTAGTAATGCTCAAGGTGGTCAATTATATGCATCCTTTACAGATCCAAGAAGTTGGGGAATTCAGTTTGGTTCTTCATTCTAAAAAGGATTAATTTTAAGAGCCCAGTATTACACTGGGCTTTTTTTTGCTTATAATCCACATATGAAACCTTTGCCTTATATACATGACTCAATAACTGTCACAGAAAGTATGTGTGATCATAATGGCCATATGAATGTTAATCACTACTATAAATTATTTGACAGCACTTATACTTCATTTTATATAAATGAATTAGGGTTCGATGAGGATTATATTAAGAGCGGTTTCTCAACATTTACGTTAGAGGATAGCATTAGATACCTAAATGAGTTCACTCTTGATGAAAAGGTATATCCATCATTTATCTTGTATAAAGCTAATAAAAAATTACTTCACTTTATAGGGATATTACAGAATGAAGATGCAGAGCTTGCTGCGATTTTTGAAACTGTCCTAGGGCATATAGATCTTCAAAAGAGAAAGATAGTTAATTTTTCAGATGATAAGATTCAACATACTCAAGATATTTGTCAAAAACAAAAAGAGGGTACAGATATTTCATTCGAGATTAAGCTCGCCATAAAAGATATAAATGAATAAAAATACACTTAGTAGGCTATTTTTAATAACAATTTTTATATCCCCTATAGCCTGTGCATATGAGTTTAGTGCCATGACGCTAAATGTAGATAATCTTTTTGATACTCTAGATGATAAAAATAAAGATGATAAGGCTTATCTCCCTATAGAAGCAAAAACATCAAAAAATCACATAAAATCATGCAACCGCATCAAAGTTAAGTCTTGGAAAAATGAGTGTTTATTTTTAGATTGGGATATTGAAACTAAAAACGTAAAACTAAAAAATTTAGCTTCTAATATTATTTCGTATGATAGAGATGGAGCAGATATCATAGCGCTTCAAGAAGTTGAAAATCTAAACATATTAAATCAATTATTTGATTTATTAGAACCCTATGGATATCAAGATCTTATGTTAATAGAGGGTAAGGACTACAGAGGTATTGATACAGCACTCATTTCTAAATATAAGATTTTAGATGCCAAACTTCACTACATTGTCTTTTCTGGTAAATTTGAAGGAAAAGATACAAGGCCAATTCTTGATGCATTAATTGATGTAAATGGAAGTAAGGTAAAGATTTATAATGTTCATTTTCCATCTGGTTTTCACGATGTTTCAATGAGAATTGACTCGTTAAACTTGCTTAGCGAGTTATTGGAAAACCATAACTACCCAACTATTGCCTTGGGTGACTTCAATGTTAATACAAAAGAAGACACAAAATTAAATATATATAAATCTCAAGAAAAATACTGGAGCGTTGCCCACCTAGAAGGCTGCGAAGACTGCAAAGGATCATATTATTATAATTATGGAAAGGCATGGGAATATCTAGATACAATTTTCTTATCTAAGAATAGAGGGATAAATTATGTTCCTGACAGCATAAACATTCATGTAACACCTTCTAATTCATATAATGATACTGGAAAACCAATAAGGTTTAATGCAAAAAATAAAACAGGCGTATCAGATCACTTGCCTATGACAGCAAGATTTATAATTAAATCTAGATAGATAAATTTTGTTTATCGTGACAATCACATTCAAGTTCTTTACAAACTTTATGATTTCTATAATGAGCATATGCAACAATAGAAGAACCAATAACTGTAAGTACTTTTTCAGAAAGACCTTCACCTAAGAGAACAGCAAGAAGCATTAAAGATAGGCCAAAAATACCAATTATCAAAAAAGAAAGCACTTTATGATTTCTATATCCTAGAGTTAGTGCAAGAGCGCTTATGGGTAAAGCCAATGTTAAAATAATATAGTGAACAATCTCACTCTCAATAGAAAAAGATAAGAAGCTATATGCAAAAATTATAAGAGTAGGTGCAAACAAACAATGTATTACGCATGCTGCTGATAAGCTCAATGCCACCTTGTCTGAATTCATTTGAGCTTTGAGCACTATTTTCTCCAACCACCTCGATCAAATACTCTCAAATATGTTAATTGATCATGGTCTGAGTCATTCACAACTTTACAATAATCACCAGATTCAACTAATACAATGTCACCAGCTGAAAGCTCATATGAATCTTTGTGTTCAATGCCATACGATGGGTTTGAGCCATGTCCTTCATCAGAATTCATGTACTCAACTATCTCCATAGTGCCTCTTCCGTTGGTAATGATATAAACAACATCAGAGTCAATGAGCTTATGTCCGACTGTTGATTTACCAGGCTGTATTACAGTTTTACTAGCAATAATTCTCTGCAGTAAGTCATTTGACCACATTGTATAGTCATCAGTAGTTTTTTGAGGGGATCCCCCAATTCTAAAATTAGTATATTTTTTAGCCATAATAAATTCCTTCGCTAATTATAAGTATTTGTTATCAATATACCAGTATATATAACTAATAAGGGTGTTGTTATTAAACAATATTTACTATACTTATGGACTTAAGAGAAAAATAGAGAGGAGCATCAATAATGAGTAAAACTTATACTAACCCTGAAACAATAGGACTTCATGCAGGATGGAGAAAAGACGATACTACAAATTCGGTAGCAGTACCCATTCATCAAACATCAAGTTTCCAATTTGATGATTGCGATCATGCAGCAAATTTATTTGCATTATCTGAGCTTGGAAATATTTATTCAAGGATTATGAACCCAACATGTGCAGTTCTTGAAGATAGAATTGCAGCCCTAGAAGGTGGTGTTGGTGCATTAGCTGTGGCATCAGGTCAAGCAGCTTCAGCATACGCAATCCAAAATATTGCCAAAAAAGGTGACAATATTGTTGCATCTTCACATCTTTACGGCGGAACCTATAATCAGTTTAAAAATCCAATGTCAGATATGGGTATTGAAGTAAGATTCGTCGATCCAGCTGATCCAAATAACTTTGCAGAAGCTACTGATGAAAATACAAGAGCTTATTATGGAGAAGTATTGCCTAATCCTAGTTTTGAGGTTTTTCCAATAAGTGAAGTAGCTGAAATAGGAAGACCTCTAGGAATTCCTTTAATTGTTGATAATACTGCGGCTCCCGTTATATGTAAGCCTTTTGATCATGGTGCAGCTGTATTAATTCACTCAACTACAAAATTTATTGGTGGTCACGGAACTTCAATTGGTGGAATTATTGTTGATAGCGGTAATTTTGACTGGGAAGCATTTCCAGACAGACAGCCAGCTTTGAATACACCAGATCCTTCTTATGGAGGTGCTGTTTGGACTGAAGCAGTTAAACCTCTTGGTCCTATTGCATACATTCTCAAAGCTAGAACCACAATACTAAGAGATATGGGAGCTGCGATGAGCCCATTTAACGCATTTATGTTTATTCAGGGTTTAGAAACTCTAGCCTTAAGAATGAGAGAGCATTCAGCTAATGCTGAAATAATTGCAAAATATTTATCAGAGCATGATTCAGTAGAAAGAGTCATATATCCTTCAGTCATGGATGGATATGCTAAAGATAGAGCAGAAAAATATCTTACTCGAGGTAATGGAGGCTTAATGGGCTTTGAAGTGAAAGGAGGGAGAGAGTCTGGAGAAAAATTCATTAATGCATTAGAGATGGTTTACCACGTTGCAAATATTGGAGACTCAAGAAGTTTGGCTATTCATCCAGGTAGTACAACGCATAGTCAATTATCAGAGGAAGAACTTCTATCAGCAGGTATTACACCTGGCTTTGTAAGACTATCAATAGGTCTCGAACATACTGATGACATTATTGCTGACTTTGAGCAAGCATTATCGAAGATATAAAAAATTTTGAACCAAGAATTAGTTACTTATATAGTTCTTGGTTCATACGAAAGACTTAAAAATCTAAAATTACCATCTTCTAACAAATTTGAGGAATATCTTTCTACAAGATTCTCAGATAAAAGCTCCCTTGAGAAGGATCTTGATGAATTAATTGCTAATTCAAAAGGTGGCCTCATTGTATTGCTTCCACCATCATCCTTTCCAAGTGTAAATGCAAAAAAGGCACTCAAAAAGATATCGATGATTGATCTTTCTACCTGGGGTTGGTTTAAGTTCAATAAAAATAACAATGATGTGATTCAGAATCTAAAAAAAATTTCAGCTACTATTCGGAGCATACCCGACATCGAACAAGGAATATTTTTTACAAAAAGACTTTATTTTTCAGTAGGCGGAATAGGGAAGCTGGGTAAATCACCTTTCAAAGAGATTTCTAAAAGATTTTATTCAAGAATTGATCCACAAAATCCATTGCCTGCACTTATAATAAGAACAAAAAATTTTAATATATTTTAATGAATAATAATTATCTTATAGTTGCCGAAAATATAGGCTACAAGATCAATGAAAATAAGCTTTTTCATAACCTTTCCTTTGATGTTGCTGAAGGAGAGGCCCTCCATATATGTGGTGATAATGGTTCTGGTAAATCTACCCTAATAAGAATAATTTTAGGAATAACCAAACAGACAAAAGGCAATATAAAAAATAATTCTTCACATGGAATAACTTATCTTGGGCATAAGAATGCCATTAAAAACTACTTAACACTTGAAGATAATATCTTATTAATGGAGCTAAACGATAAAGAAGAGCTTAATAAGTATATTGAAATACTAAATTTGAGAAAATATATGGATGTAATAGCTGCAAACTTATCTTTTGGCCAACAGAAAAAATTAGCATTGTTAAGAATTTTTCTAAATAACTCAGACCTAATTATTTTGGATGAGCCTTTTGTTGGTTTAGATATTGAAACTCAAGATATATTGAGTGAGTTCTTAAATAACCAATTAAAAATGAATAAATCTATTATTTATACCTCGCATATATCGTGTCAGATTGAATCAAAGATATTAAAAATAAATTAACTACCAATGAAGATAATAAGATTAGAATTTTTAAAACTAAAGAAAAAAACTAGAACTTGGCTAGGGCCTGTACTGGTATTTTGGTTAATGATGATCGCATATCCTCTGACCGTAGAATTTCTTCAAGAAAAGCTTGAGGTTGGTTTTTTCTCAGTGCTATGGATAGCAATTTTGATTTCAATGATGCTTGCAACTGAAGATATATTCTTAGAGGATTTTAATGATGGCACTTTAGAACAAATAATGATTAAAACCTCATCTTTTTCAACCTTAGTATCTGTAAAAATTCTTACTTATTGGATTTTTGTTGGTATCCCAATTTCAATTCTTAGCTTCATTTTTTCATTTGGTACCACTGAGGATCTTGCTCTAAGTCTTATGATATTTCCTTTATCTATTATCAGCTCATACATATTTTTAAATCTATTTGTAATGGGTAACGCACTTAGCCTTAATAAGGGTTCTGTATTAGGTGCTTTAGTAACTATGCCATTAGCGTTGCCAGTTTTAATTGTCTTGGGAAAAAGCATAATCGCCATTCAATTGAGTATTAATTACTTAGGATTTATTTTTTTATTATTGGGCTGCTTATCTATTATAATAGTGACAGTGCCTTTAGTTGTTTCTTATATAATTAAAGCTCATTTAGAATAAAACTATTCAGCACACAATATATAGTGATTAAAAAGTTTATACATCAATTTGCTTCGCCCAAAACATATTTATTTCAAGTAAATAAGTTCTACAACTATATATTCTTTATCTCAGTTTTTATTTATATATCATCAATAACTTGGGGTTTGCTGTTTACTCCTGAAGATTTTGTACAAGGAAACTCTTTTAGAATAATTTATCTTCATGTACCTGCATCTTTTATATCCCAGTCACTTTATGCAGCGATGGCTGTCTCAAGTATTGTATATCTTGTCTGGAGAGTTAAGTTGGCTGCCTATTTGGTTATAGCAATAGCTCCAATAGGAGCTATGACTACTTTTATTGCTCTTATATCAGGTTCTATATGGGGAATTCCAACCTGGGGAACATGGTGGCAATGGGATGCAAGAATAACCTCTACATTAATTTTATTTATTATGTACTTAGGTTTAATCTCATTTCATAATTCATTTAGTAACTATGAAAAAGCAGACAAGTTATTATCTTGGCTTGTGATAGTTGGCGCAGTAAATATTCCAATAATCAAAAAATCAGTAGACTGGTGGAGCACTCTTCATCAATCAGCCTCTATAACGCTCACCAATAAACCAAGCATAGACCCATCGATGTTATATCCACTAATTGGATCAATCATTGGATTTTTTGGCTTAATATTATGTTTAGTTTTACTTTCTTCTAAAAATCAAATCTTAATAAGAGAAAAAACAAAATCTTGGATTAAAGATTATGTTTGAATTTGCATTTAATTCTTTTTATGAGGCCATATATATGAATGGACACGGCATTTATGTTTGGAGTGTTTTAGCAATTGTGTGTTTAAGCTTGTTAGTTTTTTTCACACTTTATAGTTCAAAAATTAAGCAAATAAAAAAGAAATTAAATGAACCCAATTAGAAAGAAAAGAATTTATAGCATACTATTCGTGCTTCTATTTTCAGTTTCTGGTATTTCATTAATACTTTACTCACTTAATTCTAATTTAGATTACTTTTTTACGCCTACTGAATTAAAAAAACAAAATATTCCTAGTGATAAGAGAATTAAATTAGGTGGTATGGTCTTAAAAGGCTCAGTAGAAAGAGAGGCATCAGAGATATCCTTTGTTGTAACTGATTATGAGAATTCATTAAGAGTTATTTATGATGGAATTGTTCCTGATTTATTTAAAGAAGAAAGTGGTGTAGTCGTTCTTGGTTTCTATAGAGATGATATGATTTATGCTGAAGAGGTCTTAGCCAAGCATGATGAAAATTATATGCCTCCAAATCTAGATATAAAGAATGATAGTTGAAGTTTCTCATTTTTTATCATTGCTAGCTACAGGATTATTTTTTCTAGTTGGTTCTTTTGCACTTCTTACAAAACCTTCAGCTTATATTTCAAATCTGATAACTAGAACTTATTCTCATGGCTTTTTATTTTTAATAGCCTCATTTTCAATATATGTATGGCTAGCAATAACAGACAACTTTAGTGTCCAATATATTGCTAGTCATTCAAATAGTCAGCTTCCAACTTTTTACAAAATATCATCTATATGGAGTGCTCATGAAGGCTCAATGTTCTTGTGGATAGTTTTTTTATCATTATGGGGATTTATTTTTAATATCACTATAAAAAATGAACAAATATTAAAATCGAACACAATTGGGATAATATCTTTGATTCTTGTTGGCTTTTTATTATTTTTACTTATTACCTCAAATCCTTTTCAGACAATATTGCCAATCGCACCGCTAAATGGAGCAGATATCAACCCAGTCCTTCAAGACCCTGCATTAGCAATTCATCCTCCAACGCTTTATTTGGGATATGTTGGATTTGTAATACCATTTGCATGCGCTCTTTCTTTTCTAATTAATGGAGATCCTGGCATTAAATGGGAGTCGTTAATTCAAAAATGGTCAGTTGCTGCATGGATATTTCTAACAATAGGAATCACCCTAGGTAGTTGGTGGGCATACTATGAACTAGGTTGGGGTGGTTATTGGTTTTGGGATCCTGTTGAGAATGTGGCATTAATGCCTTGGCTCGCTGCCACTGCATTTATTCACTCTTTAAGTGTCTCTATTAAATCTTCGAATTTAAGAATATGGACAATATTATTATCTATATCAGTATTTTCCTTAAGTCTTTTTGGTGCATTTATAGTTAGATCTGGAATTATTGATAGTGTTCACTCATTTGCTAACGACCCTGAAAGAGGGCTGTATTTACTTGCGTTTATAGGAATAATTATTGTGAGTTCAATGTCTTTGTTTGTAGCAAAACTTTCAATAATCAAACCCTCTAAAACAATTAAAAGATTTTCAAAAGAATCATTTATATCTATAAATAATATTTTTTTTGGGGCATTAATATTTTCTGTAATGCTTGGTGTTACATATCCATTAATATATGAATTTTTATTTGACCAGAAGATTAGTGTTGGAGCTCCCTTTTATAACGCAATATTTATACCTATGGTTATTCTTGCATGTATATTTATGTTTTTCTCTATTGATTCTAAATGGTCAAGAAGTTTAAATTTTCATTTTTTTATAGCTCCAATATCACTTTCTGTTATTTCCTCTATCATTACCACTTTGTTGATAAGTTATATTTTTGACACAAGCAATCTTGCAATATTAATATCATTATTTGCAGGATTCATAGTAGTTTATAGATATGTAATTGAAATAATGAATTCTTTTTTCATGAAAAAATATCTTAATCCATTTAGTGCGATAGCTCACTTTGCTTTAGGCTTGCTTATAATATCCATTTCATTCAACAGCTTGCTAAGCTCTGAGAGAGCATTAAATATCAAAATTAATGAGTTTGAGGAATATAAGGACCTAAAAATTTTCTTTAAAGATATCAAGGTTTTAAAAAACTCCAATCATGACTCTATTGAAGCAACATTTGTTTTGGAAAATCAAAAAGGTAGGACTTTTGATCTGAGCCCTGAAAAAAGAAGATACTTTACAAGAGGTCAAATAACTACTGAAACAGCAATTTTTATAATGCCACTAAAAGATATATATATGACTATTGGCGATCAATTGGATGACGGGAGTTGGATTGTAAACATACAAATCAATTATTTAATTAGATGGATTTGGTTTTCAGCTGGTTTGATGGCATTTGCTGGTATGGTTTTAATGTTTTCTAAAAGAAATATTTAAGTTATGAAAATAGTTTTTAAATTTATTGTTTTAATTTTACCACTTTCGTTAATATTCACTTTTTATTTTCTTCTTACAAATAATGAATCTTATCCAGGAGCTGACTATGATGTTTTTGATATACCAAAATTTGAGTTAGGAAGTCTTAATAATGACAAAACACTTAATGAGAGTTCTTTAGATAAAGACTTTATTTTAAATGTATGGGCAAGTTGGTGTATTACGTGCAGGGTAGAACACCCTTATTTAATGAGTCTCAGTAAAAAAGGAATACCTGTAGTTGGACTAAACTATAAAGATGAGAAGGAGGATGGTCTTGAATGGATTGAAAGATATGGAAATCCTTACAAAACAATTCTATATGACTACAAAGGGACTTTGGCTATGGACCTTGGAGTAACAGGAGCTCCAGAAACTTTTTTAATTATCGATGGAAAAATTGTTGTTCGTTATCAAGGCGAAGTTAATGAACTCATTTGGAATGACGTTTTCTTACCTGTAATTGAAAGTAAGGATATCTTTTAGGATGAAATACTTAAGATTTTTTATATTATTTTTGTGTATGAATCTCTGCGCCGACACTTTATATAATTTTGAAAATGAAAAGGATGAAGCTAGATTCAATAACCTCATAAAGGATATAAGATGCCCTAAATGTATATCAGGTTCGCTATCAAGTTCAAATGCTCCGATATCTGAAGATTTAAAATTAAAGATTGTTGAAATGATCAAAGAAGATAAAACAGACGAAGAAATAAAAAAATACGTATCAATAAGATTTGGAAAAGAATCACTTTATGAGCCTGAGCTCAATAAGCAGACATACTTTCTATGGTATTCACCATTTATTTTATTATTTTTTGCACTATCATTTTTTATTCTAAGAAATAAGTAAAAGATGGTTATTTTTTACCTTTTAACAATATTTGCGGCCCTGCCAATAACTGCATATGTTTTAGCACAAAAAACGAGTCATAAAGGATTAATATTTGGTTCCACAATCATTATTCTGACAATTTGCTTGGTACTTTTCATAAGCAAGTTTGCTTTTATAGGGTCTGTACAAAAACAAGTATTAAGTAACAAGATATTTGATCAAATTTATATAGATGAAAGAATATCTCCTGAATATCTTAACGAAATAAACTCTATTTTAAGCGAGCAGGAGTTAAAAAATTGGTTGATCAACTTATCAGGTAAATCGATTGATCTAAATAAGCTTAATTCTGCTGAAAGTTTAATAACTTTTTCCGAGAGATTTTTTAATTCCAATGAAGAAAAACTAATCTTCTATGGAATGTACACAACACTCAGAGATGCAAAATTTCCTGAATTTAAAGACTCACGTCTTGTTATAGATTCTAATTCATCGACACCCTGTTTGATTGAGAGTGGAATTATAAATTTATTTATAATGAATGGACCAGAAATTCCATTAGCAAAAAAAGATTTTCTAGATTTTACAGATATTCAAGTTACAAATTTAGATAGTGTTATACCCGGATTTGACCTTGCTTCAGCTCATTTAAACCAGGAAACAATAGAATTTGGTATTGATATAGTATGTAGTAATAGTAATGAAACTTACTATTTAAAAAATCTTATAGTTCTTGATAAAAATAAGAGCTTTAATACTTATAAAATTGATTTAAATGAATGGTTAAAAAAATCACAAGAGTTATAATATATACCAAGAAATTTAACTCTTGAGATGCAGCTAAAACATATAAAACTATCAGGTTTTAAAAGCTTCGTTGATCCAACGAAGATATCATTCCCAACAAATATGGTTGGTGTTGTAGGTCCCAATGGCTGCGGTAAATCTAATGTAATCGATGCAGTAAGATGGGTACTGGGAGAATTATCAGCTAAGAATCTTAGAGGCGAGTCGATGGTTGATGTAATTTTTAATGGCTCTGAAAAAAGAAAGGCATCTGGTCAGTGCAGCATAGAACTTTTATTTGATAATTCAACTGCAAAAATTGGTGGTGAATACGCCTCCTTTAATGAAGTATCTATAAAAAGAGTTATGACAAGAGACGCTCAATCAGATTACTTTATTAATAATACAAAATGTCGTAGAAAAGATGTTCAAGATATATTTCTTGGAACAGGACTTGGACCAAGTTCATATGCAATTATCGAACAAGGAATGGTAAGTAAACTTGTAAGTGCAAAACCTGATGAACTTAGAACTCATTTAGAAGAAGCCGCTGGAGTTTCTAAATATAGAGAAAGAAGAAGAGAGACTGAATCTAGAATAAAAAGAACAAAAGAAAACCTATCAAGAGTTAAAGACATAAGAGATGAAATAGCAAGATTAATAAAGCGTCTTGAAAATCAGGCGAAAGCTGCAGATAAATATAATTTGCTTAAGCAAAAAAAATCAAATCTTGAACTAGATAAAGCGATAATATTTTCAATTGAAGCAAAAAATAATAGAGATGATCTTCAAAAAAAATTAGATGCTTTAAACAGAGATCTTAAAATTAAAAATGCAGAATCTGAAACAATTCAGTCTCAAATAGACCAGTTTAGAACTCAAAATGAATCTGTATTAAATGAATATGAAGCTGCTCAAAAGAATTTTTATTCAATAGGTGCTGAAATTGCAAAGAGAGAAGCTAATTTACAAAATATTAATAGAAGTGAATCAGAGACTAAAGAAAGTCTTCAAAAGGCTATCCAAAATCTTGAAAAGGCAAAAGAAACAGAGAAAAATTTCGATGAATTAAGTCCAAGCGAAAAAGCTATGCATATCTTAGATAGCATTATTAGTACGATTGAAAAATTTCAAATAAAGAACGATAGCATTGGGGAAAAAGCAATTGAACTCAAAGGTTTGCTGACAGACATATTAAATATTGCCACCGCTCAATCAAAATCACTTACAGATGAATATCTTTCAAGGCAAAGTGATCTCGAGGGCCAGATATCTGAGGCTGAAAAACTTAAACTATCAATAGAAAATGAAATGAAGGAATTTGTTGGCAAAAGTTCAGAGGCTGAATCAATTTTAATATCTTTAAGACAAAAACAATCGAAGTTTAATGACGAGTTAAGAGAGCTTGAAAATAATAAGTCTATATCTGACTTAGACTCTAGATCAATTTCAGAAAATATTACAAATATACGAATTGAACTTAAAACGTATGAAATTAACTTAGATAATTCAAATAAAAAAATTAAGGAAGCTGGTATAGATATTGATTCAATTGAATTCTCTGAATATAAAGGAATCACCTTAGATGATTTAGATAATAAGTTAACTGATATAGAAACAAAAATAATAAGATTGGGAGCAATAAATCTTGCAGCACCTGAGGAAATAGAAGAAGAATCTAAAAGGAAAGAAGATTTAGATAATCAATATAATGATCTTACCGAAGCATTAGATAAGCTTACAGGAGCAATTAAAAAAATAGACCAAGAGACCAAAACAATTTTTAAAGATAGTTTTGATTCTGTAAACGTAAAGTTGAAAGAAATGTTTCCTAAGCTTTTTGGAGGTGGGGTTGCTGAATTAACTTTAACAGATGATGATGCATTAAATGCAGGTGTTATTTTAATGGCTAGGCCACCAGGTAAAAAGAACTCATCCATATCTCAATTATCTGGCGGTGAAAAAGCTTTAACTGCTTTAGCTTTGGTATTTGCAATATTTGATCTAAACCCTGCACCATTTTGTCTTCTTGATGAGGTTGACGCTCCTCTGGATGATCTTAATACATTAAGATTTATAGATATGGTTGAAGAGATGTCTAAATCAGTTCAATTTATCTTCATTACCCATAATAAAGTGTCAATGGAAAGAAGCGATCATCTAATGGGTGTTACCATGCAGGAAGCAGGTGTTTCAAGAATGGTTTCTGTAGATGTGAATCAAGCTCTTGAGCTTGCAGAATCATAGATGAGCACAAATTCAGAAATTTATCTTATTGGATTTGCTATAGTAATATTTCTCAGCATTGTCTTTTTATTTATAAGAAAAATATCGAATGCTGGAAAATTAAAAGTAAAGATTGAATCCTTGCCTGAATCATTTGATGAAGAAATGAGCAATAAAAATCAACAATCATTTGAATTTGAGGCAAATGAAGATAAAGATCAAGAGCTAGTAATACTTAACTTGATTTCAGTTGATAGATCTTTATTTGATATAGATCAACTTTTTGGATTTCTTTCAAATTATGGAGGAAAAATTACAAATAAGTTTTTTTTATTTTGTGACGAAAATAGTAAAGAAAAATTCAGAGTAATAAATGCGCTTAATCCAGGAACTTTCGATGAGGACACAAAGACTTTTGCTATTGCAATTGTTTCAGACATTAATAGTGTTGAAGACCCGCTAAATACTGTAAAAAAAATGATTGAGTTTTCAGTTAGTTTTGCAGAAAAGTTTCATGCAACCTTGTGCGATCAAGAAAGAACACCAATCACAAAACAAATGATTCTTCACATCGAAACAAAAGCACAAGACGTAGCAAGAATTAAGCAACTTAAAAATAGTTAATATAAATGAGAAAAATTATTTAAATGTCAAAACCTTGGAAAATAATTCAAGAATTAGAAACTGATAATAGTCGTCTTTTTAAAGAAAGTGTTGTCGAAAAAAACCTAAATGATAAAACTTTTCAAGAAGGTTTGGCTATGTGCCTAGACCCGCTAGTTACTTTTGGTGTCAAACAAGTGCCTGAATCTGATGCTGATGGTGAAGGGTTAAAGTGGGATCATTTTAGAGCGGCAGCAAAATTATTAATTGAAAGAGAAAAGACTGGCCACGCTGCACGAGATTTAATTATTGATTTAGTTAGTTCTTCTAAAAAAGATCAATGGAATGACTGGTATAGAAGAATATTAATTAAAGATCTTCGTTGTGGCGTGAGTGAAAAGACTGTTAACAATGTAGCAAAAAAAATGAATTTGAAGTACCGTGTTCCAGTTTTTTCTTGCATGTTAGCTCACGATGGAGCAAAGCATCCTAAAAAAATTAAAGGCGACTGTTTAGTTGAGTACAAGTATGATGGAGTGAGAGTAATAGCAATTGTCATGAAAGGGAAAGCTACTTTGTACAGTAGAAATGGCAAAATATTTAATAATTTTCCACATATTGAAAATGCTTTAAGCAAACCAGAATACAATAATATAGTATTTGATGGCGAGGTGATGAGTGATGACTTTCAAGCATTAATGAAACAGGTATATAGAAAGTCTGGTGCTCAAACAGACGATGCATATCTTGCCTTGTTCGACATGCTCCCATTAAATGAATTCAATAAAGGCAAAAGCAATTTAAATTCTATTGAAAGAAAAAATGAACTCAATAAGATAGCCAAGAATTTTGATGTTAATGTAATTAAATTAGTAGATTATGAAATTGTGAATTTTGATAATGACATAGGACAAGCTAAGTTTGCTGCTATGAATAAAGAAGCTCTTGAAATGGGTTTTGAAGGGTTAATGATAAAGCCAAATGAAAATTATTATGAATCTAAAAGAAGTCATGCTTGGCTAAAAATTAAACCATTTATAGAAGTTACATTGAAGATAGTAGACATTCAAGAAGGTACAGGTAAACATTCTGGTAAATTAGGTGCTTTTCAAGTTGAAGGATCTGACGATGGAAAATTCTTTTCTTTAAGTGTTGGAAGTGGCTTAACAGATGAAGATAGAGAAAAGTTTTGGGAATCAAGAGACCAGCTTTTAGGGAGGTTGATAGAGGTAAGAGCTGATGCTATTACGCAAAGTATTGAAGGAGAGCATTACAGCCTTAGATTTCCAAGATTTAAAAATTTTAGGGGCTTTAAAAAAGATGAAAAAATATAAATTTATTTATTATTTATTATTTATATCAGTTTTTGTAATCCAATCTTGCACAACGAGGCCGCCAGAAAATCCAGATAATATTTGTCTCATATTCAAAGAAAAAAGAAGCTGGTATAAGGCTGTCATGAGAAGTGAAAAAAGATGGAAAGTGCCTCCATATGTTTTAATGTCATTTGTATATCAAGAATCAAGCTTCCAGTCTGATGCAAGGCCGGAAAGAGAAAAGCTTCTTGGTTTTATTCCATGGTTTAGACCATCAACAGCTGTAGGTTATTCACAAGCTTTAGTGAATACTTGGGAAGATTATAAGGATGAAACTGGTAATACAAGAGCGAGTAGAAAAGATTTTGCAGACTCGGCAGATTTTATTGGATGGTATGCCAGTAAAGGCTATTATCAAGGCTTTGAAAGAACAGATGCTAGGTCGTTATATCTTGCTTATCATGAAGGATATGGTGGATTTAAGAAAAAAACTTATAGAAAAAAACAATGGCTTATTAAAGTTTCAGATAGGGTGCAGGCAAGATCTACAAAATATCAAAAACAATATTGGGGATGTGCGAAAGAATTGAAGAAAAAGAGATTTATATTTTTTTAAATTATATATTTTTGATCTCAAACTTTAGATTTTTCATCTCTTCAGAATAATTTTCACCAGCGATCACCGCTTTTTTAGATTCATTAAATAAATATTTTCTTGAAACATTCTCTAAATCTTTTAGAGAACACTCCTTTACCAAAGCTCTAAATCTTAGTCTTTGATCAATACTTTTTCTATCTAGATTATTAGCAAAATCACTCATTGCCTCACCATATGGAGATAATGGTTTATCTATACTAGAAATAACACCAAGGATGCCTTCATCGAGCTGATTTTGAGAAATTCCTTTTAAAGACCATTCTCTAGAATTTCTAAATTCATTAAATGTTTCAGTACATTTTGGATCGCGGTATGAAAAGAATTTAAATAC
Source organism: uncultured SAR86 cluster bacterium (assembly GCA_902556105.1). Taxonomy (GTDB): domain Bacteria; phylum Pseudomonadota; class Gammaproteobacteria; order Magnimaribacterales; family D2472; genus SAR86A. Next base: position 97,979 of record CACDUZ010000003.1, read on the forward strand.
TTGATTTTTTGAGTCTTGCATTGCTCCAGCACCATAAGCACCACCTTTTTCTCTTATAGCTGAATGTAAGTAACCATTTCTTAAAACAGCTCCTAAAACACTTAGAGCAGGAGCGTCTTCATGAAATGCATCGACAGTTGGAAATGCTTCAGCACAATAAGATACCTGTGCGCCAGTGATCCAGCCTATAGAGGCTTCTTGAATATCAAAATAACTTTGAGGCATCTGTGAAGTATTTTCTGAATTAAAATCAAAATTAAGTTGAGTTTGATCCATATCTAAAGAAGATGAGGTGAAGGTAAAAATAGGCTGAGAAACAATCTTGGATTTAATATTTTTAAGCAACTCAAGATATTTGTTTAAAGATAAATCATTATTAATTTCTCGAGCGAGTGCCCCAGTATTAGTTATAAAGTTAATACCTGAAGCAATATCATTTGTTGATGAAATATTATTTATTTGAGCAGCAGCATTACTCATTGCAAGAACGTGGCCGTTTTGAATAACAGACTTATCGTTATCCGATGCAATAAAAGTCAACATATCTTTAATTCTATTTTTATCTGTAAATTTTGCATTACCAACCATCTCAATCATTAAATCCTGCATTTTATTTTCATTCTTCTCTAAGGACTTGGATGTAACTTTAATAGCCAAAGAATGCTCAGTCCTATTTTCATTTGGTAAAAGTATGAAATTTGCAGATATACCTCCAGTTACTGCTGATTGTATTTTTTGAACCTCTTCATAATTTTTATTTCCAATGCCAACATCAGTCAAAGTACTTGAATATAAAGAAGCAATGTTAAATTCCTCTTTTGTAAGCGGCTGGCATGGAAAAATTATGGAATGATATGTAATTCCATTTGTACCAGCTTTATAAAAATAATTTTCTGTATTGTTATGGCTTGTTTTTAAATGTCTTGCGTAGGCTCTTGATTCTGGAATATCATCTTTTGTCACTTTTGGAAGAACCTCAGGATCATCAATATGCTCTTGTCTTTCTTTAAGATTAACTGTCAGATCAACTATTCTTTGTTTATCCTTGTCTGTTAAAGTTTTTGATTTCTGAGTAACCTTATCTTGTATTATTTTATCTTTTTCATTATTAAAATTTACATCAGGAACTAGGGAATAATTTATTCGATGATTATTATCAATAATTTTTTCTTTTATAAGGTTTTCAATATAATTTTTATTTTTTAGATTCTTTTTGATTACATCAAATGATGAATCTAAATCCAAGACTTTTAGAGGATCATCATTGTGCAAGCATGCAGGAAGACAACCTAGCATGATTTGAAGACCATATGGCATTCCAGAACCAGTTATTTCCCTTTGTCTTATTTCTAGTTGATGAAGAGATGAGCTTATAAGATCCTCAGAAATACCATTTTTAACTACATCTTTAAGACAATTCATTATTAAATCTTCAACTTGCTGTTGATTATTTGAATCAACTCCCTCCAAACCTGCAGCAAATACAAGTTCTTTATGATCTGCTTCAAGACCAGTCAACGGAGACAAAGATTTACCAAGATCTGTGTTCTCTAAAACTTTACGTAATGGCGAAGCTGAATTATCTAAAAGTATATTAGCCATCAAATATGACTCTAATAGTTCAACAGGATCATGACTTTCACCTAGCAGCCAACCTAGGACAACGTGATGATTATTTTCATCTTCAGGCATAGGATTATAGAATTCAGAAACAGTTTTTGGGGCATCAATCCTATTCTCATTCTTAACATTGATATCATTTTTTTCAGGTTTAAAACTTTTAAGTACATTTTCGTTTATATAACTTTGAATTTCTAATGGATCAATATCTCCAAATGTAAAGAATGTCGCATTTGAGGGATGATAGTGTTTCTTATGAAAATTTACTAAGTACTCATGGGTGAGGTCAATTATATTCTCAGGATTGCCTCCACTGTTATGTTTATATGTTGAAGAGGGATATAGATGTTTAGACATGCCATGCCACAATTGACTTGAAATTGAGCTCATTGCACCTTTCATTTCATTAAATACCACCCCTTTAATTTCTAGCTTGCTATTAACATCATTTTCTTCAGAAAATTCGAGTCGATGACCTTCTTGAAGAAAATCTAACTCATCTAAATTAGGAAAAAATGATGAATCAAGATAAACACTTAATAAATTATTAAAATCTTTATCATTTTGTGTAGCAAATGGGTATGCAGTCCAATCACTAGAAGTAAAAGCATTCATAAAAGTATTCAAAGATCTTCTAATCATCATAAAAAATGGATCTCTAACAGGATATTTCTTTGATCCACATAAGGCCGTATGTTCTAGAATATGCGCAACTCCAGTTGAGTCTTCTGGAATGGTTCTAAATGCAACCATAAAAACCTTTTCATCACTTTTAGAATCTAAGTGAATATGTTTGCAATTAAACTCAGATTCAGTATATATTTGTGCATTGAGGTTTAATAAATTTATAAACTTTTGATCTTCAAGATTAAACATAAAACAATAATAAATAATTTATGAAAAAAATAACAACACTTTTTGTTCTGATATTTTTAGTAGGCTGTTCAACCACTCAGTCAAATTTGAAAATAGACTCGGTTGACACATTTAACCTTAGTAATTATAACAACTTTAATATAAAGATAAATAACTCCAATATAGGCGCTGAGGTAAATCCTATTGTGCTCGAAAGATTTAAAGAAAATTTAAAAAAAGCTATTGAAGAAAGAGGCCTTACTTTTAGTGAAGATTCAAATATTATCTTTGATATTAATTTTTCGACCAAAGAGACTGTTGAGTCTGACAGAATGAATCATTACTATTCTAGGTACTATTGGGATTTCTATAGATATCGTGACGACGTCTATAACGTAACTCGAAACTTCCTCAGAGTTAACTTAAGGGACATTGATGATGATAAAACTCTTTGGACGGTTGTAACTGTTTGGAGAGATGGATCTAACAGGTCAATTTCATATGATGATGCATCAAATATGCTTGTTGATGAAATAATGTTAAGTTTTTTATAAAGCAATAAGTAATCTTGCATAAATATTTAATACTTTCTTTTTTATTAATATTTGTATTCGCATGTTCGGACTCGAAGCAAACAATTATAGATATCCCAATTACCTCTGATGTTGAAGATCTTATAGAGCATTCAAAAGAATTTGATCAGCAAGTCTTAACTTTTGATACTCCTGGAGGAAAAGTTCACTTTGCAATTGGATTTGGTATTGCCAATTCTATTATGGTTGAAGGAGATGAAGGCAATATTATTATTGACACATCTGACAGCGTTTTTGAGGCTGAAAAAATATATACACTGTTTCGCAAAAAAAATTCAAACCCCATAAAAGCAATTATCTACACTCACAATCATGGAGATCATACATTCGGAGCCTCTTATTATGTAAATCTTCAAAATGAAAAACCCCAAATTATTGCTCATGAGGATACTGATTATTATGTACAAAGAATTATGGGCATACTAAATCCAATAATCACCTCAAGAAGTACAAAAATGTTTGGTACAGCACTTCCAGAAAAAGATTTAATTAATGTTGGTATTGGTCCCAGTCTCAGCGTCTCTAAATCTCCAACAGGCTATATAAAACCAAACTTAACTTTTAAAGATAATTTAAATTTAAATATTGCAGGTATTGAAATAGAGTTATTTCATGCGCCTGGTGAAACAAATGATCAAATTTTTGTATGGCTTCCAGAGCATAAATCACTTATGCCTGGCGATAATATTTATAAAACCTTTCCTAATCTTTATACTATAAGAGGAACTACACATAGGGATGTAAAAGGGTGGATAGACAGCATTGATCATATGAAGTCATTTAGCCCTTCCTTTCTTTTTCCAAGCCATACAAAGCCAATAATAGGAGTTGATAAAATCCAATCAGCCTTGAATACTTACAGGGACGCTATTCAATTTATTCATGATCAGACCATTAGGCTTATGAATCAAGGCTTATATCCTGATGAGATAGTTGAAATGATTTCGCTACCTAAACATATAGCAGATTCACCTTACTTATATGAGTTTTATGGAACTGTGAGATGGTCAGTAAAAAGCATTTTTAATGGTTATCTTGGATGGTTTAGTGGTAATCCATCTGAATTAGATCCGCTTTCAAGAAAAGAAAAGGCGATAAGAATATCAAGACTTGCCGGAGGTAACGATAAATTATTAGATCAGCTTAAGGTTGCTGTTGAAAATAATGATATGCAATGGGCCTTAGAGCTTAGCGATCATCTTATAGCTCTAGATTATTTTATTGATGAGGTTAAAGATTTAAGAATTGATGCATTAATATATGAAGGTTCTCGTTCCTCAAATCCTAATAAAAGAAATTATTTCTTAAGTTCCGCTCTTGAATTAAACGGGAGCATTTTAGATACACCTCTAACTGACAGAACCTCAGAAGAATTATTGCAAAACATTTCTATCGACACCTTATTTGATGTTCTATCTTCTAGATATAATCCTATTAATCACACAGACGATAATTTTAAAGTCTGCTTTAATTTTTCTTCTTCAAAATCAAAAAGCATTACTTTAAGAAATCAAGTTGCAGTGGTAAGCGATGATATAGTTCAAAACTGCAATATAAAAATCCTTACAGAAGAGCTCGAGTTCAAAAAAATATTAGTTGGAATCTCTAACCCAGTATCTTTAATTGCTTCAGGAAGTATGGGTGTTGATGGAAGCACAACAGAATTTTTACAATTCCTGGCTAAATTCAGATAAATATTAATTCCCCGAGGGAATATCCTTAAATGCCACACCTTTATCAGCTCTAGGATCTTGAGGTAGGCCTAAAACTCTTTCAGCAATTATATTGCGAAGAATTTCATCAGTCCCCCCAGCAATTCTTAGTCCGGGCGCACCCAGCCAAGCATTATGGAAGCTTTTAATATCCTGATCATCTGTTTTCAGCATTCCAGCCATATCTAATGAATCAATTCCAAAGTTTCCTATATCTTGTAATTTCCCAGCACTAACAATTTTAGTAATAGACGCCTCAGGTCCAGGAGTGCCTCCTTTCGAGAGAGCAGACATAGTTCTTAGTTTTGTGTTCTTTAATCCACTTTTTTCACAATACCAATCAGCAATCGATTCTCTTGCAGCTTTATTATTTAGGAGTGGCTCACCTTGATCATCTTGAGTCTTTGCCCATCTAAAAGCGTCTTCAACATCTGCACCACTAGCATCGCCTACAGCAAGTCTTTCATTCATAAGAGTTGTTATTGCAACTTTCCATCCATCGCCAATCTCACCAAGTCTTTGAGAGTCTGGAATCTCAACATCAGTAAAATAAACTTCATTGAAGCTAGAGCCACCAGTTATTTGCTTAATAGGTTTCACTTCAATGCCTGGAGACTTCATGTCTACAAAGAAAAAAGTCATTCCTTTATGTTTTTCAAGATCTGGATCATGTCTTACTACCAAAATTCCATAGTCTGAGAAGTGAGCACCAGATGTCCATACCTTTTGCCCATTTATAATCCATTTATCACCATCTTTGACTGCTTTACTTCTTAGACCAGCAACATCTGAACCTGCTGATGGTTCTGAGAATAATTGACACCATATTTCTTTTCCTTCAGCCATTGGAGGTAGATACCTTTCTTTCTGTTCTTGCGATGCGTATTCCATCATTACTGGCCCACACATACCAAGACCAATTTCAAAGATACCTTTTGGTACATCAAACTTAGACTCTTCATTGCCCCAAATAATTCTTTCCATAGAGCTTGCATCAATACCGCCATATTCTTTGGGCCAGTGAAGCATTGCCCAGCCAGCATCATATTTTTTCTTTTGCCAAGCTTTCGCCTCTTTTAAACGATCTTTACTAGCAAAATCGTCAGACTTAGAGGTGCCATCAACATACTCAGCATTTTTTTCTAGCCAATCTCTGCATTTTTTTCTAAATTGAGCTTGTTCGGGTGTATCTTTAAAATCCATATTTATTTTTCCTAATTAATGTTTGATTGTTCTAAGCTTGTAACTAATTTTTCTCTCCAATTGCTAAGCGACCCAATATTTAGTGACAATAATTTTGATCTTTTATAAAACATGTGACAATCATATTCCCATGTAAAACCATTCCCCCCGTGAGTCTGAATATTTTCTTTTGAACATAATTGATAAGCTTTTGTAGAACTAACTCTTGCCGTAGCAGAAGCAGAAGGTAAATCTGCTGAATTTGTAGAAAGAGCCCATGCTGCATAATAACAATTAGACTTTGCCAAAGTGAGAGCAATATACATGTCTGCTAACTTGTGTTTAATTGCTTGATAAGAACCAATAGGTCTTCCAAAAGCGTATCTTTCTTTTGCATAATTTATTGCCATATCAAGTGTAGCTTGTGAGCCACCAATTTGCTCATAACTAAAAAGAACAGCAGCTTGATTAATAATAGATTCATACATTTCCCAACCAGAACTCTCATCTCCAATGGCATTGCTCTTTACGTTATTAAAGGTGATAGAAAAATGACCTCTACTTTCATCAATATTTTCTTGATGCTCAATTGAAACTCCCTCTGATGAAAGATCAACAACTTGAAGGCTTACTCCATTATTGGACTTTGCTACCACTATGGCATGAGTTGCCACTTCAGCATCTGGAACAGCTATTTTTTTTCCATTGAGAACTCCATCATTACAAGATAATTTAATATTATGTTCTGTTGGTGCATACAAACCTTCTGTTATAGCCATAGTTCCAACAATTTCTCCATTTACAAGCTTTGGTAACAAGGATTTTTTTATCTCATCATTACCATAATTAACAATAGCTTCTGTAAATAAATATACTGAGGATGAAAAGGGCACAGGTGCTAAAAATCTTCCAAGTTCTTCTGCAATAACACAAAGTTCAAGATGACCAAGTCCGAGACCGTCAAATTCTTCTGGGATTCTTATACCAGTCCAACCAAGATCAACAATTTTATTCCATAGCTCTTCATCAATATTTTTATCTGTTTCTAAAACTGATCTGCTTCTAGATAAAGCACCTTCTTTGTCGAGGAATTTTCTTGCCTCTTCTTGAAGAAACTTTTGATCATCTGAAAAATCTAAATTCATTATTACGTTTTATGTTAATGTAAAATAGATTTTATTATATGCTAAATAGTGTTTAATTTTAATTACCAATGAATAGTAAGCTAAAGAAAGAAGATAAATTACCGTCATACCTTCGTAGATCATCAAAAGGCGGACTTCTTGTAGGATTTATATACGTAATAGCTTTTATGAGTATTTTATTTTTAGCTATATGGCAAACATTTGAATCGGAAAAAAATAAAAGCGATATGCAACTTGTTGATGATCGACTCTCTTTAATAGAAGAACAAATCAATATTGTTGATGAAACCAATAATGATTCGATGACAGATATTACATCTTCAATACAATTCCTTGATAAAGAAGTTAGAAAATTATGGGATTTAAGCAATAAAAGGAATAAAGTTAATATTCAGAACCTTAGTAATAAAACTGAAGAAATTCAGGAGCTATTAAATACGATCAAGATTGACATAAAAGAAAATCAAACAAATCTTTCATCTTTACAAGATGATATTGCCATTAATATATCTAAAATTGATGAATTGGGTTTATCTTCAGATGATCTTGAGGAACTTAGACAAAAACTAAATAATATCAATACACAATTAATTCTGCTTGATGACTCTGTACAAGCCTTGAATAATTATAAAAATCAATTAAATCAGGCGATTTTAGAAATCCAGACGCAAGTCTCTTCTATTCAAAGCCAAACTGATGAATAATTTTTTAGAAAATTGACAATTTTGTAAAATAGTAGTTTTATAAAGGCATGAATAGGTTTGTGTTACAGGTTTTTTTATTTTTAGCGTTCATACCTTTAGCAATACTAGTAGGGTATGGGGTATTGGTGGTAGCGCCAATTTTTTGCTGTTTTCTTGCAATAAACTCTTATAAATTTAACAATTACAAAGAAATGTACATTTGGATGGCGTTTGGTTGCCTATCATTTTTACTTGCTTTGTTTATGCTTGGAGTTTTATGACCACATTTTTTAAAGGCTATTTATTATTGATTGGTTTGATTTCTATTGTAATGGGCTTATATGGTATGTTTGCGCCGGATTTTAGTTGGTATCCACCATTTGAAACTATCGAAAGAGGAACATCATTATCAAATTTTGTTCGGACTATTTCAGGAGTCTTTGTAGCTTCCGGCTACATACTTATAAGGTTTATATTTTCATCGTCAAAGGTTCAGCTAGGCACTGTCTTAATATATCTAGTAGCATTTATGTTAGTTGGTAAATTTACTGGTTTTCTTTACGATGGATTTCTTCAACATGACGTAATTGCATTTAGTTTGGGAATCATCACATTTATAGCTTTACTAAGAATTCATAGGTATAGAAAAAGTTTATTAAATTACGATCTTTAAAAAATTTTCCACTTAAACATAATATCTATATATAATGCATCTTCTTGGGGATGTGGTGGAACTGGTAGACACGCTTGGCTTAGAACCAAGTGCCGCAAGGCGTGGGGGTTCGACTCCCTCCATCCCTACCATGTAAATTTTTTTGTAAAAATTTTACTCGTAAAAATTAGTAATTACTAAGAGCGAGCTTTAGAAAAGAGCTTGTATCTCATAAAGTACAACATCATTTTCCAGTCAGGAATTTTATAGGGATCGGGTTTATCTAAATTAGACCCCAGTTTGGATAAACTGGGGGCATTTTTATTAGACTCATTTTCTAAAAAAACTTCTTTTTGAATCGAAGATAATAAGTTCAAAAAGCTATTTTTTACTAAGTGATCATTTGAAGAAGATTCTGTATTTGAATAACGAATCATAATAATTTCTCTACCAGGTTCAGTGAATTTAGGTAGTCGATGCCAAATAGATCTATGAAAGATTACAACTGTACCAATTCCACCATGAGTTTTAATAATATCTTTATCTGAAAATGGAGATTTACTTAAATCAATGTATGTTGCATCATCAATCTTGTTTTTAGTTATAGAACTATTATCGATAGTACATAAATGAGATCTTTTCACAAATTCAGTAATACCAAATTTTTTATCAGGCTTAGTTAAATATATAAATATACTCAATCCGTTTCCCAAGTCACTATGCAGTGGAATTCCATTCTCTGAAAAAATTTTTTTTTGAATTGAAATCGTTCCTAAAGAGATGTCTGAATTGAAATATTTTTTAAGAAACTTAATTAAATCTGTATCCAACACTAACTTAAGAGCTTTTGAGCTGCAAAGACCGACGTGGTCAATCCACTGATTATTTCCAATGATAAATGAAGATATTCTATTATTAAAACTTATATTTTTATACCAAGATAATGTATCCTTTCTTATATCATTAATAATATCACTAGGAATTATACTGGGTAAAATAATTACTCCATCTTCCTTTAATTGTTTGAGATGATTTTCAGATAAAGATAAAAATGAAGGCATGGTAATTATTATACCTTGCAATCTAGAATATAAAACATGCTAGTGAAAACCATATGTAGAAGGTTTGAATCCCTAAATCCCTACCATTAAGTTTTAACATTTAATAATTGTAAAAAGAGACCAGATTAATAGTCCATAGCCGAGAACTTTCTTTCCACCATACTTATCAGCTAAGTAGCCTCCAAGAATCATAGTGATCATGTATCCAAAATAAAAAGAACCTAAAATTATGCCAACTTGAAGTTCAGACCAGCCAAATTGGTCTTGCATGGGAATAATAGCTACAGAAATATTAACTCTGTCTATGTAACAGATAAAAACAGCTAAGAAAGATAAAAAAACAACTTTAAACCTATATGGGAAGTTCATTTAGGGGAAAACTTTATCGGCATTTCCTGAATTGCATGTACAAAATTATTAGGTGCTACCTTCCATTCGCCATTCATTTCAAAGTCTTGAAATCTTGATAAAAACTGCGAATAAAACTCTTGTAGTTGCATCAACGCAACGGGTTTACCAAGACAGGTATGTCTGCCTATTCCAAAAGCTAAATGTTTATCTGCATTTTTCCTTAAAATATTAAATTCATCAGGATTTTTAAAGATAGCAGGATCTCTATTTGCTGCTCCATACCATAATGCTACCTTCTCATGTGCTCCAATTCTTTGACCGTTTATTTCAGTTTCTTCTAAAGTAGTTCTTCTCATATGTATTACAGGGGATACACATCTTACAGTTTCATTTATAAAGTTTGGTATTAAGTCTTGATTCTGCATTAATAAATCTTTTTGAGTTTGATTTTCATGAAGCAGTTTAATACCCCCACTCATGGTATTTCTTGTAGTGTCATTACCAGCAAAGATAATTAACAGCCACGATCCATCTAAAAATTCATCGCTTAACTTTTCTCCATCTATCTCAGCATTTGCAATTGCAGTAAGCAGGTCGTCAGAAGGATTCTCTCTCTTATCTTTTAATATAAACCTTCCATAATCAAACATTTCATCAACCATTGAATTAAACATATCTATGATTGCAGGATCTGGTGTGGATTCTGTTTTTCCTTCGTTTTGTTCTTTAATAATTTCATATGTAAAATATTGTGCAAGCTCTAAGAACTCCATCCACGATACTAGTTTTTGTCTATCTTCTTCTGGTATGCCTAATATTTCAGACAAAGTATATATAGGCAATTGTTGAGAAACTTGTTGTACAAGATTGCACTGACCCATTGGAGCTATAATATCTAATAATTCAGTAACTTTTACTGAGACTTTCTTTCTTAAATCATCAACATATCCAGGTTTAAAAAAAGGCATGTGTTCTTTTCTTAAGTTGAGATGCATTTGGCCATCTAAATTTAACATATGGTCAATTGTTGATTTGAATAGTTTTGGATGTCTATTTTCTTCAGCTCCTTGGGTTAACATATTTCCAGTTGCATATTGAGATGAAAATATTTTTGGATTCATTGATACATGTTTTATATCCTCATATCTTGTAAGCGCCCAATATCCTGGCTCTGGATCCATTGGCATAGGCTCATGAAAAAATATAGGAGCGTTATCTCTAAGTTCTTTATATAAGTCAAATGGCTGCCCTTTTGTAAATAAATCTAAGTCATTTAATTTATTAGATGGTTTGAAGGAATTTATTTGTTTGAAGGCAGGGTTTCTTATCTCATTATTAATAATTTGATCAGATAGTACAAAACTTTTTGACATAAAATTAATTATAAATGATGGTTGAAAGAGAGGCTATTCGCCACCTCCTCCGCCACCTACTCCATCTGAAGTTGGTTTAGGATGAGTTAAATATATTGAAGACATAAAAGTAACTCCATTTCCTAGTGCTGATGATATCTCTTTTAAGTTTAGTTTTTCAGAAAGATCTGGATATGGTTCTGCATCACCAGTTTGATCATTTATAAGAAGTGCGCCTTTTTTTGATATTAAAAATATATCGTCAGATATTATTACTAGTGAATATTGTGTAAAAATTGATTTTTTAAATCTTTTCCTAAATACAATTTCTCCAGTATCCCATGATAACTTTGCTACTTCTTTTGATGAAGCAAGATAATACATATGATTATCAAGAGTATGTGGTATGAATGGAATTAAGGAGCTATGGAGAGTTTGTTGAAAATGTGACCATAGAAATTCTCCAGAGTCTTGCTTAAAACAGTGAACCATTTTTGAGCCTGTCCACATTGAGCTAAAGACTATTACATAGTTTTCATATTGACCGATAATATCTGGTTTATATCCAGGAGTTAGATCTCCAACCCATATAGGTTTATTTTCTGTTAAGTCGTATTTAGATACTGAGCCTTTTTTGCCGAAGATAGCTACTTTATTCATATTGTTAATTGTATAGAAGTGGTGCAGGGAATATAACTCCCTGCATCAGCATTATCTAAAGCAACAACCTAAAAGCTATAAGAATATTTAAGTGTTACTGTTCTCGGCGGTATCCATTGCATCCAGTTTCTTGGTCTCCAGGATGTATCATCAACAGCATATATATATGCCTCTGTTCTTTCATCAGTAAGATTATCAATGGATAATTGAAGTTTTGAATATTCACTCAAGTCTAATCCAAGATTGAAATTTAATTTTGTGTAATCTGGAGAGCTTGAATTTGGATTTTCAGCAAATGTATTAAAACTATCTCCATAATAATTTACATCAAGTCTTGCATAGGATGGATATGACATAATTGTTGTGTCATACACTAATCCAAGATTCCACTGAGTTTCAACTGTATTAGGTAGTCTATCGCCAGCTGAAGCGCCAAGAGATGAAATATCTATTGATGTCTCAGCAGTCATGGAACTTCCAGCAAAATCAAGAGAAATTTCATCATTAACTGTATAAGTAAAGTCGACTTCCCAGCCTGAAGTCTCAGCTTTACCACCATTAAAATTATATCTCCATCCACAACCCGGTGTTACCTGAATGATAATTCCATCCCAATCAACATCAAAATATGTAACATTGGCACTATAATTTTCGCCTCTTGCTTTCACTCCAAATTCTGTAGTCTCAGCTTCGTCTGAATTAAATCTTCTTGAGAAGTTTGCTTGTGCTGCTTCGTCACTACTACAAAAAGGTGGAAGTGGAGCCTGATTTCCACCAGGTCTATACCCGGCTGCCTGTGTTGCATATAAGGTTAAGTCATCATTAACCATGTAATTAACAGCATATTTCATTCTTGTATCAGACTCTGACCCTGAAAGTTCAGCACAATCAGTTCCAGCAGGATCATTACCATCACATCCATTGCTGTCCATAAAGAAGATACCATACTGATAAGATTTTGATGCATCTTCAATTTCATAATCTCTGATACCAAATGTTAGTGTTAACTTGTCATTAACGTTGTAATCAAATTGACCATAAAAAGATGTTTCTTCTTGCTCGTTGTACTCAGTATAGGAACCATAATAGAAGTATGGATAGCCTAAATGATCATCACAGAAAGGAGGACAATAAATTGTTGCATCATAATCGCCAGGACTTAAACCAGCTGCATAAAGCATCACATACTCTAACCAATCTTGATCCACCGCATATTGAGTTTGTGATACTGAATTAGGTTCTTCATTAAACTTATAATTATAATAACCTACAGTCCACTCAAATTTGCCGGGTTTTGAGATTAATCTTAGCTCAGTTGTTTCTTGGTAAGATTCATCTCCATCTACGATTAGTGGTGCTGGAACATAATCATCCATATCAATTCTAGCCCAATCAGTTACTGAATCATCAGTTACTGTTCTGTCAGAAATAATTAAGTTAGCATCAAAAGCACCAAAGTCATATTTAATATTCGCAATTAAAGTTTCTCTAGTAATGTCCTCAGATTCATCCGCTGCTAAAGCATGTGCAAATTTTGGATCATAATTTGTAAGAACTCCATTAACACCCTCGCTGACTGCATATGTTGATATTGCACTTAAACGTGAACATGTTGGATCTCCATCAAAATTATAAAACCAACTGGTTGCCTGAGGACAGCCCTCAACATAGACGTCTGCACTTCCAGGCTTACTTTGCCCAGGTTCCAAGATACCATATGCTTTATTATTAAAATTTACGTATCGTAAACTACCAGTTAACTTTCCACCGTTGTTAAATCCTAGAGTAATCATTAATTGAGAGTCATCCTCTTCGCCAACAGTTTTGCCTGTTTGAATGTTTTTATAAATACCAGGAGAAACTAATTGTGAATAGACCGTCCTAAGTGCAAGATTGTCTGATAACGATAAGTTATACATCATTTCAATGCTAGTTTCTGGATCACTGGCTTTAACTTTATCACCGTAACCAATTCTTATTTTTCCATAAGATGCACTTGAATCAGGCTTATTAGTTATGTATCTGATGGTTCCACCAATTGCATTTGAACCGTAGAGTGTACCTTGAGGTCCTCTCAATACTTCAATACGCTCAACATCGAATAAACCCATCAATGCTCCACTTACCTCATCAATATAAGTTGAAGAAGTTCCAGAGCCACGTTGTGAAGTTGATGTGTTTAAACCCCTAAAGGTGTAATAATTTGAGCCGCCCGGTGTTGAAACACCTGCCAATGATCGCAAATAGTCTTCAGGGTTTGTTATGCCTCTTTCTTCTAGTGCTGTTTCAGTAATAACAGAAATATTCATTGGTATTTCTTGAAGTGTTTCAGCCTTCTTGTTAGCAGTAACAATAACTTCTTCAACTTCTTGTGAAATTAAAGATAATGGCATTAAAAACAATGCGACATACAATAAATTTAAATTTTTCATAATCATATCCTCTATAAAAAAAAACCCAGCATAAGCTGGGTCTAATACATAAAAAAAGATCCAGCTACTTAGCGATTTCCCGGTTTTTATGTAATTTAATTTTAAACATTAGACTTTAGTATAACTACAAAAAGGAATTTGGCTAGTATTTTTTTGGTTAAAAATATCTGACTTATATATTTAAATTTAAGATCCTTAAGCAACAACTATGTTTGAAGTAACTACTTATTAAATGTTAAAACTTAATGGTAGGGATTTAGGGATTTAAATAAGAATAATTCATTAGACATATATGAGGATCACAGATTAGATAGCAAATTAAGATCTGATGATCTTCTTAATAAAATGACAATTGAAGAAAAGGTTGGGCAAATGTTTCATCCACCCTTCACTCTTAAACCAGATATATGGATGTTGATATATGAGATTGCTATAAGAGGAAATAAATCAACAGAAGCGCAAATACTTTTCGACAATATTTCTCATTTCAATCTTTATGGGAATCCTAGTCCTGCAGAATTAGCAAATAAGATTAACCATTTTCAAGAGATAGCTTCAAGATCAAGATTAGGAGTACCTATAACAATAAGTTCTGATCCTATCCATGAAGTTCCTAAAGGTGGCGGAGTTGCATCCTTTTCAGTAGATGGTTTTTCAAAGTGGCCATCTCAATTAGGATTCGCCGCAACAAACGACTCATTAATAATTAAAAACTTTGCACAGATTGTAAAAGAAGAATACTTGGCGGTTGGAATTAGAACAGCGCTTCATCCAATGTCAGATTTAGCGACTGACCCAAGGTGGGCTAGAAATTTTGGAACTTTTGGATCTAATGCACTACTGTCTTCTGATATGACAATTGCATACATGAATGGATTTCAGGGAAACACTATAAGTAGTGAAAGCGTTTTAACGATGGTGAAACATTTTCCCGGTGGCGGCCCTCAACAAAAAGGACTAGACCCTCATTTATATAGCGGGAGAAATCAAACTTATCCTGGTAATAATTTTGATTATCATCTTATTCCCTTTAAGGATGCTATTAATAATAATCTCAAAGTAATAATGCCATATTATGGAATACCTATTGGTCAAACCAATGAAGATGTAGCTATGGCTTACAATGAATATATTCTTACTGATTTGCTTCGAGAAGAGCTTGGTTTTAGAGGAGTTATTTGTTCAGATTGGGGAATCATAACTGGAAGGCATTGGGGTGTAGATGAACTTTCGATTGCAGATAGATATGAAAAATCTATCAATGCTGGTATTGATCAATATGGTGGAGAGACAGAAACATCTTATTTAATAAAACTTATTAAAGAAAATATAATTTCTGAAGGAAGAATCAATGAGTCTGTTAAAAGAATATTAGTAAATAAATTTGAGTTGGGATTATTCGATGAACCTTATGTCGATGAAAATAAGATCAATGATAGGGTTAATACAAAAAAGAATATAGAAGCTGGGCTTGAGGCTCAAAGAAAGTCTATTGTTCTTCTTGAAAATAATGG
>CACDUZ010000004.1 GCA_902556105.1 uncultured SAR86 cluster bacterium
AAGAGTTTTCTGAAGATAAATTTATTTTTATGGCAACTAGAAAAGGTATTACAAAGAAAACTAACTTAAGCCTCTTTGCAAGAAAGTGGAAGTCTGGTATCAAAGCAATAAATTTAGATGAAGATGATAGATTAATTGGTACAGCCATTACAGATGGTACTAATGAGATACTTCTGGCATCATCTTCAGGAAAATTAATCAGATTTGAAGAATCAAAGGTAAGAGCAATGGGAAGGGCTGCTAGGGGCGTAAAAGGAATGAAATTAAAAAAAGATCAAAAACTAATTTCATTAAATGTTGCTGATCCATCTAAAACCGTTCTTTGCGTATCTGAAAACGGGTATGGTAAAAAAACACAATTAGATGATTTTCCAACTCATAATCGAGGCGGACAGGGGGTTATATCAATCAAAACTAGTGAAAGAAATGGAGCAATGGTTGCTGCCGCCTTAGTGGATGAGGAGGATGGAATTATGCTAATTAGTGATAAAGGCACAATGATTCGCACCAATGTAGCGCAAGTTCCAACTTTAAGTAGAAACACACAAGGAGTAAAAATTATTACTCCAAAAGAAGGTGAAAAATTAATTGAGTGTGTAAACATACCTCAAGAAGAAAACCCAGAAGATTAAATATGAGAAAATGGAATTTCTGTGCAGGACCAGCAGCAATTTCTGAAGACGTCCTCCAAGAAGTAAAATCTGAATTGTTAGAGTTTAAAAACTCTGGAGCCTCTGTCATGGAGATTAGTCATAGATCTGAGGTTTACTCATCTGTTGCTAGGGAAGCAAAGAGCGACTTAATAGAAATTTTAAATATTCCAGATAACTATGAAGTTTTATTTCTTCAAGGTGGAGCTACTCATCAGTTTTCAATGGTTCCATATAATTTTGGACATAATACCAAAGAAGCTGATTATATTTTGTCTGGAACTTGGTCAAAAAAAGCTATAGCTGAAGCTTCTAAGATTATCAAAGTGAACACAATAGCAACATCAGAGGGTAAGAGTTTTAGTTATGCGCCTGATTATAAAGATTGGTCCATTTCTGATAATGCAGCCTATGTTCATTATTGCCCAAATGAAACAATTCAAGGTGTTGCTTATCATGAAATACCCAATATAAACAAACCCCTAATTGCAGATGCGTCATCAGTCATACTTAGTGAACCCTTAGATGTAAATAAATTTTCATTAATTTATGCTGGAGCACAAAAGAACATTGGACCAGCTGGACTTACTATTGTAATAATTGATAGAGACTTTATGGAGTACGGAAATCCAAACATCCCAAATATTTTAAAATATTCTGAACACTCATTATCAGAATCTATGCTGAATACTCCCCCAACTTTTGCATGGTATATGGCAGGAAAGGTATTCAAATGGATCAAAGATTCAGGAGGACTGGATTATTTTAAGACTCAAAATCATAAAAAAGCCTCAAAGCTATATGAATTTATTGATAATTCATCTTTTTATTCAAACAATGTTGACTCAGTTAATAGATCTATAATGAATGTACCATTTTTATTAGCAAATGATGACTTAGATAAAACTTTCTTATCTGAAGCAGAAGATAATGAATTGTTAAACTTAAAGGGTCATAGGTCAGTTGGAGGAATGAGAGCTAGCATATATAATGCTATGCCCTTAGAGGGAGTGGAGGAGTTAATAAAATTCATGGAGCACTTTGAATCTAGTTATGGTTAAAAAAGATGGCAAATAAAGATCTTAAAAGTCTTAGAAATAAAATTGATAAAATTGATCAAGACATTTATGCACTTATTCAAAAAAGAGCTTCTCATGCAGTAGCAGTTGGTAAAATTAAATCAAAAATAAGTCCTAAAGATTCATTTTATAAACCTGACAGAGAAACGAAAATCCTAAGAAATATTATAAAAGCTAATAAAAAAGGGTTACTACCCGACTCAAAAATTAGGATAATCTATAAGGAGCTTATTTCTGGATGTTTGTCGCTAGAGGAAGTTTTAAAAGTTGCTTACTTAGGTCCAGAAGGAACCCATTCCGAAGCCGCTGTTCATAATCAATTTGGCTCTCAGGTCATTAGAATACCAACTTCAACAATAGACGATGTTTTTTATCAAGTGATGAATGATGAAGTAAATATTGGAGTTGTTCCTGTAGAAAATTCATCTGAAGGGGTTATAAATACGACTTTAAACTGTATGGCTGATAGTGAGGATATAAATATAATTGGCGAAATTTATCTAAACATTGATCATCAGCTCGCTTCAGGAAATAAATTTAATATAAATGAAGCTTTTGCTATTGCATCTCATCCTCAAGCACTTGGACAATGCTCTAAATGGATTGAAAGAAATATTGGAAATATTAAAAGACTTGAAATGCCAAGCTCAGCTGTGGCAGCTCAATATGCTAAAGATAACAAAAATATTTTATGTATTGTTAATTCTATGGCAGTTAAAAACTATAAGCTAAAACTTATAAAGAAAAACATACAAGATTATGCTGAAAATAAAACTAGATTTCTTGTAATAGGAAAAAATAAAGTTGAAAAAACTGGTAAAGACAAAACCTCATTTCTAATCCAAACACCTAATAAGCCAGGGTCCTTGATGTCAGTCTTGAAGCCATTTGACAAAAGAAAGATTAATTTAAGCAAGATAGAAACCAGACCATCTAGAGGAAATATAAATTCTCATGATTTCTTTGTAGATTGTGAAGGACATATTAAAGATCAGAAACTCCGCCTAGCTATTAAAGAAGTTGAAGATGTCGGAGCGATCCTTAGGAGTTTTGGCTCATATCCTGAATATATATGAATCTAAATGTTGAGAGAATTCTAATTATTGGCTTGGGCATGATTGGAGCTTCAATTGCCCTGGCCTCAAGATCAAAAGGAATAAAAGTTACTGGTTATGACATTGATTCTAATTCAGTTAAAAATGCATTTCAAAATCAAATAATTGACGATGAAGCAAGTTCCATAGAACAAATAAATTCCAAAAAATACACCAAAGACATCGATTTAATTATTCTTGCTATTCCACCCAAACAAACATTAGATGTTTTAAATAGTCTTCAAGAAGTTTGGAATACAGATACGACCATAACAGAGACTTCTAGTGTAAAGAACCATATCAAAATAGAGGGAGTTTCAAATATAGTTCTTTCTCATCCAATAGCAGGGTCTGATCAATCTGGTTTATTAGCTGCAGATGAAAATCTTTTTAAAAACAAAAAAAATGTTCTATGCAATCCTTTTAATAGCGATAAAGATCATTATGATAAAGTTGAAAATTTTTGGAGTAATGCTCTTCAGATGAAAACAGCATTAATGACAGTAAGTGAGCATGATCTTATTTTCGCAATGACTAGCCATTTACCTCATTTAATATCATATGCATTAATTGATTCAATACGCTTATCAAATAATGATGTGGGAGATAATGCTGGAGGAGGAATAAAAGAATTTCTCAGGTTAAGTGGTTCTAATCCTGAGATGTGGCGAGATATTTTTATGCTCAATAGAGTCGATCTAATAAAGGCTCTAGCTGGAATGCAAGTCTCGCTTAATAATTTACTTGAACTTATTACAGAAACAAAACAGATTCCTGATATTTTTTCTCATCTAGAAATCTTAAAAAAAGAACTGGATGAAATAAAGTCATATAAAGAAGATAAATTTTGAATTTAGTATCACACCCAATTAATTCAATGTCCGGTGAAGTTGATTGTCCGGGTGATAAATCAATTTCACAGAGAATTCTTATTTTAGGATCTCTTTTAAATTGTGATATGGAGATTGACGGATTCTTAGATGCAGACGATCCTAACTCGACATTAGATGCATTAAATAAACTTGGAGCCTCAATTCATAGGGATGTCAAAAGAATTTATTTAAAAAAAAGAAGTATTACTTTTTGTAATCCCTCTGAAGATTTAAATCTTGGTAATTCTGGAACAGGCGCAAGGCTATTGCTTGGATTAATTTCTGGCTTAGGAATAAAATCTAGATTAGTAGGAGATTATTCTTTATCAAACAGACCAATGTCGAGGGTTATTTCACCCTTATTAGAAATGGGCGCAAATATAGAAAGTAAAGAGGGAACACTTCCAATAACCACTAATGCTTGCAGCATAAATGATGATTATGAATATTTAATGCCTTTGGCAAGCGCCCAAGTTAAATCATGTCTCTTGTTGGCAGCACTTTCTTCAAAAAATAATATAAAGATTACTGAATCAAAGATCACTCGTGATCATACCGAAAGAATGATCGAATTTTTTGGAGGTGAAATATATTATGGAAATGAAACTAGTTTTGGACAGATAGAGCTAAAAAATAGAGATTTATCTACAAAAGATTATTATATTGTTCCAGGCGATTTTTCTTCTGCTTCGTTCATCATTGTAGCTTCAATTTTAGCTGACAACTCTGAAATTTTGATAAAAAATGTGGGACTTAATAAAACTAGAAGCGGTCTGATAGAAATACTCTTATTGATGGGCGCAAATATCGTAATTAAAAATAAGAAAATATTATCCAATGAAGCTGTTGGAGATATTATTATAAAATCCTCAAATCTTAATGGTGTAGATGTGCCTGAAAATATAATCCCAAACATTATTGATGAAATTCCAATATTAAGTATCGCCGCTGCTTTTGCTAGCGGTAAAACAATTATTAAAAATGCAGCTGAATTGAGAGTAAAAGAGTCTGATAGATTAAATGCTATTTCAAAAGGATTAAGCAAATTAAAAATAAGTCATGAAATGTTTGATGATGGAATATCAATTACAGGAACGAAAGATGAAATCGAATGTGATGATATTATTGATTCTTTTGATGATCACAGAATTGCAATGAGTTTTTTAATATCAGGTATAAGATCAAAAAATGGCGTCACTGTTCAAAATTGTAAGAATATTGAAACCTCATTCCCTAAATTCAAAGATATAATGAATTCCCTAGGCATGAATATTAATGAAAAAAATTAATGTAATTACAATCGATGGTCCCTCTGCATCAGGAAAGGGGGCTCTATCTAGAAAAATTGCTCATAACTTTGGATTTGATATTCTTGATAGTGGACTTCTTTATAGACTATGCGCATATTTTTCGAACAAAAAAATCAATCTTGATGAAATACCAAAAAAAATTAATAGTGAGGTTTCGTTCAAACTTAATGATGAACTAGTTAGCGTTCATTATAAAAAAAAGGACATCACAAATAAACTAAGAACTGAAGAAATTGCAAAAATTGCATCTCAAATGAGTGCTAAAAATGAAACAAGAAAATCCCTTTTTAATATTCAAAGAAATTTTTATACTGAAAGTGGATTAGTGGCGGATGGACGAGATATGGGAACAGTGGTATTTCAAGATGCAAAATTAAAAATATTCTTAACTGCATCTTCAGAGATTAGAGCAAAAAGACGTTATTTAGAGTTGCAGAATCTTGGACAAGAAGTTAATATGCCCGCTCTGATAGCTGATATTGAAGAAAGAGATTTAAAAGATAGTTCAAGAGAATTATCACCTTTAATTCCTGCTGATGAAGCCTATGTAATTGATTCATCAGATATGTCACTTGAAGAAGTATTCAGTTTTACTGAAAATATAGTTAAAAAGGAATTTATTTAAATGTCAGAATCTTTTTCAGCCTTACTTGATGAAAGTTTAGAAACTCTTGATATGCAACCAGGATCTATTGTCTCAGGTGTTGTTTTGGATGTTGATAAAGACTGGGTAACAGTTCATGTTGGTCTCAAATCAGAGGGAGTAGTTTCACTCGATGAGTTTAGAAATAATGATGGTGAAATAAATATAAATGTAGGTGATGAAGTTGAAGTTGCTCTAGAGGCAGTAGAAGATGGATATGGTGAAACAAGAATATCTAGAGAAAAAGCTAGAAAGATTAGTACATGGAAGATGTTGGAAGACGCCTTAGAGAGTGGTGAATTTGTAACTGGAAAAATTCACAATAGAGTTAAAGGTGGATTTGCAGTTGAAGTGGAGGTTGTTAAAGCATTTTTACCCGGATCGCTTGTTGATGTTAGACCAGTAAAAGAAGCACCAGACATTGAAAACACCGTTCAAGAATTCAAAGTTATTAAACTTGATTACAAAAGAAATAATGTGGTCCTTTCAAGAAAAGCTGTATTAGAAAAGAATAACTCAGCTGTAAAGATAGAACTTCTTAAAAATCTTGAAGAAGGACAGATTGTCAAAGGCATTGTTAAAAATATTACAGATTACGGGGCATTCATAGATCTTGGTGGGCTAGATGGCTTGTTACACATAACTGATATTTCATGGTCTAGGGTAACTAATCCATCTGAGCACTTAAACTTGGGAGAAGAAATTGATGTCAAAGTACTTAGCTTTGATAAAGAAAAGTTGAGGGTATCTTTAGGTTTAAAACAAATACATAACGATCCTTGGGAAAATGTAGAATCTAACTATTCAGTTGGAGGTATTTATGAAGCTGAAGTTTCAAATATAACTGACTATGGTTGTTTTGCCCAACTAGAAGAAGGTATCGAAGGTTTAATCCATTTATCTGAACTTGATTGGACGAGTAAAAACATACATCCTTCAAAAGTTGTTGAAATGCAACAAAAAATTAAAGTTATGATTTTAGAAATCGACAATGATAAAAGAAGGATTTCATTAGGCCTAAAACAAACAAAGTCTAATCCTTGGACTGAGTTCTCCAATAAATATGGAATAGGGGATAAAGTAAATGGAAACATTAAATCTATTACTGACTTTGGTGTATTTGTAGGTTTGGAAGGCGATATAGATGGACTTATTCATTTATCTGACATCTCTGAAGATGAAGATCCCAAGCTGGCATTAGAAGAATTCAAAAAAGATCAAAATCTAGATTGTATAGTTTTTGCAGTGGATGCTGAAAGAGAAAGAATTTCATTAAAATTGAGTGAATAAATTAGAAAAAGAAACTTTTACCCGATCAGATATAGAAACGTCTCTAAGAAAAGAATTTCCAAATATAAACAAGTCAGATATTTGTAACGCTATAGATGCTATTTTAGACTCTATTACGGAGGCTGTTGCATTAGACGAAAAAGTAGAAATTAGAGGTTTTGGTACCTTTTCAAAAAAATTTATTAGACCAAGAAAATTTATTAATCCCAATACCAAAAAAGTCTCATATATTGGTGAGACTGCTACGATGCACTTCAAACCATCTAAACTACTAACAAAAAAATGATTATAGTTGCAATAGATGAAACAGATTTCACCAGTGCATCAAAAATTATAGATAACCTTGATCCAAAAAAATGTATGGTGAAAATTGGAAGTGTTTCTTTCAATTCCAGCGGTCATGAATTAATCTTTTATGCTGCTGAAAAGGGGTTTGAGATTTTTCTTGATTTAAAGCTGCACGATATCCCTAATACCGTAAAGAAATCCATAGAAGGACTTGCGGCATTGCCAATAAAACTTCTTACAATTCATGCTTCTGGTGGAAAAAACATGATGAAAGCTGCAATGGAAGGTGTATCTGGTTCTGATATCAAAGTATTTGGAGTGACTGCTCTGACAAGTCTTAGCGACGACGATACAAATGAAATTTATAGAAGAAGTGCGACTGATCAAGTTAATGCAATGCTAGATTTAGCAGAATCAGCATGTATTGACGGAGTGGTTTGCTCACCCCATGAATTGGAACTTGTTTCAAAAAGAGAGTCTCTTTTATCAATCACTCCAGGAATAAGGTTAGATGAATCAAATGATGATCAGAAAAGAGTAATGACACCAAAACAGGCAATAGAACTCGGAGCAGATTATTTGGTTATCGGAAGACCGATAACTGAATCAAATAACATAAAAGAGTCCTTATCAACGATAATTGAGAGCCTTAAATAATGTCTAATGAAGATAATGAATTTGATTTCAAAAATCAAACTATAAGCTTTAAATCATATGTAAATGATTTTACTAAATCGATATTTAATGATTTAGATTCAATTTCAAAAGATATTGAGTTAGATAAGAAGATAAATGATTTATTTAATGGTAAAAAAGTTAACTTCACAGAGAATAAAGCAGCCTTGCATGTTCTTCATCGAAGGGAGTTAAAAGATTTAGACCTTTTTACAATAACTCCAGAACTTCATCAAAAATTAGAAGGTCATAATGGTTCACACAAAATAAAAAATATTGTGGTGCTTGGTATTGGGGGTTCGTTTGAAGGACCAAAACTGCTTCTTGAAAGCTTAACTAATCAAAAGACTTCTTTTAGATTTGAGTTTATTACAGGATCTGATCCATTTGAGTTTGAATACAAAACTAAAGATATAAAGCCAGACAACACTCTTTTTATAGTTTCTTCTAAATCATTTACCACTGATGAAACTTTAGTTAGTTTAAAAGAAGCAATTAATTGGTCAGAAAACATGGATAATTTTATTGCCGTAACCGCAAACAAAGAAGAAGCAATGAGATACGGCATATCCAAAGATTTAATTTTTGAATTACATGATGAAATTGGAGGAAGATACTCTATCTGGAGTTATATATGTTTACCTGCTTATATTGAATTTAAATATGGCAAGTCTGGCATTCAAGATAAATATGATGATCATGCACAACGTCCACGGGAAGAAATTGAAATGTTCGTTGAGGGTGCCAGAGAAGCCGATAAAGATTTAATTGAAAATAAGGATTACTTAAAATTTGTTAAGACCTTATCTTATAGTGACATATGGCTTAATAATAACCAAAGTGTTCATTCGAGAGCTGTTTTGTCCTACTGTTGGAGGTTAAGATCTTTTGCAGACTATGTTCAACAGCTTGAGATGGAGTCTTTAGGTAAACAACCTAATAAAGATGGTAATTTTAAAAATACAGGGCAAATAATATTTGGAGGATATGGACCAACGGCTCAGCATTCATATTTTCAGTTGCTTCATCAAGGAACACAAAGTGTTGCTGCAGATATTATTGCATTTAAAGAAGATTCAAATACTTTAGCTTATGCACAAGCAATAACACAATCAAGACTTTTATCAAATGGCTCAAAATCGACATTAAAAGATGAAGAGAGAATTAATGGAAATGTTCCCATAAATTTATTTCTTTTTAATCAATTAGATCCATATACATTAGGTTATCTAATGGCAACTTGGGAACACAGAACATTTATTACAGCAGCAATGCTTGAGATAAATCCATTTGATCAATTCGGTGTTCAAGCTGGTAAAGACTCAACTAAGAAATTTATAAAAGATAATCAATAGAATATAATTAAATTATGAAAGTAATTGTTGTTAGTGGTGGATTTGATCCGCTGCATTCAGGTCATATTTCCTATTTTAAAGATGCTAGCGACCATGGAGATAGATTAATTGTTGCACTTAATAGTGACGATTGGCTTAAAAGAAAGAAGGGGAGATATTTTATGCCTTTTGTTGAGCGAAAATCAATTATAGAAAATCTTAGAAATGTTGATGAGGTGATTGATTTTGAAGACGATGAAATAGGAAGCAGCATTAATGCACTTGAAAAGGTGAAAGAGCTATATCCAGAAGACGAAATTTATTTCGCTAATGGTGGTGATAGAGATAAAGAAAATATCCCAGAAATGTCAGTAGATGGGATATCCTTTTTATTTAGTGTTGGTGGTGACGATAAGAAAAATTCTTCATCATGGATTCTTAAGGATTGGCAGTACTATCATGAGGATAGAATATGGGGGGCTTTCTATAATTTATTCGAATCTGAACATGTCAAAGTCAAGGAGTTGATTGTTGAACCTGGCAAAGGCATGAGTTTTCAAAAGCACTTTAAGAGATCTGAGATATGGTTAGTTAGCAAAGGATCATGTGTTGTGAATTACAGTAAGGATAATCCTGATAATAGAGAAGACATACAATTAAATAAATTTGATCATTACTTTGTTCCTCTTGGCGACTGGCATCAAATTACTAATCCATTTGATAAACCATGCCATCTAATAGAAATACTATATGGTGAGGCCTGTGTTGAAGAAGATATTGAAAGATTAGAATACTATGATTCAAAATAATTCAAACTTAAACACTTGAAAATAGATATCAAAAAAGTTCCAAATACCCCAGGCGTATATAAATTTTTTAACAATAAAGAAATTATTTATATAGGCAAAGCAAAAGACTTAAAAAAAAGAGTTTCATCTTATTTTGGTAAATCTTTTAAAGATAGAAAAACATCTCAGATAAAATTTCTTACTGATAAAGTGGAAACTTTTTCAACTAAAAATGAAGTTGAGGCTTTATTGTTAGAGCAAATGCTTATTAAAGAAAATAAACCAAAGTTTAATATTCTTTTAAGAGATGATAAAACATATCCCTATATATATTTTTCTCTAGATCACGAATATCCTGGAGTTTACTCTAAAAGAACAAAGAAAAGTGTGGATAAAAAATACTTTGGACCATTCGTAAGTTCTGAAGCTGTAAAAAAATCAATCAAAGAGATGCAAAAGATATTTAAGATTAGAAATTGTAGTGATAATACTTTTGCTAATAGAACAAGGCCTTGCATTGAATTTCAAATGAAGAGATGTTCAGCTCCATGCGTTCAAAAAATCAATAAAGTTGATTATTTTGAAGATATCACTAGCGCAAAATCATTTCTTTCATCTTCAGATACTAAAAATGTTCAACGATTAACAAACCAAATTGAAAAAGCAGTTATAAGACTTGATTTTGAAAAGGCTGCAGAAATAAGAGATCGTCTTAAAAGGCTAAAACTTTTAAAAGAGGAGCAATCCGTAGTAACTTTAGCAAATGATATTGATATATTTTCTGTTAGTTCAGAAATGAGCTATCTAGGAGTTTCAATTATTGTTGTAAGAAATGGAAAAATTAGAGGCACAAAAACTCATTTAATTAAGCAGGCGCACTATAGTTCCATTGATGATGTATATCAAAGTGCTATGTTTAATTTTTATGATAATCAAATTGATATTCCTAAAAAGGTTTTATGTGCATATGAACTTCAAGATAAGAAAGTTTTAGAAGATATGTTTATTACAAAGCACCAAACTAAAGTGAAAATAATTCATTCTCCAAGTAAATCAATTAGACCAATATTTAGCTTGTGCAAATTAAATGCAAAGCAAGTAATTGAAAACCATATTAGCAAAAAAGATAAATATACGTTTGCACTAAATGAAATTGCTGAATGCATTGGACAAAAGGATATTAATAAAATTGAGGCATTTGACGTAAGTCACATCTCTGGTGAAAATGCAGTTGCGTCTTGTGTGGTTTTTTCTAAGACAGGATCGGAAAAAAAGAATTATAGAATTTTTAATATTCCAGATGAACTATCAGGAAATGATGTTGGATCTCTAAAACATGTTTTAGAAAGAAGGATTAAATACTTTGATGATCCAAAAATTAAACCAGATTTATTATTAATAGATGGTGGCAAAACTCAATTGAAATTTGTAAATTCAGTTCTGGAGAAATCAAATCATAAAGATTTAATGGTCATATCAATAGTAAAAGGATTAAATAGGGTAAGAGCAACAGAAACAATTTTAAGTAAGGATGGTATTTTAGAATTGGATAAAAACTCTAAAGCTTTTTTAATTTTGCAAGAAATGCGCGATGAGGCACACAGATTTGCAATTCAAGCTCAAAGAAAGAAAAAAAGAAAAACAATTTCTAAATCAGAATTAGATTTAGTAAAAGGGGTAGGAAAAGTTTTAAAAAGTCGATTATTGCAAAAATTTAAAAGTATTAAGAATATAAGAATGGCAAATGTGTCTGATTTAATGACTGTTGATGGTATAAATGAGAAGATAGCTAATCTTATTATGGAAAAACTTAAATGATAACTGCCCTAATTAATTTTCTTACATTCTCAAGAATTCTTGTTGCAGTCATTATTTTTATTTTTTTAGCAATAGATAAATATTACTTGTTAGCATTATTTCTATTTCTCATTGCAGGCTTAAGCGATTATTTAGATGGTTTTTTTGCTAGAAAATACAATGCATCATCTCAAATAGGAGAGATATTAGATCCCCTGGCAGATAAGATTCTTATTATTTTTTTATTTTTTGGTTTAGCCGTAAATTTATCAAGCTTTTTGATAGGATTCGCAGGGTCTCTAATTATTACAAGAGAGATTTGGATTAGTTCGTTAAGAGACTACAACGCAAGAAATAATAATGCTAATGCTACGAAAGTTATTTACATAGCAAAAATTAAGACAAGCATCCAGTTATTTACAATATTAATTTACCTTACTGGTTTAGCATTCAATAAAATGCTTCTGATTATATTAGGAGACTTTTTTATGATTATCTCTGTCTTAATTACAATATATTCAGGTTATATCTACACAGTTAATAGTTTTAAGAATTAATTGCCACATTCGATCAATACACATATACAATATGATAAAAATTTAGGCTGGATGGCAGAGTGGTTATGCAGCGGCCTGCAAAGCCGTTTACGCCGGTTCGATTCCGGCTTCAGCCTCCATATATTATGAAAATAGGAATTATTGGCTTCGGTTTTGTTGGTAAGGCTTTAAGAAATGGCCTGAAAGAAAATGTTGCATGCATAGAGATAGACCCAAAATTAAATACGAACATTGAAGATCTAAAAAATCATAAACCTGAACTTGTTTTTATATGCGTTCCGACTCCTATGAACGATGATGGAAGCCAAAATATAAATATAGTTAATGATGTTATTAATGAAATTAATGAATTTGATACAAATCTATTAATTGTTCTTAAAAGCACCATATTACCTAAATATGTAAAAGAAATTTCTAAAAAAAGCAAAAACTTAGTTATAAACCCGGAATTCTTAAGAGAGAAATCAGCTAATGAAGACTTTATTAATTCTGAAATAATAATATTTGGGGGCCTTGATGATAATTGCAAAAAATTATCATATTTTTATAAAAATCATACTAATTGTAAATGCAAAGAATATACTATTACTGATGGTGTATCCGCCTCGCTTATTAAATATACAATTAATTCATTTCTTGCTTTAAAAGTTACCTTTTTTAACGAGATAAAATTTGTGTTTGATAGTTTAAATTCAAAAGATGATTGGTTAAATTTCATAAGCGCCTTATCCAAAGATAAAAGAATAGGTGACTCGCACATGAATGTACCGGGACCAGATGGAAGATATGGATTCGGTGGGCCTTGTTTGCCCAAAGATGTTAACGCACTTATTGAGTACTCAAAAGAAATTGGAAGGGAATTAAGCTTATTAAATAAAGCTAATAGTATTAATAATAATATTAGAGCAGAGTATAATGAACTGTCTGCTCGAGAAAAAGAGCAAAACATTAAATATAAGACTGATAAAGAGGAGTAATTTAAAATATGCCCGAGTGGTGGAATTGGTAGACACAAGGGACTTAAAATCCCTCGATAGAAATATCGTGCCGGTTCAAGTCCGGCCTCGGGTACCATTCATTTTATTTAATACACATTTATAAAATTTTAAATTGATATAAAAAGGTGGTCTTAACAATATGAAAGCAGTAATTTTAGCAGGAGGTCTTGGAACAAGAATCTCTGAAGAAACAGACTTAAAACCAAAGCCTATGATTGAAATTGGTGGCAGGCCAATTCTATGGCACATCATGAAGATATACTCATTTTATGGAATTAATGATTTTATAATTTGTTGTGGGTATAAGGGGTATTTAATAAAAGAATATTTTGCAAATTACTTCCTACACATGTCAGATGTTACTTTTGATATTCAAGATAACAAGATAGATATTCATCAAAATAAATCCGAGCCTTGGAAGGTATCTCTTATCGATACAGGTGAATCAACTATGACTGGAGGTCGTCTTAAAAGAATAAAAGATTATGTTAAAGACGAATCTGAATTTTGTTTCACTTATGGAGATGGGGTAAGTGATGTCAATATTGCTGAGCTTATAAAACATCATGTGAAACATGGTAAAAAAGCTACTCTTACTGCAGCTAGGCCTCAAGGTCGTTTTGGTGCTCTTAAAATCGGCTCTGATAATCTTATTAATAAGTTTGAAGAAAAGCCTGAGGGCGAACAAAGTTGGATTAATGGAGGATTTTTTGTATTAAACCCAAGCGTAATTGATTTTATCGAGGGAGATTTAACTAGCTGGGAAAATGAACCACTTACTAAATTAGCTAAAGATAATGAATTATCTGCTTATATACATGATGGTTTTTGGCAGCCTATGGATACTTTACGAGAAAAAAATGAGCTTAATGAGTTATGGAGTTCTGGTAAAGCGCCATGGAAAGTGTGGTAATGGATAAATCTTTCTGGGATAAAAAATCAGTTTTTTTAACGGGCCATACAGGTTTCAAAGGAGGATGGCTAGCTCATTGGCTTTCTATGCTTGGAGCTAATGTTCATGGTTATTCTCTTAATCCGAATCCTGGTTCAAGTTTTTTTAAAGCAACAAATCTAGAAGACCGTTTATCAAGTTCAATTATTGGAGATATCAGAGATCTCGATAAAATCT
The DNA here is from genome assembly GCA_902556105.1 of uncultured SAR86 cluster bacterium. Taxonomy (GTDB): domain Bacteria; phylum Pseudomonadota; class Gammaproteobacteria; order Magnimaribacterales; family D2472; genus SAR86A. The sequence continues at coordinate 14,505 of CACDUZ010000004.1, forward strand.
CTACATCCATAAAAAAATCAAAAGCTGATATTTTGATCCACATGGCTGCACAGCCAATAGTTCGGTCATCATATCAAGATCCTATAGAAACTTTTTCTACTAATGTAATTGGGACAGCAAATGTCCTTGAATCAATAAGACAATCGGAAACTGTTAGGGCAATTGTAAATATCACCACTGATAAATGCTATGAGAATAAAGAGTGGACTAAACCATATAAAGAAGATGACAGATTAGGTGGACATGATCCTTACTCAGCCAGTAAAGCTTGTGCTGAAATAGTTTCTTCGGCATTTCATAAATCTTTCTTGAAAGAAAATAATCAATTTATAGCAAGTGTAAGAGCTGGTAATGTGATTGGAGGTGGTGACTGGGCAATTGATCGGCTTATTCCAGATTTTTTCAGGTCAATTGATTCAGGCGAAATTTTAATGATTAGGTCTCCAGATTCAATAAGACCATGGCAACATGTTCTTGAACCACTTTATGGATATTTATTAATTGCCGAAAATCTTTTTAAAAATGGAGACTCCTATTCTGGGGCTTGGAATTTTGGCCCAAGAGATGAAGACTCTAAATCAGTTAAATGGATTGTAGAAAAATTGTGTGAACTTTATCCAAATTCAGATTGGTCAGTAGATGACAACCCGCATCCACATGAAGCAGTGCAACTAAAACTTGATAGCACAAAAGCAATCAAAAATTTAAATTGGTCACCACAGTGGAATATAGAAAATGCTCTTTATAAGACGGTTGAATGGCATAAATCTTGTAAGGATGATACAGACATGGAGAAATTAACAGATTCTCAAATAATTGAGTATTCAAAAAGTATTTAAATCAAGCTTAAAAATGGATAAAGCGATAATAACAGGAGGGACCGGTCTAGTTGGAAGATCACTCGCTAAATATTTAGCAAATAATTCAGTAGATGTTCTTTGTTTGGGTCGAAAAAATTTATCCAAAGCTAATATTAAAAATATATTCGGCAAAGGAGTTACTTACCTTCAATTAGATATGAATAACATAGCTTGTCTTGGAGAGATGATAGATGAAATAAATTGGAAGCCAAGCAATCATTGCGTTTTTTATCATCTCGCATGGATTGGTGAGCAAAGATTAACAGATGGTTCTATAGAGCACCAACTTAAAAATGTAACTCTGGCATCTAATGCTATAAAAGCAGCAAAAAACATTGGATGTTCAAAGTTTGTCAATTCAGGAACCATTGAGGAAACATATGCAGAATGGCATTTGGACAAAGGCTCAAAATTTAATTCAACACAAGAAAATTATGCCATTGCAAAGTTAGCATCGAGAGATATGTGTTTCATGACATCTTACCTTGAAAAAATTGACTATATCCATACTCGTTTATCTGTTCCATTATCTCCTGATTTATCAATTGGAGGGTATGTTCCACAAACACTGAAGAAAATAATTTCTAAAGAAGGTTATGATTTACCGAAAAATGAGCAATTATTTGATGTCATCTCGACAAAAGACGTTGCATTAGCATATTACCTTTTAGGCTTAAAAGGCGTTAATAAATCTGATTACTATTTAGGTTATGGAAAACCAACCACACTAGGTAACTATTTTATAAATTTTGAAAAATACACCAAAGGGCTAACTATAGATGAATTGGATTATTCTCATATTTTTTCATATCATTTTTTTAATAATGATTTACTTTGTAAGGATACCGGCTTTTCACCATCTTATAACCAATACAATTTCAATGATAATTAATAAAAAATGAAACAAGCAATCATAACCGGATCAACTGGATTCATCGGATCATCATTTGTTGAATTTCTTGTCTCCAAAGGAATTGATGTATTGGCTATTGGAAGAAAAGATATAAATAATATTTCCAAGATACGAAGTAAAAGAATAAAAGGAGCTAGTTACATTAATCTTGATATGAAAGATATATCTAATTTAGGAGATAAAATTTCTGAAATTAGATGGAATGTTGGAAATGACTGTGTTTTTTTTAATCTTGCTTGGGGTGGCGAAGCTAAACTTTCCGATTTAAATATAAATGCACAGATGCAAAATGTAGCTTGGTGTGTAAATGCTTTAAAAATATCTGAAGATATTGGATGTAAACGCTTTGTGCAAGTTGGTACGATGGAAGAAGCTTTTACACATAAATATTTGAAACTCGATCATAATAAAAATGATCAATACAATAGACATGTTATTTATTCTGTAGCTAAAATTGCTGCAAAATATGCCCTTCAATTAAAAGCATCAAACATGGGAATTGATTACATTTATTTGCTTCATTCACATGTGATGGGTGAGGATGATGACAAAGATTCATTTTTACAAGTAACGCTTCAAAAGTTAATAAATGGAGAAGATCTTATATTTTCAAGCGGAGAACAGTTTTTTGATGTAATTTCTTTGTCAGACTGTTCTCTTGGATACTACTTAATATGTGAAAAAGGTAAATCAAACCAAGAGTATTGGGTTGGCTCTGGTGATCCAAGAAAATTAAGAGAATATGTTGAAAGAATGTATAAATTATTTCCATCAAAAAAAGAAATGAATTTTGGCAAGCTCCCATATAACGATATTATTCTTGAAAAAGATGATTTTTCTATTGCAAATTTGGTAGCTGACACTGGTTATAAGCCACTCATGACATTTGAAGAAACTGTTAAAGATCTTCATGATAGTTTATTTGACGATAACAGTGACTAGAAATAGATTTTATTTTGAAATATTCATACAATGCACATCAAATAGGAAAATAATGATATGCAAGTAAAACCAATTTCTAATCGAGGATCTATTGTTTGTCGAGGATGTGATTCTAAAAATCTAGTTAGTATATTAAATTTAGGAGAACAGCCTCTTCCTGCTGAATACGGCATGCATGCTGATGAAGTTTTAGATAAGTTTCCTCTTCATTTGAGAGTATGCAAAAATTGTGGGCTTGGGCAGCTTGGTGAATATGTCTTACCAGAAAGAATATTTCATGAAACATATCCCTATCTTTCTTCTGCAAGTGAATATTGGGTAAATCATGCAACAAACTTCGCAAAACAAATGGTTAACAAACTTTCTCTTAATAAAGAAAGTCTTGTTATAGAGCTCGGTGGTAATGATGGATATCTTCTGTCACAGTTTCAAAAGCTAGGTGTTTCTGTTTTAAATGTTGAGCCTCCCGAAAATACAGCAGAAATAGCTAGGCAGGCTGGGGTCCCGACAATTTCTAAGTTTTTTGGAGTAGATTTAGCTAATGAGATATTAGTTAAATATGGTAATCCAGATTTAATATGTGTAAACAATGTTTATGCACACATTCCAGATCAACAAGACTTTACTAAAGGTATGGAAATACTCTCAGGAGATACAACAACCATTACTATTGAAAATCCGTCATTTGATATATTACTAAACAATGCCTTTTTTGACACAATTTATCATGAACATTATTCATACCTGACGGCACATTCAGTTGATATGGTATCTAAAAAGTGTGGTTTAAAATTGTTTCATGTTGATCGTCTTCCAACTCACGGTGGTTCTAATAGATATTGGTTAAGCAAATCTCAGATGCCGGACGATACAGTTAAAACTGTGTTAGATGAAGAAAAGGCATCCGGTTTATTTGATGAGGATAAATGGAAAGATTTTGCAGCTCGATCTAATAATGCAATAAATGGCTTGCGAGAATGGCTTATTGAAAGAGAAAAATTAGGTCATGTGGTTGTTGGTTATGGGGCTGCCCATAAAGGTAATACTTTCTTGAATGCTGTTGGCGAGGCTTCAAAGACACTTAAATACGTTGTGGATGCTAGTCATGAAAAACAAGGAAAATTTTTGCCAGGTTCTCAAGTTCCAGTCTTGAGTCCAGATAAATTAAATTCTGCAAATCCTAAAGATGTATTAATTTTACCTTGGAATATTGCTGATGAACTTAGTTCAAATATTAAAAAATTAGCTCCAGATGCTAATATATGGGTGGCCCAACCCTCCATGAAAAAATTAAATTAATTTGGTGAAAACATGAAACTTGAATCAACACCAATTTCAGATTTATATGTTCTTCAAAGGAAAATTATAAAAGACAACCGAGGGTCCTTTTCAAGATTGTTTGGTGAAGATGATATTTTAAAAGCGGGTAGACCAACTAATATAGTTCATGTTAATACATCAACTTCAGTTGAGGCTGGAACATTAAGAGGAGTTCACTTTCAGTACCCGCCTTTTTCTGAAGCCAAAGTTGTCGCATGTACTTCAGGTTCGATATGGGATGTTGGAATTGATTTAAGACCAGATTCACCAACAAGATTCCAATGGTATGGTGAGGTGCTTACTCCTGACAATGGCAAAAGTATGATTGTTCCCGAAGGGTTTGGCCATGCCTTTATAACATTGGAACCAAATTCTACAGCTGTTTATGCTATTTCAGCTTATTACAATATTGAGTATGAATCTGGAGCACTTTTTAATGATCCTCTTTTAGCTATTGATTGGCCAATTGAACCAACTGTAGTTTCTGAAAAAGATCGTGATTGGGGCTTATTAGAAGAAAGAATAGAAGAGCTTGATAAAAATTTTACTTTATAAGAGCAGGCTAAATTACTTCATTTTTATATGAGAAAACGATTATTATTAACTGGAGGAACAGGATTTGTTGGAAATCAAATTTTGAAGCATCTTTCAAAATATGATGTTGATATTGTCTTGGTAATTAGGAAGGATTCTGAAAAGACATACGATAATTTAGAAAATATAGTTTCAATAGTTGAAACAGAAAATATTTTTAGTGAAACAAGCTCATGGTGGGGATCTAAATGCAAAGATGTAGATATTGTTATAAATGCAGCCTGGTATGCTGAGCCAGGATCATATTACACCTCTCTAAGCAACATGGATTGCTTAAGGGGTTCTCTAAATTTGGCAGAAGGGTGCATAGCCTCAGGTGTAAAAAAGTTCCTAGGTATCGGAACTTGTGCTGAATATGAAATTTCTAATGATCCAATTCCATTTAATGGTGTCTTGAAATCTCATACAATTTATTCAGCTGCAAAGTTAGCCACCTTTCATATGTTAGAGCAGCTTTTTAATAAAAATGATATTTCATTCGCATGGTGTCGGCTATTTTATTTATTTGGAGAAGGAGAAGATGATAGAAGGTTGGTACCATATATTAAAAATCAACTAATCAAAGGTGAATCCGCAGAACTTTCGTCTGGAAATCAAGTTCGAGACTTCATGGATGTTTCTACTGCTGGCAAGATTATTGCTGACATTTCGTTATCTAACCAATCGGGAGCAATAAATGTATGTTCAGGTATTCCAAAAACTGTTCGTGAGCATGCAAAAGAAATTGCAAAAGATTATGGCAGGGAGGACTTACTAAATTTTGGTGCAAAAGAGGATAATCCATTAGAGCCAATGCATGTTGTTGGAATTCCCAATTGGGAAAAAGACAATTAATTTCATGAGTAATAAAATTACAGCACTAATACCGACTTATAGACGTCCAGAGCTTCTTCAAAGAGCAATGCTAAGCGTTCTTGGTCAAAGCTATAAAAACATTCAACTTTCCATTTTTGATAATGCGTCTAATGACAATACAAAAGATGTTGTAAACAAAATGCGTAAAATTGACAACAGAATAAAATATCATTGCAATGAAAATAATATTGGTGCTCTTGCAAATTTTAGGCTTGCGTTTGAAAGTGTAAACACTCCGTACTTTTCAATTTTAAGTGATGACGATTGTTTAGCCGAAGATTTTTATAAAAATGCAATTGATGTATTGGATAACCATCCTGAAATAATGTTTGTTATTTTAAATACTTTTAAAATAGATGAAAATTCTAATTTAATCAATTATAAAGAATGCACTAATAAGCTTAGTTTTTACAAAGGAAAAATTGGTTTTGATGCTTTTCATTCTGGCAATATTCCTCAAATTTGGACTGGCATGGTTTTTAGGAAAGAAGTTGCAAAGATATATGACGAAATGGATACCGCCTATGATGATGCACATGATATGAGATTTTTGCTTAGAGCTGTTTCAAGATATGATTTTGCATATCTTTCTAAAGTAGGCGCTTTTTTTACAGTGCATTCAGATTCAGCAAGCTCTGCATTAAAATCTGTGAATATAGTTCATCAGGGAGTTCAAATCTCACGATACGTAGAAATATTCCATGATGAAAATGTGCCGTCAGATATTAAAGATAGAACAATTTTTTATATTAAAAGACTGCTATCAACAAAACCTAGTATTTTTGAGTCACTTTTAAAAATTTTTGTAAATTTTATTGTTCAAACAGATTTTAGCAATAAAAAAATTGAAGAAAACATACAAGACTTCAAATATGCTGGCTACAAAAAGAGTTCAAATATTTTAAATCTTTTTCATAAAAGTAAAACTATGAAAATACTTGTTCGTATAGTATTTGGCTCATTTTATAGGAGAAGACTTTCAAAAAGACAATCAACAATATTATCTTTACAGAATACTTTATACAAAAAACATTTTGACTATATAAAAGATAGCCATACCTAACTATAATAATGCTAATTTTTTACTAGAAATTAAATGATAGATTAATTAGCCGCACTCTTAATAACGCATATAAACCTGTATAATTAGTAAGATGGAAAATAATAATTCAAATATGCACAACAATTCTGTTGATGAAATAAATATAAGAGAGCTTTTTCAAACTATTTGGAAGGGCAAAATCACTATCTTTGGTATCACTTTGCTTTCATCAATATTAGCAGTTTTATTTAGTCTTAGCTTGCCTAATATATATCAATCAGAGGCTATCTTAAGTCCTGTTGGAGCTGAAGTTGGTTCCAAGAAAAATTCAAATATTGGAGGATTGGCTAGTCTAGCAGGTATCAATTTATCGTCGCAACCTGTAGGAAATTCAATTAAGGCCATGGAAAAAGTTAGAACACTTAGTTTTTTTGAAGATTATATTCTACCCAATATATTTCTACCTAATCTCATGGCGGTAGACTCCTGGGATCCAGATACTAACAAAATCTCATATAATGAAAAAGACTATAATGAAAAGACAAAAACTTGGAATGAAATTCCAAGTGCTCAAGAAAGTTATGACGAATTTAAAGATATAATGAGTTTTACTCAGGATTATGACACAGGTTTTGTGTCTGTTTCTGTAAGACATCAATCACCACATATAGCAAAAGATTGGGTAGATCTCATTGTAAACCAAATAAATTACTTCTTTAGAATGAATGATAAAAAAGAAGCAAATTTATCAATAGATTTCTTGAATATGCAAATATCACAAACAAGCTATACTGAAATCAAGCAAGTTATTGCGCAACTACTTCAGAATAAAGTGCAACAGTTAACTTTGATAGAGGCAAATGAGTTTTATGTTTTTTCCTATCTAGATCCTCCTGCTGCTATGGAAGATCGTGAAGAACCTAATCGTGTATCAATTTGTTTTTTGGGTTTTATTTTTGGAGTGTTATTAGGCCTCTTAATTGTTATAACTCGTCAGTATATCTACACTAAAGAGAATTATTAGCTATGAGTTTTAGTTTAATTGGAAGATATAAAAACAGTAAAATACAAACAATTCCTAATCAGCAACCATAAGAAATAATTTTTGAAAAATGAAAATTATAGCGCCAAAACTAAAATAATAATAAGAGTTTATTATGTATAAACTTTTAAAAGAACTTTTTAGGCTTCTTACACCAAGTCAGCGTAAACGTTTTTATGTTCTTCAAATTTTAGTCACATTAGTTGCTATCTTTGAGATATTTAGTGTCGCCTCTATTATTCCTTTCATGGCTTTGGTGGCAGATATGAATCAACTGCAAGAAGATGTATTTATAGCTCAAGTTTATCAATCAAGCGGCATAACCTCAGAAACACAATTCATGTTTCTCATGGGCCTATGTGTTCTAACCATTTTAATAATTTCATCTTTAATTTCTATTTTTACTATATGGAAATTATCTATGTTTGCATTTTCAGTTGGCTCAGAAATATCAGATAGACTTTACACTTATTACTTAAGGCAAGATTGGTTGTTTCATTCTGAAGGGAGTAGCGCTCAATTAACAAAAAAAATTGCTACAGAGACAGTAAGGGTAACAGGTGGTATTTTAGTCCCACTAATGCATCTAAACGCAAAAGTTGTACTTGCTTTACTAATGATTACCAGTATTTTTATATATGATGCAAAAGTTGCAATAGTAGGAGCTATTATTTTTACATTAACCTACTATACCCTAATCATAGCTGTTAAAAGTCGTCTAGAAAGTTATGGATCAGCTACAACAGAAGTCATGGAGCAGCGTTTTCGCTTAATGAATGAGGGCTTCGGTGGAATCAAGGACTTGCTTTTACTAGGTAGAGATTATGATTTTATCAAACGTTTTAACAAAACAGGTATCTTTCTTGCGTTTAGCCAAGGCACAGGCACTGCATTAATCCAGGCACCTCGTTATCTTATTGAGCTATTGGCTTTTGGGTCACTGATATTACTCATTCTTTACTTACTTATTAGTTATGATGGCGATTTGAGTGTTATTTTACCAATACTTACTCTTTATGCGGTTGGAGCCATAAAATTATTACCTGCCTTTCAACAAATTTACCAAAGTATTTCCGTAATAAATACTAATACTGCAGCTTTTGACGAAATAAGAGAGGACTTAAAAAATATTAAGTTAGCAGAACTTCAAACATTAAAAGCAAAGGATAAACACAGTTACCTTTATCCAAAAAAACAATTAGCTCTCAAAGATATTTCTTTTACCTATCCAAACAAAGATAAAAAAGTACTTAACCAAATAAATATATCAATACCTGCAAGAAGTATAATTGGAATAGTTGGTCCTTCTGGTGCAGGTAAATCAACAATCATCGATGTTCTTCTTGGTCTAATAAAGCCACAACAAGGATATTTAGCTGTTGATGATACAGTTATTGATGATCATAACCGGAGATCATGGCAAAATAGTATTGGATTTGTAGCTCAAAATATTTTTTTATCAGAAGGAACTATTGCTGAAAATGTAGCATTCGGTCTTCCTAATGAAGAGATTAATTTAGAGCAAGTGCAAAAAGCACTAAATTTAGCCAGCCTTGAAGAATTTTGTGAAACTCTCAGTGATGGCATCCATACTAAAGTTGGAGAGCGTGGGGTGCAACTATCAGGTGGTCAGCGTCAACGCATAGGTATCGCAAGAGCTTTATATCACAAAGTAGAAGTCATTGTATTTGATGAAGCAACTAGTTCTCTTGATGGCATTACTGAAAAACAAATTATGGAAGCTATTCATGGTTTAAGTGGACACAATACTATTATATTGATTGCACATCGGTTGAAAACTGTACAAAATTGCGACCAAATATACTTTATAGAAAATGGAAGGATTAATGATCAAGGAACATATGATGAACTCATAGAAAAAAATGAACGCTTTAAAAATATGGCATCACATGCATAATGTTTATAATAATTTAAAAACCTCGTGAATAAAAAATTTTTAATATCTGGAGGTGCAGGCTTTATTGGGTCTGCAGTGATACGTTATATTATTAACAATACAAGTCATAGTGTGGTTAATGTTGATAACTTGACTTATGCTGGAAATTTGGATTCTTTATTATCAGTCGAAAATGATCCCAGATATGAGTTTGAAAAAGTTGATATTTGTAATTCAAAAGATATCGGTCTTGTTCTTAATAAACATAAACCAGATATAATTATGCATTTAGCTGCTGAATCTCATGTTGACCGTTCTATAGATAGCCCTAGAAAATTTATTGAAACCAATATTTTAGGTACTTATGTCTTGCTGGAGCAGTCAAAAGAATATTGGTTGAGTTTAAATGATAAGAAAAAAAATAAATTTAAATTTCATCATGTTTCTACTGATGAAGTTTATGGTGACCTAGGTCAAAAAGACATTTTATTCACTGAGGAAACACCATATGCACCAAGCTCACCATATGCAGCATCAAAGGCAAGCTCCGATCATTTAGTTCGCGCATGGCATCGGACTTTTAACTTACCGACATTAATTACTAATTGTTCTAACAACTATGGGCCATATCAATTTCCTGAAAAGCTTATACCTCTTATGATTCTTAATGCTATTGAAGGAAAACCATTACCAGTTTACGGGAATGGAAGACAGGTTCGCGATTGGTTATATGTTGATGATCATGCTAAGGCACTTCTTTTAGTTGCACTTGAGGGTGAAATTGGAAGTACATATAACATTGGTGGAAACAATCAACTCCAAAATATTGAAGTAGTACAAATCTTATGCGATATTTTAGATGACTTAGCACCAAGTAAAATTGATGACATAAGACATTACAAACAATTAGTTACCAATGTTGAGGATAGAGCAGGACATGATTTAAGATATGCAATTGATGCAACTAAGATTACTAAAGACTTAAATTGGAAACCTGATGAAACTTTTGCATCTGGCATCAAAAAGACAGTAAAGTGGTATTTAGAAAACATAAATTGGTGTGATCGTGTTAAAGATGGAAGCTATCAAGGAGAGAGACTAGGAACTAGTCAATCATGAAAGGTATTATTTTAGCAGGAGGTTCTGGTACTAGGCTGTATCCCATCACTAAGGGCGTTTCAAAACAGTTACTTCCTGTTTATGACAAGCCAATGATTTACTATCCTTTATCAGTTTTAATGTTAGCGGGAATCCAAGATATATTAATTATTACAACACCCTCAGATCAATCTAGTTTCAAAAGTATTCTGGGTGATGGTACTCGTTTTGGAATTAAATTAAGCTACGAAATTCAATCAAGTCCTGATGGGTTAGCACAAGCTTTTATTATTGGTGAGGATTTTATTGGTGATGATAGCGTATGTCTTGTGCTTGGAGATAATATTTTTTGGGGCCATGGTTTTACTTCAATGCTAGAAAAATCAGCATCTAGACAAAAAGGTGCAACTATATTTGGTTATCAAGTGAATGATCCTGAAAGATTTGGTGTTGTCGAGTTTAATGAAGATAAGATTGCTATAAGTATTGAAGAAAAACCAGAAAAAGCAAAATCAAATTTTGCTGTTACAGGCTTGTATTTTTATGACAATAATGTGATTGAAATGTCAAAGAAAGTTAAGCCGTCAGCTAGAGGTGAGCTAGAAATAACAGCTCTTAACCAAATGTATTTAGAGAAAGGGGAGCTGCATGTAGAGTTACTTGGACGTGGCTTTGCTTGGCTTGATACAGGAACACATGAGTCTCTTTTGCAAGCATCTGTATTTGTAGAAATGATAGAAAGACGTCAAGGGTATAAAGTGGCCTGCCTTGAAGAAATAGCTTGGAAGAATGGATTGCTAACAAGGAATGATATAAAAAAAATTAGTGACGAAATGCCTATGAATATTTATAGGAAGTACTTAAGAAGCTTGCTTACAGACTAAGGTTAATTTTAATGCCTAATACGATTATTGGAAAAGGTATGATAGCGCAAGCTTTTTTAAAAAGTGCTTCAAATAACTGTATATTTTTTTGTTCTGGAGTTTCAAATTCAAAAGAAACTAGTAGAGCGGAATTTATTAGAGAAATTGAATTATTTAATAAAACTATCAAAAATAAAACGGTCATTTATTTTAGTAGTTATATTGCCGAATCTATTGCAACTCCTTATGCACTTCATAAAAAAAATATGGAAAATATAATAGAAAATACTTGCGATAAGTATTTAATTATTAGACTTCCTAGTGTTGTAGGACTAACAAAAAATAATACATTAATTAGTTACTTTATTAAGATGATTTTAAATAATAAAGTTATAAAAATTGAAAAGGATGCAAGAAGACATTTGATTGATGTAGAAGATGTTGTAAGAATTACCGATTATTTAATTAGTAATAATTGCCACAACAAATCTATTTCAATTGGATCTAAATCTAATATTTCCCCTTTAGAGTTAATACGTTTAATCTCAAACGAATTAAATATCAATCAAATCAAGTATGAGCTTTGCGATGGAGGGACTAATCAATATTCTAATATAAATTTTATAGAATCAATTCTACCCAAAAAAGATGCAATTATGCACAAGTCTTATAATGACAAACTAATTAAGAAATACTCTAAAGACATAAAGAGATTATTTTTAGGAGATCAGTTATAGAATGAAAAAAACAAGATACACAAGCAAACAATTTAAAAATTCATGAAAGGTATATCAAATAAGCACATATTTATGTGCATTGAGGGTGATAACTTTATACAATTATTTGTAGACGCATTGGTAAGTAAAACAAATTTGAATAAAGATGACTTTGCAATTGTTATTATTCCGTTAAAAACAAGACACCCTTTTAATAAAGTCATTGATGCAGAATTTATCGATTACAATGAGAGTCTTATTCCTGATTTAGTTAATGCAAAATCTTTGACTTTCATGTCATTAAACAATTGGAACTCAGTTGTTCTTAATAAATTAGTAGATCAGGACAATAAAATTGTAAACAATATATTCATTTTTATTGGTGATGATGAGATTGATAGATGGAATAAAAACTTTAATATAAACACTTTTCTAAAAGAAGATGAAAGCCAACACATTTCCTCAGAAGTAATAAAAGCGCTTTCATATAGACTTAACTTTATAATGGCACATAAATATTTTTATGATGTTTTAAAAAAAATACTTAGTGTAGATAAAATTAATGTCATAGATGCCTCAATTATTTTTGATATTTTATTAACAGATCAGTCCGAAAAATTATTTCATATCGTAAAGTCGAGCTTCAAAAAGGATGAAAAGATATTACTAGGCTCAAAAGCAGGTAGTTTTGGTTTCAGGGCAACAACTAAAATTTTTAATTCTTTTTATAAGCTGGAAACAATTGATAACTATAAATTTGTCTGTCTTAATCAAGGAATGCATAAAATCGCTTTGATGTTATACATTTTTTTCTTAAGATTATTTAAAAAAATCAATTTGCAGGTAGAATTTTTTCCAACAACAGATGCGCTTACATATAATTCAATGGTGTCATCGATATCATATTTTATTTTGCAAAATAGAGGTGGCGCTAGCACAGCAAGAAATTTTGCAAAATGGGGATGTGGTGTTTTGTGTGTAATGCAAGACTCTCCTAATTCAGGTGTTTTTAAAGATGTTTTTAAAATTAATTTAATTGATTTTGAAAACTATGATGAGATTGCATATCAAATAAAAAAAAGCAAGCATATTGATGTTAAACAAAATAAAATAAAAATAATGCATGAAGAGTCAAGATCTATTGGTGTTCTTTCTAAGATATATGCTTAAATTAAATTAAACTATTCAAAAATGTGACAAAATATTTTTTATTGATAAAGACAAAGTAGTTGATAATGGCACATACAAAGAATTAATTAAAAAATGAACATTTTAGAAATATGGCAAATCATGCTTGATGCACTGAGACTGGTATGAATGAACAAAAAATATTAGATTTAATTGGTCGTAAACGTGAGCTTTTTGAAGACGATATAAAAACTCACAATAAAGAACTAAAAAAAATAATTTCTGCATCCTCCTTTCTTGTGATTGGTGGTGCTGGAGCGATAGGGCAAGCAGTCGTGAAGGAAATCTTTAAACGGAATCCAAAAAAAATTCATGTCATTGACCTTAATGAAAATAATTTAACTGAGCTGGTAAGAGACCTAAGAAGCTCATATGGTTATATTGATGGAGAGTTCAATACTTTTGCTTTAGATGCTGGCTCAATTGAATACGATGCATTCATTCAGTCTGATGGTAAATATGATTATGTATTAAACCTAGCTGCATTAAAACACGTTCGTAGTGAAGAAGATCCTTACACATTAATGAGAATGATAGATGTCAATATTTTTAATACCGACAAGACAATCAAGCAATCAATTAAAAATTCAACAAAAAAATATTTTTGTGTAAGCACTGACAAGGCTGCGAATCCAGTCAATATGATGGGTGCAAGCAAAAGAATAATGGAGATGTTTTTAATGCGAAGATCAAAGGATATCAGTATCTCAACTGCAAGATTTGCAAATGTAGCTTTTAGTGATGGTTCCTTATTACATGGATTTAATCAACGAATTTATAAAAGGCAACCAATTGCCGCACCAAATGACATTAAACGTTATTTTGTCACTCCAAAAGAAAGTGGGGAGCTTTGTCTAATGAGTTGTATTTTTGGAAAAAATAGAGATGTATTTTTCCCAAAATTAAGTGAATCACTGCATCTTATATCTTTTTCTGACATTGCTATAAAATATTTGAAGTATAAGGGCTATGATGCTCATATATGTGATTCTGAAGAAGAGGCAAGAGAATTAATTAAAACTTTGCCTGAGCTTGGAAAATGGCCTTGTTTGTTTGCTAAAAGTGATACAACTGGAGAAAAAGATTTTGAAGAGTTCTATACAGATAAAGAAAATCTTGATATGGATAAATTTAAAAGTATAGGTGTCATAAAGAATAAGCCTGAATATGACAATAATAAGTTAGAGAATTTTGAATTTTTTATTGAGCAACTTAAACTTAAAAAAAGTTGGAACAAGAAAGAAATTATAAGAGAGTTTTTTAAAATCCTGCCAGGTTTTAGATACCTTGATAGAGGCAAGTATCTTGATGGAAAGATGTAATGTTTGAAAATACTATTGAGTTCATTCAAGAAATATATAAATCAAAGGAGTTTATTCCTTTGCATGAGCCAAGGTTCTCTGGCAATGAAAAAAAATATATTAACGAATGCATTGATTCAACTTTTGTTTCATCGATTGGTAAGTATGTAGATGAATTTGAAGAAAAAATTGCAAAATATACAGGTGCAAAATTTGCTGTTGCAACCAGCAATGGAACTTCCGCACTTCATGTATCACTCTTGCTTGCAAATGTGAATCAAAATGATGAAGTTATAACTCAACCTTTGACCTTCATCGCTACCTGTAATGCAATTAGTTATTGTGGCGCACAACCAATATTTATTGATGTTGACAAAGATACAATGGGTTTATCACCGGCCGCACTGAAATACTTTCTTAAAGACAATACAACTGTTAAAAATAAACAATGCATAAATAATATAACTGGTAGAGTAATTAAAGCATGTGTTCCAATGCATACTTATGGACACCCATGCAAAATAGACGAAATTAAACAAATTTGCGATGAACATCATATATTTTTAATTGAAGATGCTGCTGAAAGTGTTGGTAGTAAATATAAAGATAAGCATACTGGGACTTTTGGTCAATTAGGAGTTATGAGTTTTAATGGTAATAAAATTATTACATCAGGGGGTGGTGGATGTGTTGTTACAAATGATAAGATTCTTGCAAAAAAGGCTAAACACTTGACCACAACTGCGAAAGTGCCACATAAATGGGATTTTAACCATGATATGGTGGGTTATAATTATCGAATGCCAAATATAAACGCAGCTTTGCTTGTTGCACAGCTTGAAAATCTAAATTATTTTCTTGAAAACAAGCGAAGGCTTGCTAAAACTTATGAAGAATTCTTCAAAACTCAAGAATATACTTTTTTTAAAGAACCAAAACTTAGTAAATCTAATTATTGGTTAAATACACTTCTTCTTAAAGATAAAAAACAACGAGACAAATTTTTAAAAGAAACCAATTCAAGCAACGTAATGACACGTCCAGTATGGATAATGATGCATAAGCTTTCAATGTTTGAAAATGCTCAATGTGGGGATTTAACTAATTCAGAATGGTTGAATGATCGTGTTGTCAATATACCAAGCAGCGTAGTTGTATGAATAATATTGTATTGATCGGTGGCGGTGGACATTGCAAATCAGTAATAGACATTATTGAGGAAGAAGGTAGATTCAAGATCGCAGGAATACTAGATAAGCATGAACTATTAGGAACTAAAATCTTAGGCTATTCGGTTTTTGGAATTGATGCAGATATGCCAAAATTAGCAAAAAAATATAAATATGCACTTATAACAGTAGGTCAAATAAAATCACCATCTCTTAGAATCAAATTATTTAACTTAGCTGTTAAATCAGGATTTATTTTACCCACGATCATTTCCCCAAATGCATACGTGTCAAAGCATTCATCCATTGGAAACGGTGTTGTTGTGATGCACAATGCAGTCGTTAATGCAAATACATCAATAGGGAATAATTGTATTCTAAATTCTAAGGCACTTATCGAACATGATTGTGAAATATCTGAGCATTGTCACATTTCCACAAACGCAACCATAAATGGCGGTACTAGAATAGAATCGGGGTGTTTTGTTGGCAGTAATGTAACCACTAAAGAGTTAATTGTTATAAGAAAGAACAGTTTTATCAAGGCTGGTAGTTTAGTTAAATGAGTGTATTTATTATTGCCGAAGCTGGTGTCAATCATAATGGCTCAATTGATATAGCAAAAAAGCTCATTGATGTTGCCTCTGATGCTGGCGCAGATGCAGTTAAGTTTCAAACCTTTAAGGCAAAAGATTTAGTAAGTAAAATTGCTCAGAAAGCAGAATATCAAAAAAAAACCACAGATAAGACTGAGTCTCAATTTGACATGATAAAAAAATTAGAGCTCGATGCTAGAACACATGAAGATCTAATATCTTATTGTAAGAGCAAATATATAATCTTTTTATCAAGCCCCTTTGATATAGATAGCATAAATTTTTTGAATGATTTAGGTTTAGAGGTATTTAAAATACCAAGTGGTGAAATCACAAACCTTCCTTATTTAAGAGAAATTGGAAAGCTAAATAAAAAAGTAATTTTATCAACTGGAATGGCAAATATTGATGAAATACAGGATGCTTTAGATGTCCTTATATCTGAAGGAACAAAAAAAGAAAATATTACAGTACTTCATGCAAATACCATGTACCCAACACCCATGAAAGATGTAAATCTAAAAGCTATGATCACCATTGGAAATAAATTTGATATAGCTTTTGGTTATAGTGATCATACCTTGGGAATTGAAGTAGATATTGCAGCTGTTGCAATGGGCGCTCAATGTATAGAAAAGCATTTTACACTTGATAACACTTTTGAAGGACCTGACCATAGAGCTAGTCTAGAGCCTGATGAATTAAAATCTATGATTAAAGCTATAAGAAATATTGAAAAGGCTCTAGGAAATGGTATTAAAAAACCATCAAGCAGTGAAAGTCCAAATATTCAAGTAGCTAGAAAGTCAATAGTCGCAAAAACAAAGATTAAAAAAGGCGATATTCTTAATGAGAAAAATCTTACAATAAAAAGGCCAGGCAACGGAATTAGTCCGATGAGATGGGATAAAATAGTCGGTACAATCGCAAGTAAAAATTACAGTGAAGACGAATTAATATGACTAAAAGAAAAGTATGCGTAATCACAGGAACGCGTGCTGAATATGGCTTGCTTTATTGGCTCATAAAAGAAATTGAATCTGATCAAGAGCTCGCTCTTCAATTAATAGTTACAGGCATGCATTTAAGCCCTCAATTTGGATTAACTTACAAAGAAATTGAGAAAGAATTCAAGATAAATAAAAAGATAGATATTCTGTCTTCCTCAGATACTGATAAAGATATTTCAAAATCTATGGGTTTAGCACAAATATCTTTTGCAGAAACTTTTGAGGAACTAAGACCAGATATTATTGTGGTTCTTGGAGATAGGTATGAGATTTTTAGTGCAGTTGCTGCAGGCATGATTGCAAGAATTCCAATAGCACATATTCATGGTGGAGAATCTTCTGAAGGCGCAATTGATGAGGCTATTCGTCACAGCATCACAAAGATGAGCCATTTACATTTTACAGCCTCAGAAGAATACAAGAATAGAGTCATCCAATTAGGTGAGGATCCTGAAAGAGTTTTCAATGTTGGTGGTATGGGCATTGAAAATATCAATAGATTAGAACTGCTAAGTAAAGATGAATTAGAAAAATCCTTAAATTTCAAACTTAATAAAAAAAATATATTAATTACTTTTCATCCTGCAACCCTTGAAAATAAAACATCAAAAACGCAGTTTAAAGAATTACTTGATGCTGTAGATGAGTTAGATGACACCAACATCATTGTAACAAAATCAAATAGTGACTCTGGTGGAAAAATAATTAATAAAATGATTGATGATTATGTCGTTCAAAATAATCATAAGTCTATTGGATTTGCCTCATTGGGGCAGTTAAGATATTTAAGCGCTATGCAATATATCGATGCAATTGTTGGAAATAGTTCAAGTGGGCTTATAGAGGCACCGAGTTTTAAAATAGGTACTATAAATATAGGTGACAGGCAAAAAGGTCGTATTAAGGCAGATAGCGTGATTGATTGTTTGCCAAATAAGGAATCTATTAGAAATGCATTCAATATTTTATATTCTAAAAAATTTCAATCAGGATTGAAAACTATTCAAAATCCTTATGATCAAGGAGATTCTAGTAAAAATGTAATTAAAGCTTTAAAAACTGATCTGTTGGATAATATATTAAAAAAATCATTCTATAATCTAAATTTTTAATATGAAAGACATTCAAAATATAAAACTATCCAAAAACGCTTCAATTGAAGAAGCATTAAAAGTTATTGGAGATGGAGCTATGCAGATTGCTCTCGTAGTTGATAAGTCAGACAGGCTTATTGGAACTTTGACTGATGGGGATATTAGAAGAGGACTTTTAAAAGGTCTTGATTTAAAAAGCTCTATTGAATCTATCACTTTCAAGACACCAACTATTGCAAAAGAAAGTGACACAAAAGAAATGATTTTAAAGCTTGCAATTTCAAAGAAACTTAATCATATACCAATAATTGACGAAAGCGGAAAAGTTATTGGCATTCAAGAAATAAGTCAGCTTGTAATGCCTAATGAAAAGAAAAATAAAGTAATTTTGATGGTTGGTGGTCTTGGCGAAAGACTCGGATCTCTTACAAAAGATACCCCGAAGCCAATGTTAAAAGTTGGAAATAAATCGATACTTGAAACTATAGTTGAGAATTTTAAAGGTTATGGATATACAAATATAGTAATGTGCTTAAATTATAAATCAGAGATCATACAAGATTATTTTGGCGATGGAAGTGAGTTTGGTGTAAATATAGAATATATCGTAGAAGAAAAAAGAATGGGTACTGCAGGAGCATTAAGTCTTTTAAAAGACAATTCAAAAGAACCATTTTTTGTCATGAATGGCGATTTGCTTACAAATGTAAATTTTGAAAAGATACATGAATGTTATCTTTTAAATAATGCGCAAGCATTAATGTGCGTAAGAGAATATGAATCTCAAGTACCATATGGAGTAATAAACATTGAGAATACCAAGATAGTTTCAGTTGAAGAAAAACCTACTCAAAAATTTTTTGTAAATGCTGGGATTTATATGCTAAATCCAGAAGTCTTGAAGTATATTCCAAAAAACGAATTCTATAATATGACAACCCTTTTTGAAAAACTAATAGATAAAGATAAAAATATAATTTCATTTCCCATTGATGGGTATTGGTTGGATATTGGCCGTTTTGAAGAATATAAAAAAGCCAATGAAGAATACAACGAAGTGTTTTAATGTTCAAAAATAAAACTTTTTTAGCCATTATTCCTGCTAGAGGTGGAAGTAAAAGACTGCCAAGAAAAAATATTTTAAATTTATGTGGAAAGCCACTCATTTCATGGAGCATCGAGGCTGGATTAAAAAGTAAATATATAGATAAAGTAGTGGTATCAAGCGATGATACCGAGATTTTAAATATTTCAAATGAACTCAAAGTGCAAGTTATAAAGAGACCAGATGAACTTGCTAGTGATACTTCAACTTCATTTGATGCAGTTAAGCATGCAATTGATAACTTGGAAAGTTATGAATATATTTTACTCCTCCAACCAACAAGCCCGCTAAGAAATGAAAATCACATAGATAAAGCAATAGAGATTTTAGAAGAAAAAAATGCTGATGCAGTAGTAAGCGTGTGCGAGATGAATCATAATCTGTTATTGTCTAATACCTTAGATGATTCATTAAGTATGGAAGGGTTTATAAGCGATAATTTATTAAATAATAGAAGTCAAGATCTTAAAAAACATTATAGATTAAATGGAGCAATATACCTTTGTAAAACTGATAAGCTTTTAAAAGAGAAAAGTTTTTTCTTAAAAAAGAATATTTTTGCATATGTTATGAATTCAAATAACTCTATAGACATAGATAGAAAGGAAGATTTTGAATTAGCTAGTTTATACTTGTCTCAAAAACCATAATATAACACGGAGCCATAAATGATCATAAAAGATTTAAAAAGTCTATTTGCTTCAATGCGTTATTTTTTAAAACTCATTTTTATTTCAAAAGAATATGATGTAGTTTTTGTAGGATCAGCATATTTTAACAGAGGAGAGAAGGGTGAGAACCTATTGTTTAAACCAATGATCGAAAATTGTAAAAAAAATAATCTAAGTTATTTAGTGCTTGAGGATACTGATCTAAAAGGTGAATATGTGAAGTTTCCTAGATTTAAAGAATCAACCCCATTTGATTTCATATCACTTGTTCAGGTCATATTGAGAAAAATTTATAACTTAATTTATAAAAAACCAATAACTGAAGAGGAACTCTATATAAGAGAGTTCAAGACATCAAAGATTATAAAAAGATTATTTTTTACTAAATTTCGTTCAAAAATATATATAACTCTTTTATGGAATAATGTTACGTTATGGAGAAGAATCAATCATGATGCTTGCGTGGTAGATTATCAACACGGCATTATCTGTGATGGCCATCCTAGATACATCAAAAATGGTCAACCTCCAAAAGTAAAATCATCTAATGATGTTTTTACATTAGTATATGGGGATGTGTTTAAAAGTATATTAATTAACAGCGATAAATCTAATTTTTATAATGAAGAGAATGTGATGAAGGTTGGCTTCAATAAAACTCTTAATAAACAAAAAAAACCAATTACAGGTAAAAAGAAAATAGTTTTTACTCTCCAAATAGTTCCTGATTATAATGAAGAAGACAATAATTTATATATTAAAATTGTTCAAAAACTTATAAGTACAAATGCTAGTTTTTTATCTAAAAATAATTATGAAATTATTTTTAAACATCACCCAAGGCACAACACAACAAATTGTCGAGATATACATATGAATCATGACTTTATAAGCTTTGATAATGAAACACCATTATCAGACTTATTGAGTAAAGCTTATATACACATGACATTTCATTCCACTTCTGCTTTCGATGCAGCAATGATGAATATTCCTACAGTATTTATTGATATGCATGAAAAATTTTCACCAAATGAAAGTTTTATCAAGCAATTTGAATATCCATATAAAGATTTAGTAGTAAAAGACTATAAAGATTTTGAACACATATTATCAAAATTAAATGCCAGCCATATTTATGAAAAATTTTGTGATGATACTTACAAATGGGTCCAAGAACTCTATAGTGATTTTGATGAAACAGCATTTGAAAATTTTTTATTAGATCAAATTAGTACTGATAAAAATGATGTTGGGAGTAGAACTTATCAGCAGTAGCAAAACAAGCGTTATTATTACAACATTTAACGATGCCAAATTTTTAGAAAGATCAATACCCTCTGTAATTAAGCAAAGTTTAAAACCTAAAGAAATAATCATCATTGATGATGGATCTTACAATGATAATGCAGAAAAAATTGTTAATTCATTTCGCAGTCATACAAGAATCCCTATAGTTTTTAATAAGAAAAAAAACGGAGGTCCATCAAGCGCAAGAAATGTTGGTATTAAATTAGCGAAAGGAGAATTTATTCTTTTTATTGATGCTGACGATGAGTTATTAAAAGATTCTATCGAGTGGCGTCAAGAAATATTAAGTTCGTTAGACAAAAATTATGCATGTATTTACTGCAGTAAAATAAGGATCACAGAGAATAATAAAAAAATTAAAGAAAAAGTTTTTGAAACTGATGGAAAGATAAACGTTTGTTTAGTTGGGCGTGATAAAGCTATTCCTGGCCAAATAACTCATTATTTATTTCGAAGAGACATTCTTGTGAAAACAAAAGGATACAATGAATCATTAAAATTTAATGAAGATTTTGAATTGATTCTTTGCATTGCAAAAAAGTGGTTCTTCAAAGGAGTTAATAAAGTCGGTTTTATTCAATACATTCGAGAAGATTCATGGAGTAGGTTAGATCCATATATTTCATATTACGGAGTAGGTAAATTTCTTGAGGTAGCCGCAAGTAAAAAATTACTACCTTTAATTGAGATTAAACAACGAAAAAAAGAAAATAAACTTTCATTAGTTAAAAAGCTTTTATCTCAAAGAAATAAATGGAATGAAGCTATTCCATTTATAGATGAAGCATTTAATATAGCTAAACCGCAAAACATAAAAGAGTTGATGTTACTTTTTTTTAATAAAATTTTAAAAAAGCTGTAATATCTTAAATGATTTAATGCAATCGATATGTATGATTTATCAAAAATATAGATTCTTTACTATCCAATAGGAACATAGATGAAAGTTTTACATATAATTACAGGTTTAAATAAAGGTGGTGCTGAAACTATATTATGTAATTTATGCCATTTTGATAATGAGCATAAACATACAATTATTTCTTTATCTGATTTTCAAGAATCGGATCCAGTTCTCAGTCAGCTTGATGTTTCGGTATACTCTTTAAATTTTCCTAATGGAAAGATAAAAATATCTGGTTTATATAGGCTATATAAGCTTATTAAAAAAATAAAACCAGATATTATTCAAACGTGGATGATTCATGCTGATTTAATTGGCGGACTAGTTGCTAGATTGGCTGGGATTAAGAATATTTTTTGGGGAGTTCATCATACTATTCTGCTTCGAGGAAAGGTTAAATTATCAACAATTTTTATTTTAAAATTTAATGCTTTTTTATCTGGCTTCATTCCAAAAAAAATTATCTACTGTGCTGAAAAATCGAGGTTAATTCAAGAATCAATTGGTTTTAAAAAATCTAAAGGCATAGTTATACACAATGGTTATGATATTAAGAATTTTTTTTTAAGTAGCTCTCAGAGGGCAGGCTTCCGAGATGAGTTAAACATATCTGATGATGTATTTGTCATTGGGCATGTTGGAAGTTATGATCCTTTAAAAGACCAAAGGAGCTTAATTGAAGCTCTTGGATTATTGAAACAAAGATGTTGCGATTTTACTGCTGTACTTGTTGGAAAGAATCTTGATAATACTAATTATGATTTGGTGAACAAGATAGAGGAGAATGGGTTGAGTGATCATGTGCATTTACTTGGTGTAAGAAATGACATTCCTGCTGTCATGAATGGAATGGATTTATTTATGTTGACATCTTTATCTGAAGCCTTTCCAAATGTTCTTAATGAGGCAATGGCATGTGGAACTCCCTGTATAACTACTAATGTTGGAGATGCTTCATTAATTGTTGATGACACTGGATGGGTTGTAACGCCAAAAGATCCTTTGGCTTTAGCTGAAGCTGTTATTGAAGCTTCAGATGAAAAACAATTCAATAATATTGATTGGCTTCAAAGAAAAGATGATTGCCACAAAAGAATTGCTAAAAACTTTGCTCTTGAAAAAATGGTTAATAAATATAAAGAAGTTTGGAGTATTAATGATTAATGGCTTTAATTTAAATATCTTGTTATCAACAAGTATTCTATAAATGTTCTTTTACGACTTTCCAAATTTATTAGCAATATTAATTGTAATAGTAGTGTCTTTTAGAATTGGCTTGATACCATTATGGCTATCTTTTTCTATGGGACTTCTTGCATTCACACCTTTTTTTCTAAACAACGTTCTTTTTTCTCCAAGTTATATGCCAGATCAATGGCAGTACTTTAATGTTACTCAAGGTATTCGTTCATTTGCCTTAGAAAGTTTTAATGAAAGCGCACCAGTTGAGGCCGCAAGCTGGATGTTAGCCATGATTCCCATGCCTTATATAGAAACAATTCAAAGTTTAGGTTTTTTTAATAGACTTATGGCCACTATTTTAATTATTTGGCTCTATTCATCCAAGAATTTGCGTGGTTGGCCCCTTTTATTTATGGTTTTTTATCCAAGTTTATTGTTATATAGCTCATTAGCTCTTCGAGATACATTGGTTTTAATGTTTATGATTCTATCTGTAATTTTTTTCTTAGAAAATCGAAGGTTGCTCGCATTATTAGTCTCTTTACCATTATTATTGATAAAGTTTCAAAACTTCTTATTAATAATAGTTTTTTTTATAGCTCACCTTTATTTTTCAAAGGATTCGGTTATTTACAGATATAGATATATATTTGTAATTTTTATTATTGCTTCATTAGCTCCTTTTATTATGTCAATAATTGAGATTCTGGATATAAGCAGGCTTAATATGTTTATAGATGATGGAGGACGAAGAAGTACATATGTTCATATGAGAACTATTGAAGATTTTGTTATCGTAGCCCTTAAATCAGCTCCTTATTTTTTAATGAAGCCTCTTCCTTGGGAAGCAGATAGTTTTTTGACATTTCTGCAAAGTTTTGAAAATATATTAATATTAGCGTTCTTAGGTTTTATGTTTATCAAAACATCAAGATTGGATAAACAAATTGCTTTTAAGTGGTTGGTATACTTATTTGCTGCATTGGCTATCTATGGTTTGGTTGTTTATAATTTTGGAACAGCTGTCAGATATAAATTCCCTTTTATCGTAATTGTTATTGTCGGCATGGCTTATGAATTATATTTAAAGCATGGTAAGTTAATTTTGAATAAAAGTGGTAGAGCTTGAAATTTGGAGACATATTTGCAATATTCTGAGTCAAATTTTCTAATGACTAAAAAGCATCAAAACACTATCCATTTACCTGAATTTTATAAAGGAAAATATTATAAATGTGTGGAATAGCTGGCTATGTAGGAGTTTCTGAAAATCCATCAGATTGCTTAACTGAGATGGCCAAAGCGATTCATCATCGCGGTCCTGACAATATGGGTATATGGTCAGATGAGAAAACAGCCATTGGCCTTGCTCATGCTAGGTTATCAATACTTGATTTAAGCGCAGCTGGTAATCAGCCTATGCATTCGGCATCAAATAATTATGTATTGGTATTTAATGGCGAGATTTATAATCATAAGAAACTTCGATTAGAATTAGAATCGATTAGTCGTATGGATTGGTCGGGTCATTCTGATACAGAAACTCTTTTAGCCGCTATCGAAGAGTGGGGCTTGGAAGAAACATTAGTTAAATCTAAGGGTATGTTTGCATTAGCATTATGGGATAAAAATTCTAAAAATCTATATTTAGCATGCGACAGAATTGGAGAAAAGCCTCTTTATTATGGATGGGTGAATAAACAATTTGTCTTTGCATCAGAATTAAAATCGATTAAAAAGTTTCCAAGATTCAATAATCAGATTGATCGTAGTTCATTAGCTTTGTTTTTAAGATTCAATTCAATTCCAGCCCCACATTCAATATATAAAGATATATATAAATTAGAGCCTGGACAAATTATTAAATTTTATGCAGATTCAAAAAAAACTGAGAAGCATGACTTTTGGTCAATTGAAAAAGTTTATAAAGAAGCCAGAAAGGCCAAATCTTCACTTACTCCATCTGAAGCAGTTAATAAACTTGAATCTGTTTTATCAAATGCCGTCTCTTCTCAAATGCAATCAGATGTTCCTTTGGGCGCCTTTTTATCTGGTGGCATTGATTCAAGTACAATTGTTTCTTTAATGCAATTCCATTCCAATGTTAATGTGAACACATTTTCTATTGGGTTTAACTCTAAAGACTTTGATGAAGCGCAACATGCTGGAATGGTTGCCAAGCATTTAGGCACAAATCATTTTGAAAAGTATGTTTCTGATCGCGATGCTTTAGATGTCATACCTTACTTGCCTAACATTTATGACGAACCTTTTGCAGATTCATCACAAATACCGACTTTTCTAGTTTCACAGTTTGCTAAGCAAGAAGTTACTGTTGCTCTTTCTGGAGATGCAGGCGATGAACTTTTTGGTGGATATAATCGTTATGTTTTTAGTGAGAAAATCTTTAGTAAGATTGCTAAAGCACCAAATTTAGTAAGGAAATTGATATCCAAGACTATTTTTAGCATGTCGGAGGAAAAGTGGGACAGTATATTGGGTGGATTGACGAGCAAACGTTTTGCTAACATTGGACATAAACTTCATAAAGCTGCAAACGTACTTCCCGCAGAATCAATTCGTGATTTACATTTTAAATTGATATCACAAATTCATAATCCATCAGATTGGCTTATAAATGCAAATGAGCACAAATCAATATTAAATGATGGTATTGAGAGATTTGCTGAATTGAATTATGTTGAGCAGATGATGGCCTATGATTTAATAACATATTTGCCCACAGATATATTAACTAAAGTTGATAGAGCGGCTATGGCAGTTTCTTTAGAAACTAGAGTCCCATTTTTAGATCCAGAGGTGATTGAATTGTCTGCACTACTCCCTATGGAATTCAAAATTCGTAATGGCGTTACTAAATGGGCACTTCGAGAGATTCTTTACAAACATGTACCTAAAGATTTAATTGAAAGACCAAAAATGGGCTTTGCAGTTCCTTTAGCTGAGTGGTTAAGAGGGCCGCTTAAAGACTGGGCTGAATCCTTATTAGATGAGAAACGATTACATCAAGAAGGTTTTTTTAATGTAGAATTTGTCCGCAGAAAATGGATAGAGCATTTAAGTGGAAATCGAAACTGGCATCATCAATTATGGAATGTTTTAATGTTCCAAGCTTGGCTTGAAAAGAATTAATTAATTTATGAGGATGGCATATGCAATATAGTGAAGCATCAATAGCAATAGTTGGTCTGGGATATGTTGGCTTGCCATTAGCAGTTGAGTTTGGCACTAAGCGAAAAGTTATTGGTTTTGATACAAATGAGGCTAGGATTAAAGACCTGAAGAAAGGCCTGGATAATACTTTGGAAACAACTAATCAAGAATTAAAAGATGCAATTTATTTAAGCTATACAAATAGTCTTAAAGATATAAAAGACTGTAAAATTTTTATCATTACTGTGCCAACGCCAATTGACAAAAATAAACAACCTAATTTATCGCCCTTAAAAGATGCTAGCGAAGCAATAGGGTCTATTCTAAAGAAAGGAGATTTGGTTATCTATGAATCAACTGTTTATCCAGGAGCAACAGAAGAGGTATGTGTTCCAATTCTTGAAACCATATCTGGTTTATTCTTTAATAAGGATTTTTATTGTGGTTATTCCCCGGAACGAATTAACCCTGGAGACAAGGAACACCGAATAACAACTATTAAAAAAGTAACCTCAGGATCAACTCCTGAGATTGCAACTATAGTCGATGAATTGTACCAAGAGATTATTACTGAGGGCACACACATGGCTAGCAGTATAAAAGTTGCCGAGGCTGCTAAGGTAATTGAAAATACTCAAAGGGATGTCAATATAGCTCTTATCAATGAACTTTCACTTATTTTTAATAAATTAAATATCGATACTGAATCAGTTTTAGAAGCAGCTGGTACAAAATGGAACTTTCTACCATTTAGACCTGGTCTCGTAGGAGGGCATTGTATAGGTGTCGATCCTTACTATCTTACCCACAAAGCATTAGAGGTTGGCTACAATCCTGAGATGATTCTTGCAGGTAGAAGAATAAACGATAACATGGGTTTTTTTGTTGCAGATCAAGTATCAAAGTTGATGACTAAAAAAGACATCCATGTTGAAGGTTCAAATATATTGATAATGGGCTTAGCTTTTAAAGAAAATTGTCCTGATATAAGAAATACAAGGGTAGTAGATCTTATAGAGCAGTTTGATTGTTTTAATTGCTCAACAGAGGTATATGATCCGTGGGTTGATAGAGATATTGCTATGGACGAATATAAGATCAAGTTAATTGAAGAACCTACGGAAGGTAAGTATGATGCAATAATTTTAGCAGTTGCACATGATGTTTTTAAAAATTTATCATCAGAGCAAATAAAGACTTTTGGAAAAGAAAATCATGTAATTTATGATATTAAATATTTATTAGACAATGAAGAGGTTGACGGCAGACTATAAATGACTAAATTTGAACAATTACAAGAATATTTAAATGATAATCAAAAGACATGGTTGGTGACTGGAGTAGCTGGATTTATTGGGTCTAACTTACTTGAAAAATTATTAATATTAAATCAAAAAGTAGTTGGGCTAGATAGTTTTGATACTGGCTATCAACATAACATTGATGAAGCACTTCAAGATGTTCAAAACACTACCGGTAAAGACTTAAGCAATAACTTTAATTTTATTAATGGAGATATACGAAATTCAAGTCATTGCAACCAAGCGTGTAGTGGTGTTGATTATGTTTTACATCAAGCTGCACTTGGCTCCGTTCCAAGGTCAATCGAAGACCCTCTTGGCACTAATGAAGCAAATATTGATGGCTTTATAAATATGTTAGTGGCGAGTAGAGACGCAAAAGTTAAAAGATTTGTCTATGCTGCATCTAGTTCATCATATGGTGATAATACTGATCTTCCAAAAATAGAGCATATGATTGGCAATCCTTTAAGCCCTTATGCTGTAACAAAACTTGTAAATGAGCTTTATGCAAGTGTTTTTGCAAAAAATTATGATTTCAAAACTATTGGACTTAGATACTTTAATATATTTGGTAAAAGACAAGATCCAAATGGCGCTTATGCAGCAGTGATCCCAAAGTGGGTAGCCTCAGTTTTAAATAATGAAGATGTTTATATAAATGGTGATGGAGAAACTAGTAGAGATTTTTGTTACATCGATAATGCAGTACAGAGTAATATTTTAGCTGCAATGACTGAAAATAATGCAGCTGTTGACCAAGTTTATAATGTTGCTCTAAATGATAGGACAAGTCTAAATGAGCTTCACAGAATGATTGAAGATAAAATATTACAAAGAGTTCATGGCCTAGAGAAGAAAGAACCAATTTATAGAGACTTTAGGCCTGGAGATGTTAGACACTCACAAGCAAGTGTTGATAAGGCTAATAATCTTTTAGAGTATCGACCTAAATATAAAATATCTGAAGGTTTGGATGAGGCAATAGACTGGTATATTAATTCTGTTAAATAGATAAGATGCTATTATGTTTTCTTAAATAATTAAATTACACAATAAAAATATGGTACTCCAAATATTTTTGAAATGAAGAATCAAGATAAAAATACAGTAGATGGTTTTGGTGACGAATGGTCTAGATTTGATCAATCAGCCTTACCTTCAGCAGAGCAACAGTTGTTATTTGATGAATATTTTTCTGTATTTCCTTGGAAAAATATCTCTAAAGAATCAACTGGATTCGATTTGGGTTGTGGAACTGGAAGATGGGCAAGGTCAGTCGCACCAAAAGTTAAAAAACTAATTTGTATTGATCCAAGTAGCGCTTTAGATATCGCAAAAAAAAATTTATCAAATTTTGATAATTGTGTATTTGATAGCTCAACAGTTGACGAAATGCCTATGCAGGATAATAGTATGGATTTTGGATATTCTCTTGGAGTGCTTCATCATGTTCCCGACACAGCCTTAGGTATAAAACAATGTGTTAAGAAATTAAAAATTGGAGCACCGTTATTATTATATTTGTACTATCGTTTTGATAATCGTCCATGGTGGTTTCGGTTAATTTGGTCTGTAACGGATTTATTGCGAAGAGTAGTATCTAAAATGCCATACAAACTTAGATATGTTTCCAGTCAGATAATTTCAATAATTGTTTATTTTCCGTTAGCTAGATTTGCCTTATTTTTAGAAAAACTTAATTTTAATGTTAGTAATTTTCCATTGAGTTCATATAGGAATCTGAGTTTTTATACAATGAGGACAGACGCCTTAGATCGTTTCGGCACAAGATTGGAACAACGTTTTACTAGAAAAGAAATAAAAAATATGATGCGTAACGCGGGACTAGAAAATATTGAATTTTCAAATTCAAAACCATTTTGGGTTGCAGTAGGATATAAATCTAGCAAAATAAAAGATTTCTAATTTAACTTATAAAATAAAGCTGGTTTTCAAAAAATTCCTGATACTAAATAAGGTATAAAAAGATGAAAATATTAATTCTTGGAACTGTACCAAATGATTTATTAAATTTTAGAGCTGATTTAATTAAAGATTTTATAAAAAAAAATCATGAAGTAATAACTTCGTCTTCATCACTTGATCCTAACTCAGTTATTCACATGAATAATTTGGGTGTGACATATGAACCAATTTATTTAAACAGGCATAGTTTAAATTTAGCCGGGGATTTAAGAACCCTCTTCAATTTATTAAAATTATTAAAAAAACAAAAGCCACATTTAGTTCTAGCACATGGCATTAAATTAGTAATATGGGGCGGCATTTCAGCGAGTATTAGAAATATCCCCTTTTATGCCTTAATCACAGGGCTTGGTTTTGCTTTTCAAGGTAAGTCACTTAAAAGAAGAATATTAACTAAGTTAGTTTCTTTTCTTTACAGAATTGCACTAAGTAAATCAAAAGCTGTTATTTTTCAAAATAAAGACAATAGAGATCTTTTTATTAATAAAGGTATTGTTCCTCAATCTAAAACCTATATTGTAAATGGATCGGGTGTAGATATAAAAAAATATAGTTATACAAAACAACCTGATACTGATGTAAGTTTTTTGTTAGTTTCTCGTTTGCTTGGTGAAAAGGGTTTACGAGAATATGCTGCAGCTGCAAAAATTGTAAAGGATCAATTTCCTCAAATTAAATTTGACTTAGTAGGGGCAGAGGATGAATCAATGGATGCAATTTCACTAAAGGAAGTTTATAGCTGGGCAAATTATGTAAATTATAATGGTTCGACTGATGATGTTAGGCCTTTTATTGAAAAATGTAATGTTTATGTATTACCTTCATACCACGAAGGATTGCCGAGAAGTACTTTAGAAGCTATGTCTATGGGTCGTCCAATACTTACAACTGATGCGGCAGGGTGCAAAGAAACAGTTGATGAAGGCGTAAATGGCTTTATGGTTCCAGTAGGATCTTCAAAAAAATTAGCAGAGAAAATGATTTGGTTTATTGAGAATAAAGACAAAATTGCAATTATGGGAAAAAAAAGCAGAAATATAGTTGAAACTAGATTTGATGTTCGTAAAGTTAATGAAGAAATGTTAAGAATTCTTGGAATTTAGTAAAAACCTAATTATAAAAATAAAATAATCATTCATTTATTTATAATGCGTTGAAGTGTTTTATTGACAAGTTTATTATATAAAGATCAAAATAATTTTTGGAACTAAAAAATGAATATTAAAGAATACTGGCAAGACATAGATTCTAACTTAGAGAATTTGCTGAAGCATGGATTTGTGAAGTTACCGTCTTTGAAAATGTTTGAGCTTGATTCGTTAGCAGACGATATCTCAGATGAAATGGGACCATTAACATTTAAAGAATTGGGATCTCGTCATAAAAGATTTCTAGATAAACTTGAAGTTAATAAGTATTTAACTCCAAAATTGCATGGCATTGCTAGAGATTGTTTTAATTATAAAGGCGATTCGTCAAATCAATATCACGTTGCAAGAAAAGTTGAGCCTGGAAATTCAAAAGAGATGTTTAGAGCTCATTTTGATTCACACCTTTTCACAATGGTTTTACCTATTAAGATACCCGATGTGAATCAAGATGGTTCTGCAGGAGAGTTAATGTATTACCCAAATGCTAGAAAAGCTCCTAAAAATGAGATTAGTAATTTTATTGGAAAGGCTTTTTACAAGAAGTATGCATCAAAGGAAGGTTTGGAAAAACTTTCTTTGAGTTCAACTCAGGAAGTAGATAACTTTAGAGATTATCAACCTTTGCTTTTTATTGGTAATACAACTCTGCATACCAACTATCCTGTATCTTCAAGTTGTGCGAGCTATAGACTTACTTTGCTAGCTCATTTCTTTGATCCCTCACCTAAATATGGTGTTGGAGGGTTTTTGAGATTATTAAGGAATAGATAATTTGATTAAATCTAATGATTAAATTTGATAACCCATGTCTAGATCGACCATATCTAGTTTTTAAAGAAAAATATAATGAGTCTTTAATAGCTAAACAAGATAACATTGAAGCTATATGTATTTCATCATATTCACCAAAAGATGATGAGGTTAATGCAAGATATGTGAACTTGAAATTTATTAATGATAATCAATTTATATTTTTTTCAAATTATAACTCACCCAAATCAATAGAATTCAATCAACACGAACAGATTACAGCATCAATATACTGGAGTAGAACTAATGTCCAAATCAGGATGAAAGCATACATAAAAAAAACGAGCAAAGAATTTAATCAGAATTATTTTGCTGAAAGAGATGAGAAAAAAAATGCCTTAGCAATTTCCTCATATCAATCTAGCCCAATTGATTCTTATGAGATGCTCAAAAAGAATTATGAAATTTGTCTTAAAAAAAACAACTTAAACGAATGCCCTGATTATTGGGGTGGCTATTCATTTACCCCATATTACTTTGAATTTTGGGAAGGCCATAAGTCGAGACTTAATAAAAGAGAGGCATACAAATTTCAAAATGATGAGTGGATTCATAGCTTTTTGCAGGCATAAAATATTTGCGAAATTCATTAATTAGTATAAAATCCATTTGAATTATGAATTATTTAATTTCTTCTATTTAATATCATCTTGATCTTAAGCAATTACTAAATGTTTTTTCATACAACTTACTTTTAAAAGGTATTTCTCATAGCTATAACAAGAAAACAATCAACTCCAATTAATCAGAAAATCAAGGCTAGCGAAGTTATGCTTATTGATAATAAAGGAGAAAAAAAAGGTGTTGTATCAATAGCCGATGCCTTGCAAGCTGCAAGCAATGAGTCTTTAGACTTAGTCCAAGTATCTCCATCAGATTCAAATCCTGTTGTATGCAAACTATTAGACTATGGTAAGCATCTTTTTGATAAGAAAAAAAGTTCTACATCTTCAAAAGTAAAAACTAAAAGAAATACAACAAAAGAGATTAAATTTAGACCTTCAACAGACGTAGGTGACTATAATATTAAATTAAAAAAGATTAAAAGCTTTATTCTTGACGGAGATAAGACTAAAATAAGCGTCCGATTTAGGGGAAGAGAAATACTAAACAGTGATATGGGCCTTGCTCTTTTAAATAAATTAAGAGATGAGCTAGAGGAAATATCCCAGGTAGATCAAGAGCCTTCATTAGAAGGAAGGCAATTACTGATGGTTTTATCTCCTTTAAAAAAGAATAAATAACATAATAAAGATATGGGTTATAAATTAAAAACACATTCTGGAGCCGCCAAGCGTTTCAAGAAAACTGGTTCATCTGTTAAAAGTAAAAGTGCTAATAGAAATCATATCCTTACTAAACAGTCTACAAAAAGAAAAAGACACAACAGAGGCCTTAACAAACTTACAGGAACTGTACTTAAAATGGCTTCAAAATTAATAAGAACTTAAAAACATGCCAAGAACCACGAAATCAGTAACAGCTAAAGCGAAACATAAGAAAGTACTTAGTTCTACTAAAGGACATTATGGTGCTAGAAGTAGATTATATAAAACTGCAAAGCAATCAAATATTAAATCTTTACAATATGCTTTTAGAGATAGAAAAAATAAAAAAAGATCTTTTAGGGCTCTCTGGATAGCAAGAATAAATGCTGGAGCAAGAGATTTAGGTGTTTCGTATTCAGCTCTTATAAACTCAATGTCTAAAAAAGATATTGCATTAGATAGGAAAATATTATCTGATATCGCTATTTCAGATAGCACAACATTTAAAAAAATTGTAAAAATAGCTACTAGCTAGATATGCGCCCTCCAAATGTCATCCAATAAAGACATTTTCTCCCCAGAGCTTATAAAGGATAAAGGCTCTATTCATCCAATAAATCATATGAAAGACTCAATCATGGGTCTGCTAGTTTCATTTGGGTTTGAAATTATTGATGGCCCTGAGATTGAAACTGAAGAGTTCAATTTTGATATGCTAAATATAAAAAAAACGCATCCAGCTAGACAGATGCATGACACCTTTTATGTTGAAGGCAAATCAAATTTGTTAAGGACCCATACCTCACCAGTTCAAATAAGAGGAATGCTTGAGAAAAGACCTCCACTAGCCTTCATTTCTGGTGGTAAAGTTTATAGAAAAGATGATGATGCAACTCATTTACCTATGTTTCATCAAATTGAGGGGATTTTAGTAGATAAAAATATAAGCTTCGCACATTTGAAAGATTTGATTTACAAAATTGTTCATTCATTGTTTGGTAAAGACATTGAATTAAGATTTAGACCTTCATATTTTCCATTCACAGAACCATCAGCTGAAGTTGATATTTTATCAAGTGAAGGAAAGTGGTTAGAAATTCTTGGATGTGGATTAGTAAATCCTAAAGTACTTGAGAATTGTAATATTGATTCGAATTCCTACTCTGGTTTAGCATTTGGTTTGGGTATAGAAAGGATAGCTATGCTGAAACATGGAGTGAAAGACATAAGAGAGTTTTATAAATCTAACTTAGATTTTTTATGTCAATTTAAATGAAAATAGCATACAAGCATTTAGTAAAAAACATTATTGCAAATCCTTCAATAGACGAGATTTCTGATCGCT
Organism: uncultured SAR86 cluster bacterium; assembly: GCA_902556105.1. Classification (GTDB taxonomy): domain Bacteria; phylum Pseudomonadota; class Gammaproteobacteria; order Magnimaribacterales; family D2472; genus SAR86A. The sequence goes on from CACDUZ010000004.1 coordinate 49,216, forward strand.
TATTTCAACTAGGACATGAGCATGAGATTGAAAATGATATCTTTAATATGGAATTTACCCCAAATAGAGGTGACTGCCTATCATTAAATGGTCTTTTAAGAGATTTATCAGTTTTTTATGACGTTAACGCAAGCCAAGAAATTTATAATGAAAAATTAAATATTTTAGATATTGATTTTGAAAATTTTTCACAAGATATTTGTCCTCAAATTTCATTTCTTAAATTAGAAATAGAGAGCATTCCTGTTAAATATAAAGACTATTTAAATGATTATTTTATAGATTTAAATCTGAATAAGAATAATTTTTTTACTGATATTTCTAATTATATTTCTTATGAAAATGGACAACCAACTCACTGTTACGATGCTGATAAGATCAATGGTAAATTAGTATTCCAAGAACTAGATATTGATCAAGAATTTGAAACGTTACTTGGAAAAAAAATTAATCTAACAAATAAAAATCCAGTGTTCCTTTTAAAGGATAAAGTAATAAATCTAGCTGGAGTTATTGGAGGAATAGAAACATCGTGTACTTCAGATACAAAGACAGCTCTTGTTGAATGCGCTTTTTTCAAACCAGAATCAATAATTGGTAAATCTGTTAAATATGATATTCAATCTGAGGCATCTTATAAGTTTGAGAGATTTGTTGACCCAGAATGTCAAGATAGAACAATTAGAAGATTTATTAAAATAGTTGATGAACATACAAACATAAAAGACATGTCTGTTATTTCATATAAGTTTAAACAAAATAAAGTTACAAAAATTCCTATTAAGACTAATGAAATCAATCAAATTATTGGCATTAATATAAGCCAAGATTCATATTTGAATTATTTATCTAAATTAGGCTTTATTATAAATGATGAATATATAGAAGCTCCTTCATATAGAAGTGATATCGAAACACAAAATGACCTAGCTGAGGAGATTGCAAGAGTCATTGGTTATGACAATATCACAAGGAATGAAATAACTATTCCCAAAGGAAAAAAATCCAACATCCATGATTTAGAAAATAATCTAAGATATTTTTTATTAGATGAAGGTTTTTATGAGATTATTAATTTTCCTTTTGTTGGAAGTGATTCAAGTAATTCTATTTCGGTAGATAACCCACTAGATTCTAATAAAAAATATCTTAGATCTAATTTAACTGAATCCTTATTAGAAAATCTTCTTTACAATGAAAGAAGACAGAAAGATTCAATTAAATTATTTGAAATATCAGATATTTACACCGTCAAAAACAATAAGATAAATGTAAAAAGAAAACTTGGAATCATTGCAAGCGGAAGAGCAGGGCATAACTATAAAGATTTTTCAAAAAAAATTAGTAAGAAGTATCTCACCTCAGTTTTTAAAGAGACCTTACCTAATGAAAATTTTGAATTTAAAGTATTAAATAGAGAGTTATTAAATACAAAAGTGAAGAATGAGATTATTTGTTGTGAAGTAGATATAGCGAATTTCTCATCTGATGTTTTATCCTATAAAAAGATATCTAAACCCCCTGAAAGTTTTACAGAATATTCCCCTATATCTGACTTACCTTACTCTATTAGAGACTTATCTTTTTCAATAAAAGATTTCACAGAACTAGATAAATTTATAGAGTACATTTTAGAATTCAAACACAAGCTATTAAAAGAAATATATATATTTGATTATTTTAATAATGAAAAGAATGCCGAAATTAAAATCGGCTTTAGATTTATTTTCCAATCAGCAGACTCTACAATAACAGAAGCGCAGGTAAACGATATAATAAGTGTTATAATAGATCATACTGAGGAGATAGAAGGTATTACTATACCTGGTTTAATATAGGTCTTGCTTGCAAGCGGGTCAAACATTTGGGTGAAAAATAAAAGATTATGAAAATTATTAAGTTAGTATTATTAATGTTAGTCACAGTATCTATTAATGCACAAGAATTAGATGAAGAGTTTCTTGCAAGTCTACCAGATGATGTCAGGAAGGACATTCAAGAAAGGAATCAGCAAAAAGCTGATGGCACCGCTGAAACATATAGACCCTATGTCTACTCTTCAAAATTAAAAAAAGTTGAATCTTTTCTGAAATTAAAAGATAGGTTGGAAGCAGACCTATTAGAGCTTGAGAGAAGAATATCTTCTGACGAAAAAATTGCTCGTAGTGAAGATTTAAAGGTTTATGGCTCAGATTTTTTTAATACCTTTCAAACATCATTTATGCCAATTAATGAACCTAATCCTGATTCTGGGTATATGCTAGATGTTGGAGATGTTGTGCAAGTTCAATTAGTTGGCCCAAATGCATCATTAGAAGAGCTTTTAATAAACCCCGATGGTTCAGTTAGTCTGCCAGATATAGGAAAGATATCTATAGCAGGCTTGTCATTAAATGATGCTTCACAGTTAATAAAATCTAAGGTTAATGCTGCATTAATAGGAAATGAAGCGTTCATTAATCTTACTGAAATAAGAGATGTAAATATTTTAGTAACTGGTAACGCAGAAAATCCTGGTATTTATACCTTAACTGGAAATTCAAATATATTACATGCATTGTCAGCTGCAGGAGGTATAAGTGAGTTTGGGTCTCTAAGGGAAATAAATCTTGTTAGAGATAATATTACTATTGAAACATTAGATATTTATGATTTGCTAATTGAAGGACAATATAATCTCAAAAAACGACTCAGATCTGGGGATGTTGTTTTTGTCAAGCCAAGAAAAAATATTGTTACCATCGACGGTGCAATAAACAGACCTTCAAAGTATGAAGCTGCAGATGATCAAAAACTTATAAGTATTATTAATTATGCTAATGGTATTAACCGAAATGCTGACCTTAAAAATATTTCTCTTGAAAGACTTGTTGATGGATCATTAAAAACTATACCAGTCCCAAATGATAGTTATCTTGAAGCAATTAATGTTGAAGATGGTGATTCAATTTACGTTAGAGAATATCCATACAGGCAAGCTAAAATTTCGGGTGCTGTTCTCAAACCAGGATCATATACAATGTCTGCAGGTGAAACAATTAGTGATTTAATTAAAAGAGCAGGTGGCTTTACAGAGAATGCTTATCAGTTTGGTGCAATTTATTTAAATGAGGATGCAAAAAAAGTAAATGAGTTATCAAAAGAAATTCTATATCGAGAATTTCTAGATAATATTATTGCTGCAAGCCAACAAAATATAGGTGGAAATTTTGATTTGACTCCCATAGTAAAATTGACTGAAAAACTAAACAATACCGATTCAAATGGAAGAGTTGTTATAAATCTACTAAATGAACCTACTATTGATCTTTATAGCGTCAAAGAGGGCGATGAGTTATTTGTTCCTGAAAGAAATAATGTTGTTTATGTATACGGAGAAACTTCTACTGAGGGAGCGGTTATGTTCACTGAAAATCAAGGTGTAGAGTATTTTGTTGATAAATCGGGAGGCTTTAAAAAGTTTGCTGATAATGAATCAATCTATATTCTTCATCCAAACGGAGAGTCACAACTATATAGATCAAAAAGAAATATTTTTGAGAGTCGTCCTAAGAGTGAAATAAAAATTTATCCTGGCTCAATAATTTTTGTACCAAGAGCATTAGATGAATCTGCCCCAAGAAGATTAGCAACTCAGGCTTATGTCTCAATCCTTGGTAATCTAGGAATTGCTTTGGCATCTTTATCAGCTATAAACGATTAATTAGATAAAGAAACGATTAATTAGATAAAGATGAATGAAAAAAAGCGTTAAAAGTTATGTACATAATTTTCTAGTATTAGCCACATTAATTTTTACTTATCAAGTTTATGGTGACAGTTTCGAACATAATTTGTATAACAATTATGGAGTCGTAGGGTTAATAAGTACTCCAACTGCAAGAACCTATAATGAAGGTGTGCATGGGGTAACAGTATATAATGGAACGCCTAATCAAACTGTTACTCTCTCCGCTAATCCTTTTGATTGGTTTGAGGCATCTTTCTTTTATACAAATGTTCAAGATAGACCATACTGCTATGAGACTTATGACTTAGTCTGCCAACAAGATTTTAAAGATAAAGGTTTCAATGTAAAATTAAGGCTGAAAGAACAGGGTAAATTACCTGCCATTGCAATTGGGTTGAATGACTTTGCAGGTACTGGTATATATAGCTCAGAATATATAGTTGGTAGTTACGGAATAAATAGAACTGATTTCCATTTTGGATTAGGTTTTGGACTATTGAATGGCTCTGACCTAAGTTTCAAGAACCCGCTAAGTTATATTTCTGACAAATTTAACGATAGACCAACTAATACAGAAGGCTTAGGAGGAAGTTTTCAACCGTCAAGATATTTTTCTGGAGAGACCGCTTCACCTTTTTTTGGTGTATCCCATGCTTTAAGCAATAAGTTGCTGCTCAAGGCAGAGTACGATTCCACGGTTAGGCCAGGTTTAGTTCCTTATAGAACTCCTGAGAATGATTTTTCGTTTGGTGTAGATTATTTGATTACTGATAACTTTAGTATTGGCGTCTCTTATGAGAGAGGAGATTATGCTTCTTTTAAATTTGTTTATAAAAATGATCCCGTTAAGACATTTGAGAAAGCTCAATATGCAAGAGGAGATCGTCGAAGAGGTGATAATAAGTACACTCAGTTAATAAACAATCTTGAAGAGAATGGTATTGGTGTAAAAAAACTTACTAGAAACGCAAATTCAATAGGCCTTCAACTCACCCAAGTTATCCATCCTAGTCTAAGTGTCGTAGAAGATATTATTAGTCAGTCAGCAAGAGATGCTGGAATAACTGAAGATATTGTAAAAGACATTGAAATTGCAAATTTATTAGCTGTTTCAGAGATTGACGATTCTTATAGAGCAACTTCTCAAACAATATACGAAAGAAGTACTGCAAAAAGGTTTAGTACAAACACTCGAGCAAACTTTAGACCATTTCTTGCATCGAGGGAAGAATTTTTTAAAGGTGCTTTTTTGGTTGAAAATGATACTGAATTCATATTAAGAGAAAATCTATTTTTTAATACCAACCTAAAATATAGCCTAGCCGACAATTTAGATGATTTATTTTTACCACCAGTTGATGTTTTCCCTGCTCAAGTAAGATCAGATGTTAAACAGTATTTAAAAAATATTAAAGATGGAGGTCTTTTGATAGGAAGGGCCCAACTGGATTACCATTTAACCCCATACAAGAATCATCATATTATGATGTCTGCTGGAATCTTTGAAGATATGTTTTCTGGAGTAGGAGGGGAATATTTATATTTCACACCAAATACCAATTATTCATTTGGAGTAGATGTTTTTAAAGTTTTTAAGAGAGATTATGAATGGAGGTTTGGTCTCTTAGATTATAAAAATACGATGGCAACAGTAAATTTTAATTATAGAAATTATGGAACAATACCCTTTGATATGAAGATTTCTGCAGGAGAATATCTTGCTGGTGACGTTGGGTACACCATTGAATTTTCTAGATCTTTTTATAATGGCGTGTATTTTGGAGCTTTTGCTACCTTCACTGACGTTACTACAGCGCAATTTGGTGAAGGAAGCTTTGACAAGGGCATCTTTTTTAACATACCTATATACGGTAACTTAATAAATTATACTTGGAGACCTTTGACAAAAGATCCAGGAGCAAAGCTCAATAGAAGACATACTTTGCATGGTTTATTGGTCAAACTTCAGCCAATTAACTAAATTATTTGATTAAAAATCTGTACATAGAAAGAATTAACATATTTAAATGTTTAAATTTAGGACATAATTTTGTGTCTTTTTTAAAAATACTTTGTTAACATGTCTTTCCTGAGTTGTATTACTGTTTAAATTATGTGAATATAGCTCTAATGAAATAGCAAAATTTAGAGGAAATAGCTATGAAGAAATTTTATTTAGTTTGTTTAACCATATTATCTTTTGGACTTAATGCAGAGGTTAGTCCTGAAAGAATGTCACAAATAGACTCAAGCGTCGATGCTATGTCTATGAATGAGCTCAGAGACAGAAGGTCATACCTTATTAAAGAGCAGTCTATGTTACTAGAGACTCAATCAAGTACACAAAACCCTTCAACTGTTAAAAGCTCTTCTAGTAGGTTGGCTGAAATACGTGCAGAGTTAAGTGCTATACAGAAAGCATTAATAGGGATTGTTGGTATAGCTGCTATTAGCTCTCTTAGTGATGATGGATATAACGATAACGTACCACCAGTAATAACAGTTAATGGCTCTAATCCTGCAACAGTAGAATTAGGCGCAACATATTCAGATGCTGGCGCAACTGCTTTTGATGAATATCATGGAAGTACTTCAGTATCATCATCAAGTAATGTTGATACTTCAGCTGTGGGTTCATATACAGTAACCTATACTGCAACCGATTTAGATGGCAATTCTGCAACTGCTTCAAGAACTGTTAATGTTGTTGATACAACAGCACCGGTAGTGACTTTAACAGGTGATAATCCTGTAACAGTAGAATTAGGCGCTACTTATACTGATGCTGGCGCAACTGCAACCGATGCATCTGGTACAGTTGAAGTAGTTACTACTGGAACTGTCGATACAGATACAGTAGGCGAATATACATTAACATACACATCCACAGATGCTTCAGGAAATGTCTCAGAATCAGTCACAAGAACTGTTAATGTTACTGATACAGTAAGTCCAGTATTTACATCCTCATCAACATTTACAGTTGACGAAAATATAACAGATATTGGAAATGTTACTGTAACTGAACTTGATACTGTAACCTTTACTATTGGGGCGACAACTAGCCCTGCATTGCAAGCAGGAACTAAATCAGTGCTACAAATAACAAGTAGTGGTGCATTATCCTTTAGCACAGCTCCTGATTATGATTTACAAGTAACTGATGTTCAGTTATATACAGATGGAGAAACTGAGGCGTCTGGCTTTGGACCTGATGCTTTCGGTACTGTAACTAAACGAACAAGAACATTATCAGGCTATAACTCTGGTGCAACTATGGACTTTACTGCAACAGTTACAGCTACTGATGCTTCTGGTAACGCTGCAACTCAAGACATTACCGTTCAGGTAAGAGATGTTGGTGGTGTTGATGACGACGCATCTACAGGTACAGGTACAGGTACAGGTACAGGTACAGGAACAAGTACAGGGACAAGCTCTCTTCAAACTCCTGAAAACTTTTTAATTACTGCTCCTGTATTTACATCTTCAGACACATTTGTAGTTGACGAGAATGTAGAATACATTGGAGTTGTTACTGCAACTGTTGATGCTGGTGCTGGTGTTACAGAGATCACCTATAAAGTAGGTCCAACAACTGGTCCTGCAACTTTAGAAGGTGAACCAGGTAGAGTTACTTCAATTATTCAAATAACTGCTGGTGGCACATTAGCCTTTAACATGGCTCCAGACTATGATTTACAATTACCTGATGCTTATGAAGTTCAAAGAACAGGTACGAATGATTTTGTTAATCAATCAACCTTAAACTGTAATACTTATTTAGATAATTTCACTTGTGAAAGAACTAAATTTGAAACATTGGGTGGCTATGAAAATGGCGCAACAATGGACTTCACTACAACAGTTACAGCTACGACCACTCAAGGTGTCGCTTCCACACAAGACATTACCGTTCAGGTAAGAGATGTTGGTGGTGTTGATGATGATGCATCTACAGGTACAGGTACAGGAACAGGTACAGGTACAGGAACTGGTACTGCTACTAACACAGCAGGTGGCGATACAGGACCATTTGGTGGTACTGTAATTAATGACTAAGTCATACTGTTAGACTGCTCTAATATGGGCTTTGGAAAAAAAGATATTATAAAAAATATCTCTTCCAAAGCCCTTTTTACATCTAATACGAGTAACTTATTTTTGAATGCCTTTCTAGACTTAATCAAAGAAAACAAAAGAAAGAAAATCAAGATATCTAAATTCGGAACTTATTATTTACATAAAAGTCCAGCTAGAATAGGCAGAAATCCAAAAACAAAAGAAGAATTTAAAATTCCAGCTTCAGAGAAGCTTGCATTTAAAGCCTCAAATAAAGTTAAATCTATATTAAATTAATAAATGGTCGGGATGGCCGGATTTGAACCGACGACCACTACACCCCCAGTGTAGTGCGCTACCAGACTGCGCTACATCCCGAATTTATATATAATATATAACTATATTTTAATACATCTATTTTCTAGTTAAATATGAAAAAGCTCTTTTTGCCAATTTTTATAATATTTTTTGTCTCTGCATATGCAGATGATTTCAGGATTGTCACCTCATCAGGAATAACCCAAGGCTTTATTAAGAAGGGTGTAGTTAATTGGAAGGATATTCCTTATGCCAAGCCTCCAATTGACGATTTGAGATGGAAGGCACCAAGAAAGATCAAACAGAATTCTAATTTAATAAAACGTAAGGTTAATAATTTCTGTTTGCAAAGAACATCAAATTTAGGTGGCTCCTCTCAATTTTCTAACGAATCAATCTCAGGAAGTGAAGACTGTTTATATCTTGATATTTACGCTCCATCAAAATCGTCTGAAGAATTACTTCCAGTAATGTTTTGGATTCATGGAGGAGGTAATACATCTGGCTTAAAAGATCTATACGACTTTACTAAGTTAGTTAAAAAACATAACGTTATAGTTGTAACAATTAATTATAGACTTGGGCCATTGGGTTGGTTTACTCATCCTGCAATTCAGAGCTTGCAAGATGGCATAGACAGGACTTCTAATTTTGGTACGTTGGATATTATCTCTGCACTTGAATGGGTAAATGAAAATATTAGTTCGTTTGGAGGAAACTCAAACAATATTACAATTTTTGGAGAGTCTGCCGGCGGGCACAATGTTTTATCTCTAATAGTTTCTAAAAAAGCAAAAGGGTTATTTCATAAAGCAATATCAATGTCAGGATACACAGAATCAATTTCTCTTGAAAACGCATATAAACAGAAAAATCAATCTCCAACCTCAAATTATTCTACTTGGGAAGTTGTTAATAAGGTTGTTGAAGATCAATTTAATAAAAATCAACAAGACAAATATAGCAATAAAGAATTAAGAGATCTTTTATTTAGCCTTTCAGGTAAAGAATTTTATCAATATTATGCTGAAAGAAAGACCTTTGAAGAATTACCCTTATTAACAAATGACGGACTGGTCATACCAAAGATTGGTTTAAAAGAGGCACTATCAAAAAAAGAACATGTAAATAGTGTTCCAACTATAGCTGGCTCAACTCGTGATGAAGTTAAAATATGGCTAGCTTTTTCAGAATATTTTGTTGCTCTTGATTATTCTGCAACAGGCTCTTTATTCAATCTTCCAAGGGTTATTTTTAAAAATGAAGAGGCTTTTGAAGCATTCAATTATTACAGAAGTTCGGCATGGAAGATAAGAGGAGTTAATGAGCCACTTAATTCATTAGCTAAAGCTGGTAACTCGGAATTATATTCTTATAGGTTTGATTGGGATGATCGTAGACGGTTTATTGTTGCTGACTTTAAAAAACTTTTTGGAGCAGGGCATGCCCTAGAAATACCTTTATTAACTGGAAATACAAAGTTAGTAGGCGGTCCACCCGTTTCAAATTTTATGTACCCTAAAGGCATCTCACATTTCTATACATCCAGAAATATGATGAGATTTTGGAGTAATTTTGCTAAATATGGTGAACCAGGAGCCTCTACTAATAATGTGAATTGGGAGCCTTATATTTTTGATAATAACAGTTATTCGAAATATATTGTGATAGATAAAAAAAAGAATCTTAAGATGTCATCAGATAACACAACTCTTAAAAGTTTATCTGAAAAGATCTACATCGATGAAAGACTTAGCGAATTAGAAAAATGTGTAGTCCTTTACCAAATGTTCACGTACGTAGGGAATGATATGTATGATGAAAATATAAAAAACTATCCTGGTAAGTGTGATAGAAAAGCCTCAGAAAATTTTATTATTAATAATGCAGGCGTTGTTGAATATGATTAGCTGTTCTTTTTTGATATGTCTTTTAACTTTAAGACTTCAATATCCTTAATTTTAATTAAGTCGGCGACCCTTCTTACCAAGCGTTCTTCATCGACGTCCAACCTTCCATCTGCATAAGCTGTTTTCCACATAAATCTTAACAGTGACAATTTCTTATCTTTCTCATAATTTTTATTTATATCTTCTATAAATTCGAAGAAAGAAGTACTGTCTTTGCTGTAATTCTCTACTATTTTTAATATTTCAGACTTTTCTTTACCAACCTTTATAGCTATTTTTTCAATTTCTTCCATTAACACTGATAGCTCATCATCAGTTATATCTCCATCTGATCTTGCAATTTCATATGCCAAGACAGTAGCTGTCAGTTCTACTTCAAAACCTACTTCTTCTTTATCAACTTCCTTCTTATCTTTTTTAAAAAAACTAAACATTATTTTTAATATCCTCCTCCTTTTTATCTTCATCATAGCCCGCAAAAACAAAGTATATAAAACCATAAGTTAAAAATAGAAGCAAAGAAGTTGAAGGCGTAGTTCTGTTTTCAATATATATACCAAACAAACCAGTGATTAATGTAATTAAAAGAATAAGAAGAAGCGTGCTTTGCGGAGAAAAATTTCTCATAAGCTTATGGTGAATATGATCTCTTCCAGGAGAACTCCAACTAATACCTCTTTTAATCCTAGAAAAAATTAAACCAATACAATCAAGAAAAGGAATCGCGACAAACCAGAGCATAGTAACGGGCTCTATATCATAAAGTTGATTCTGTGAAGCATATACAGCACACCATGCAACCCAAAAACCAATCAGATTTGAACCACTATCGCCTAAAAATACACCGCGTTTTTTTCCAAAAGCTCCTAAATTAAATAATACAAAACCTATCATTGAGCCAATGATTAATACCAGCATAGAGTCATAAATTAATCCAGAATAGAATCCTATTAATAACAAGGCCAACATAGCACAACCAGAACACAAACCATTAATGCCATCAATCATATTAAAAGCATTCATAATCCCAACTACGCAAAAAATAGTAAAAGGTATACTAAATATCCCAAGATTGATATTACCAAAACCAAACAAATCACCCAAAGATTCTATATAGACATTTGTACTAAAGATCATATAAACAGTTAATAAGCACTGTATTAAAATTCTATAACTTGGCTTAGAACCTTTTATGTCATCAATTAAAAATAATCCAAGTAAGGGAATAGAAATAAGCATTAAATGAAAAGTGAATTCAGGAAGGTATCCTGTAAGGTCATTTAGGTCTATATACAGTTTTCCTGATACCAAAAGAGCAATGAATATTCCTATTCCACCAGTTAGAGGAGTGGGTCTTTTATGAAATTTCCTATTTCTATCAGGAAGATCTACAAGAAAATTATTTTGTTTAGCTAAATTTCGTAAAATAGAATTTATAGCCATAGATGCAATTATGCTTATAATTATGTAATCTAATATTATTGTTAATTCCATTTTATTTTTTATATTAAAAAACTATGCAAAGATTATATTCAGGGCCATATAAATTAAAACCTTCCCTAATTATATATTTAATACATTGTTTTGCATTCTATTGTTTAGCATAAATGGATATTACTGAATTTAACATTAATCTAGATATAGCAAAGGAAGCTGCTAAAGATTCAGGAAAATTATTATTAAAAAATAAGAAAGAGTTAAACAAGAGTCTGAAATCAAATAACAAAGATACAAAACTTATAGCAGATTTAAAGGCTGAAAATTTAATAAAAGAAATTATTGTAAAAAAATCTAAATATCCAATTTTAGCCGAGGAGAGTGGAAAATCTGTTGAAGATTTAGGTGACACTTTTTGGGTAATTGATCCTCTAGACGGTACTGCAAATTATAGTAGAGGGATACCAATGTGCTGCGTTTCAATAGGCTTAGTTAAAAATATGAAGCCACTACTAGGAGTCGTATATGACTTCAATAACAAGGATATGTATGTTGGAAATAGCCTCACAAAAATTTCTACTCTTAATAATAATAAAATTATTGTTTCAGATTTTAAAAAAAAGAGCGATGGGGTTTTGGTAACAGGATTGCCTGTTAATAGTGACTACTCAAATACGTCCTTAGAAAAAATTATATATGATATGCAATCATGGAAAAAAATAAGGATGATTGGATCAGCGGCAATGGCCTCTTGCTATATTGCAAGTGGAAAAGCTGAAATGTATAAAGAAAAAGGAGTATATCTTTGGGATATTCTAGCAGGTGCTGCAATAGTAGAGTCAGCAGGTGGCATCGCTGATATTTCAAATATTAGAGAAAACTTTCAGGTTGATGTTGTTTTTTCAAATTCACATATAAAGGATTAGAAAATGAAAGGTTTAATCTGGTTCAGGAATGATCTGCGAATGGATGATAATCCAGCATTAAGAAATGCATGTATTGAATGTGAAGAAGTACAGGCAATTTATATTTTTTCTTCAAGGCAAAACAATTTACACAATGAGGCTAATTGTAAAATTGAATTTTTAATAGAGAATCTTAAAATTCTAGACCAAGATTTATCTAAGATTAATATTCCTCTAACAATTATTGATTCAACTGGATTTAAGGATAATAAAGATATTATTCTCAATCTTATAAAAGATAGATCTATAAATAAGGTTTTTTGGAATAATCAATTTGGAAATGATGAACAAAATAGAGATGATAACGTAACAAGATCTTTAAAAAAGAATGATATTGAGTTCTCTTCTTACCATGAAAAAGTTATTTTTTCTCCAGGTTCTATTAGAACAGCGGAAGATAAACCATATTCTGTTTTCACTCCTTTTAAAAAAAAATGGATTGAAAATTTTAATCTTGATTTATTAGATATTGAATTTAATTATCTATCAAAGAAAAAAACTCTAATAGAATCTAATATATTTGATTTTAAATTTAAATATAAACAAAATCACTCAGTTGATATGTCGATGTGGCCTCCAGGAGAGGCTCATGCAAAAGATAGGTTGAAGTTATATCTCAGTAATAAAATTTTGAGATATTCTCAGGATCGCAATGATCCAATTGTTGATGGAACGAGCAGAATATCTCCATATTTGGCTAATGGAATTATTTCACCCAAACGCTGCATCCTAGAAGCATTAAAGATAAATAATTTTGAACTAGATACAGGTGAAAAAGGGATTACCAAATGGATTGATGAAATTATTTGGCGAGAATTCTATAAGAATATTATGTTTTGTTTTCCAAAGGTAAGTCAAAATAAACCCTTTCAAGATTATACAAACAATATTGAGTGGCGTTATGAAGAGTCTGAGCTAGATGCTTGGAAGAATGGAAATACTGGATTTCCAATAATTGATTCAGCAATGAAACAATTAAAGTCAGAAGGATGGATGCATAACAGATTAAGAATGGTTGTAGCTATGTTTTTTACAAAGAATATGTTGCATGATTGGAGACTTGGAGAAGAATTTTTTATGCAGAACCTTATAGATGGTGATTTTTCTTCTAACAATGGTGGATGGCAATGGAGTAGTTCCACAGGCACTGATGCAGCACCATATTTCAGGATATTTAATCCACTTACTCAGTCAAAAAACTTTGATACAGAAGGCTTGTTTATAAAAAAACATCTAAAAAAACTTAAAGATGTTGATAAAAAAGAAATTCATGATCCATTAATGGAAACTAGGAGTAACTGCAATTATCCATATCAAATTTTAGATCTTAAAGAATCAAGATTAAGGGCTATAGAAGCATTTAATAAGGCAAAAAATTAGCTGTTTTTTTTCTAGTTAAGAATATATCTCTTATGTATACTAAACGTAAAATTTAGGGGAATCGGAGAATTAAAATGACGTATCCAAGTGACTTAGAGATTGCAAATGCTGCTAATAAAAAATCAATTGATGAAATAGCAAATTCATTGGATATAAATAGTGAAAATTTAATAAGGTTTGGTGATGATAAAGCTAAACTCTCTTCTAACTTAATAAATTCATTATCTAAAAAAGATGACGGTAAATTAATATTAGTGACTGCAATTTCACCTACTCCAGCTGGCGAGGGAAAAACAACTACTAGTGTTGGTTTGGTTGATGGGCTCTGTAAAATAGGAAAAAAAGCAATGATTTGTCTTCGTGAGCCTAGCTTAGGACCATGTTTTGGTATGAAGGGTGGTGCTGCTGGCGGTGGTTATGCTCAAGTTATTCCTATGACTGACATTAATCTTCATTTCACTGGAGACTTTCATGCAATTGGGGCAGCTCATAATCTATTGTCTGCATTAATAGACAATCATATACATTGGGAAAATAAACTTAATATTGACCCAAGGCGCATAACTTGGAAAAGAGTAGTTGATATGAATGATAGATCGTTAAGAGATATTACATGTGGTTTGGGTGGAACTGGAAATGGAATTCCTCGTCAAAGCGGATACGATATTACAGTTGCATCAGAAATAATGGCAATATTTTGTTTAGCTTCAGATATAGATGATCTTCAAAAAAGGATTGGCAACATTGTTATTGGATATACTAGAAGTAATGAACCCGTAAGAGCAAAAGAGCTTAATGCTGATGGCGCAATTACAGCATTACTTAAAGATGCTTTTCAGCCTAATTTGGTTCAAACATTAGAGAATAATCCAGCCTTTATGCATGGAGGACCATTTGCAAATATTGCACATGGCTGCAACTCAGTTGTATCTACAAAGACAGCATTAAAGCTTGCTGATTATGTAGTTACTGAGGCTGGTTTTGGTGCAGATTTGGGAGCAGAGAAGTTTTTCGACATAAAGTGTAGAAAATCTGGCCTCAAGCCAGATGCTGTTGTTTTAGTTGCTACCACTAAAGCACTAAAAATGCATGGAGGTGTTAAAAAAGATGAATTAGGTTCAGAAGATGTTGATGCTGTTTTAAAAGGTTGTGAAAATTTAGGTAAACATATAGAAAATATAGGAAAGTTTGGAGTTCCAGTTGTTGTTGCAATCAATGACTATGTTTCAGATACTCAAAATGAACACGAACAAATAATTAATTTTTGTAAAAACTTAGGCGTGCAATGCAAAATATCTTCCCACTGGGAAAAAGGAGGAGAGGGGGCTACTGACCTTGCAGAGGAAGTGGCAAGAATAGCCGATTCTAATTCTTCTGACTTTAAGACTTTGTATGAGAACGAAATGTCTCTTTGGGATAAGACAGAATATATTGCAAAAAATGTTTATGGTGCATCAGAAATTATTGCAGATAAAAAAGTTAGAAATCAATTCAAAAAGCTTGAAGATGACGGATTTGGAAGTTATCCAATATGTATGGCAAAGACACAATATAGTTTTTCAACAGATCCATTATTAATGGGTGCTCCTTCAGGACATGATGTTCCGATAAAAGAAGTTAGATTATCTGCAGGAGCAGAATTTATTGTCGTAGTTTGTGGAGAAATTATGACGATGCCTGGGCTGCCACGAGTTCCAGCTGCAGAGGCTATTGGATTAGACGAACATAAAGAAATTAAAGGACTTTTCTAATTTTATAACCTAGTTGATTTTTAAGTATTTAGTTATAATTTTATAAATAAATTTGATGGAGAATAGCATGAGCAATGATTTAAAATTTTATATAAATGGTGAGTGGGTTAATTCCGATTCAAGCGAACTTATTGATGTAATAAATCCTGCTAATGAAGAGACTATTGGTCAAATTACAGCAGGTACTAAGGAAGATATTAATTCTGCGGTCGATGCAGCCTCTGAAGCTTTTATATCATTTTCAAAATCATCAAAAGAAGAAAGGATCGATCTTCTAAAAAATATTATTAAAGAATACGAAAATAGATATGAAGATCTTGCTAAAGTAATTACTAAAGAAATGGGTGCCCCACAATGGTTATCAGATAAAGCACAAGCAAACACAGGATTAATAAATTTTAAAGAAACTCTAGAAGCTCTTGTGGAGTTCGAGTTTGAAAAAGAAGATGGTGGATATACCATAAGAAAAGAAGCTATTGGAGTTATAGGAATGATAACACCATGGAATTGGCCTATGAACCAGATAACAACGAAGGTATCTGCAGCAATAGCCTGCGGATGTACCATGGTTCTTAAGCCAAGTGAAATATCTCCATACTGTTCTATGTTACTTGCAGAAATTATGCATGATGCAGGTGTACCAAAAGGCGTATTTAATTTGGTCAATGGATATGGGCCCATAGTTGGTGCTGCATTATCAGAGCATAAAAAAGTCGATATGATGTCATTTACAGGATCAACTAGGGCTGGAATAGCAGTTGCTCAAGCATCAGCTGAAACTGTAAAACGAGTCCAACAAGAACTTGGTGGAAAATCGGCAAATATCATATTGGACGATGTTACTGATCTAGAAAAATCTGTTAAGGGCGGTGCAGGACATTGCTTTTTAAACTCAGGTCAGTCATGCAATGCACCTACAAGGATGCTAGTTTCATCCAATAATTATGAAAAAGCAGTTGAAATTGCTGCTGCTACTGCTAATAACACAACAGTCGGCGATCCAAATGGTGAATTTAGAATGGGCCCAATATCTAATAAGACTCAATACGAAAAAGTAGTTAAAATGATCGAAATTGGCATTGAAGAGGGAGCAAGGTTGGTAGCAGGTGGAGTAGAGAAACCTGATGGTTGTGAAAAAGGATATTATGTTAAACCTACAGTTTTTGCTGATGTGACTAATGAAATGACAATTGCTAAAGAAGAAATATTTGGCCCAGTTCTATGTCTTTTAAAATATGAAAGTGAAGAGGAGGCAATTGAAATAGCAAATGATACTGAGTTTGGCCTTGCAGGATATGTCCAAGGTGAGCTGTCTCATGCCATAGAAGTTGGAAATCAAATTAGAGCAGGCCAGATTACTATTAATGGAGGAGCTAGAGGAAACGGCGCTCCATTTGGCGGTTACAAGTCTTCAGGAAATGGAAGAGAGCATGGTAAACATGGTCTGGAAGAGTGTCTTGAAACTAAAGCAATAATAGCACCAGCTAGCTAGTCTAAAAGGTCCGGCTGCATCTTAATAATTTTATCAAATGCTGGCTGATAACTAGCCCATGCTGCAATATCATTAGCTATAAATTCTCTTGTTTTAATAGCAGTATCATGAGGAATAATTACTGGTTTACCAGCAGCTTCAGCCATCAATTGTGCCTGACAGCATCTTTCCATTGACATATAAAACCATAGTGCAATATCTACAGATGGGCCTGTTGTCAAAATTCCATGATTCTGCATTATTGCAACTTTCTTATCCCCTAATGCTTTCGCAATTTCGTCCCCTTCATCAACTTCTTCAACAACACCTGAAAAATCTTTATAGATACCCTGATTTTCATAAAATGCACAAGCATCCTGAGAAATTGGATCCAAAAGTTTTCCAAGTGTAGAAAATGTTCTTCCATAAATTGAGTGAGAATGTGCTGCAGCATTTACATCAGGTCTTGCTTTATGTAGTCTTGAATGGATTGCAAAAGCTGCAATATTTATATCTTTATCACCTTGAACAACTTTACCATCATGATTGACTAGTAATAGATCAGATACAGAGATTTGTGAGAAGTGAACTCCTAATGGATTTACCCAAAAATGATCAGAAAATTCTGGATCTCTATATGTGATATGACCAGCAACTCCTTCATTAAAACCAAAGTAATCAAATAATCTAAAACCAGCTGCTAACTTTTCTAATTGATTCCTTCTTTCCTCAGCAGGACTAGCAAACTCTTGAAATACTAAACCTTTATCTTTTATAGGCAGTCTGCCATCAGTTATATCAATTTTAATTGGCGAAACATTTGACATAGTTTTTTCTCCGAAGCTCTTTAATGTTAAAATAGCTTATCAAATAAACAATCAAATATGAAATATAGAATTGAAAAAGATAGCCTAGGTGATGTAAAAGTTCCCTCAAAGGCATTATGGGGAGCTCAAACACAAAGAGCAGTCAACAACTTTCCAATTAGCGGCATAAAAATGGATTTCCCTTTTACAAAATCTTTTGTTTCCTCATTAGGGTTAATAAAAGATGCTGCATCTAAAGCCAATTTAAAATTAAATTTAATTTCTTCAAAAAAATCAAAAGCAATTTCCAAAGCTTCAAAAGAAGTTTGGCAAGAAAAACATCATCATGAATTTCCTATAGATGTTTTTCAAACAGGATCAGGAACAAGCTCAAATATGAATGCCAATGAGGTCATTTCTAATTTAGCAACCAAATATGCAAAAGTTAAGATTAGCGCAAATGACGATGTAAATATGAGCCAAAGCAGCAATGATGTTATTCCAACCGCGATTAAAGTTAGTGCACACATGGATTTAACAGAAAAATTATTTCCAGCCTTAGATCGATTAATTAAATCAATTGATGATAAGGCTGATTCTTTAAAGGGAATAGTTAAAACAGGCAGAACTCATTTAATGGATGCAATGCCAATTGATTTTTCAGAAGAGCTTAAGGCTTGGTCTAGCCAGTTAAAATCTTCTAAAGAAATGTTTTGTGTCTTAGAAAAGAAATTTCTTGAACTACCTCAAGGTGGGACTGCTGTTGGCAGTGGTATTAATGCTCACAAACAATTTGCTAAACAATTTACTCAACAAATGACAAAGTTAACTGGTAATAAATATAGATATTCTCCAGCAAAGAACTTCTATCATGAACTTAGTGCGCAGGATTGCTCTGTTCAATTATCTGGAGAATTAAAGAATCTTGCTGTTATGCTTATGAAAATCTCAAATGATTTAAGATGGATGAATAGTGGGCCTTTGGCAGGTATTTCAGACATTGAGCTAAAAGCTCTTCAGCCTGGCAGCAGCATAATGCCTGGAAAAGTAAACCCTGTGATTCCTGAGGCAGTTGCTATGGCTTCTGCAGATGTAATAGGTAATGATGTTTCAATTACTGTTGCTGCTCAATCTGGCAACTTTCAGTTAAATGTAATGTTGCCTGTTATCGCTTATAACCTTCTGAAGAGCATCAACCTGCTTAGTGGTTCAATGAATGCACTATCAAAGAAAGCTATTAAAAGTTTAAAGGTAAACCATAAAAATCTAGAAGTTTCTTTATCTAAAAATCCAATATTAGTTACTGCATTAAATTCTATAATTGGTTACGAAAAAGCAGCATTAATAGCTAAAAAAGCTTACAAAGAAAATAGGCCAATAATTGAAGTTGCAGCTGAAGAGACTGATTTAACAAAAGCAAAACTTAAAAATTTGCTTGATCCATCAAAACTTTCTAAAGGCGGTATCTAAATTGCCTAACGAATTATCTCAAAGTACATGTGAAGCTTGCAGAGCTGATGCAAATGATCTTCACGAAGAAGAAATACAAGAATTACTTCCCCAGATACCATCATGGACAGTTTGTGAAGAGGAGAATATCAAAAGGTTAGTATGCTCTTTTGCTTTTCTAACCTATGAGGATTCTCTTAAATTTACAAATGAAGTTGCAAAACTAGCTGAGAAAGAAGATCATCATCCTGAAATTTTTTTAGAATGGGGAAAGGTAACTGTAACTTGGTGGTCGCATAAAATTAAAGGACTTCATAATAATGATTTTATATGCGCATCTAAGACAGATGATTTATTTAAAGAATTTGAATAAATTATGAAACAAAACGAAAAGCCCTTCCAATCATTAGCCTGGCTTGCAACTGGCATACTTATTATTGCAGCCGCATTGGCTAGTTTTGTTCCAGAACTAGAATATCATCATTGGGCTTTTATATCGGCTAACACTTTATGGGTATATGTGGGATGGTTATGGAAAGAGCAATCTTTGATAGTTCTTAATGCAGGATTAACCTTTATTTATATATTAGGTTTAATATTTTAAGAATTATTTTTTTTTAACTTTAGTTTTGCTATAATCCAACATGGAAAAAGTAAAACAAAAAGCATTAACATTTGACGATGTTCTTCTTCTCCCCCGTTATAGCGACTTTGTACCGAGTGAAGCATCAATTCATACAAAACTTACCAAAAATATAAATATCAAGGTTCCTTTGATATCAGCAGCCATGGATACTGTCACAGAATCACGGATGGCCATAGCGCTAGCTGAAGTTGGTGGAATTGGTATTATTCATAAAAATAATTCAATTGAAGATCAGATAGCGCAAGTTAAAATTGTAAAAAAATATGAAAGTGGAGTTGTGAGAGATCCAATAACGATTGAGTCAAATAAATCTATTGGCGAATTAATTCAATTAACTACCGAATTAAATATTTCTGGAATGCCAGTTGTGGATACTGGAAAGCTAAAAGGAATTGTTACAAGCAGGGACTTTAGGTACGCAGATAATTTGGATGCTTCACTATCATCAATCATGACGCCATTTGATCAATTAATAACTGTAGAGGAGGGTACTTCTCAAGAAATAGTAAAAAAACTGATGCACGAGAACAGAATTGAAAAAGTATTAGTTATTGATCAATCAGGAAAATTAAGCGGATTAGTGACTATGAAAGATATAGAAAAATCTGCTGAATATCCAGAAGCAACAAAAGATGATTCAGGAAGTTTAATGGTTGGTGCTGCTTTGGGAACCGGACCTAACACTCTTAAAAGAGCAAAGGCCTTATGTGAAGCCGGAGTTGATGTATTTGTTATTGACAGTGCTCATGGACATTCAAAGAATGTCGTTGATACTGTAAAAATGATTAAAAAAGAATTTCCCTCTATCGATTTAATAGCAGGTAATGTAGCAACTTCTGATGGGGCTATGGAGTTAGTAAAAGCTGGGGCTGATGCAATTAAAGTTGGCATGGGTCCTGGTTCTATTTGTACAACACGAATTATTGCTGGAATTGGTGTGCCACAAATATCAGCCATTCTTGACATCAAAGAAGCTCTAAAAGATCTGGATATAGGCATGATAGCTGATGGTGGTATTAGATTTTCAGGAGACATAGCTAAAGCTATTGCTGCTGGGGCTGACTCGGTGATGCTAGGAGGTTTATTTGCCGGAACCGAAGAGGCTCCAGGAAAAGTAGAGCTTTTCCAAGGAAGAAGTTTTAAAACATATCGTGGTATGGGATCAATTGGAGCGATGACAGAAAGGGATGATGCAAATAGGTACATGCAGGAAGACGTAAGCTCTGAGAAATTTGTACCTGAAGGCATTGAAGGAAGAGTTCCCTATAAAGGTCTTGTTGTGAATGTTATTAATCAATTGATTGGTGGATTGAGGCAATCAATGGGTTACATAGGTTGTAAAACTGTCAACGAAGTTCATCAGAATAGTGAATTTGTTGAAATTACAAATGCAGGCATGACTGAAAGCCATGTTCATGATGTAATGATTACCAAGGAAGCACCTAATTACCAAAGAAGTTAATAATCTATTATGACTGTTAATTTATCATCTATATCGAAGCAAATAGATACTATCTTGGTTCTAGATTTTGGCTCACAATACACACAACTTATTGCAAGAAGAGTTCGCGAGAGTAATGTTTACTCAGAAATACTTCCTTGGGACATTGATGAAGAAAAAATAAAATCTATGAATCCTAAAGGTATTATCTTATCAGGCGGTCCAGATTCTGTTACTAATAGTTATACCCCAAGAATTCCTCAAATAGTGTTCGAATTAAATATTCCTATCTTGGGTATATGCTATGGAATGCAGACACTTGCTGAGCAGCTTGGAGGACAGGTTATATCATCTGAACAAAAAGAATTTGGATATTCAGAGCTTACTGTAACAGCAGACTGCATATTATTTTCTGGCTTAGGCAAAACGTTAAATGTATGGATGAGTCACGGGGATCAGGTACAAGACCTTCCTGATAATTTTGAGCTAGTGGCTGAGACTGCCACCGCTCCAATAGCTGTAATGCAGCACGTAACAAAGCCTATATATGCGCTGCAATTTCATCCTGAGGTTACCCATACAGAAGATGGTAAAACCGTATTAGATAATTATATTTTTAGCGTATGTAAAGCAAATGCAGACTGGAAGATGGGCAATCTAATAGAACAAAGAATTCAAGAAATTAAAAATCAAGTTCAAGATAATAAAGTTTTACTTGGTCTTTCTGGTGGTGTTGATTCTTCAGTAACAGCAGCACTTTTACATGAAGCAATAGGTAAAAAACTTGTGTGTGTATTTGTTGATAACGGCCTTCTTAGAAAAGGTGAAGCTGAAGAGGTTATGAATACATTTAAAGAAAACATGAATCTAAATGTTATTAGGTCTGATAGCGAAGAAGTTTTTTTAAGACATTTAAAGGGTGTTGCAGATCCTGAGCAAAAAAGAAAAATTATTGGAAGAACTTTTATTGATGTTTTTGATGCTGAAGCAACTAAATTAAAGGGTATTCATTTTTTAGCTCAAGGAACTATTTATCCAGATGTAATTGAATCCTCTGGTTCAGAGTCTAAAGAAGCTAGAGTAATTAAATCTCATCATAATGTTGGCGGGCTTCCTGAGGAAATGAAAATGGAATTAGTAGAGCCATTAAGAGACTTGTTTAAAGATGAGGTAAGAAGAATGGGCGTTGAATTAGGTCTTTCATCAGAAATGCTTAATAGACATCCATTTCCTGGTCCTGGACTTGGAGTAAGAATCCTTGGTGATATTACAAAAGAGAAAACATCTGTTTTAAAAGAAGCTGATCATATTTTTATTGAAGAACTAATACAAGCAGACCTATATAAAACAGTTAGTCAGGCTTTTGCAGTCTATTTACCAATAAAATCAGTTGGCGTAGTGGGAGATGAAAGAAGGTATGCTGAAGTTATTGGTTTAAGAGCAGTAGAGACAGTTGATTTTATGACAGCAAGATGGGCACATTTACCTTATGATTTTTTAGAGCATGTTTCCAATCGCATAGTAAATGAGATAGAGGAAGTCAGTAGGGTAGTTTATGATATTTCAAGCAAACCTCCAGCAACTATTGAGTGGGAGTGAAATTATGAGCGATAAGTTAGATTTAAAAAAACATATTAGAGATGTCTATGACTTCCTAATACCAGGAATCAATTGAGGCCTGGGTGTGTTTAATAAAAATCATAAAACTTTTCAAGCAATTTATAATAATAAGGCTTATTCAGTAGATGAAATTTGGCATATTGCATCTTCGTTTAAGCAATTTTTAAACGACAATCAATTAACAATATTATGTGCAGATAATGATATTTTTTCATTATCTATATATCTTGGAGCATTAAAATTCAATTCTCCAATCATGTTATTGAACCATGATACCGATATAGTTGAGCTAACAAAAATTATAAAAAAATTTAAACCATCTTTTCTAATCAGCAAAAACATACCCTCTATAAACTGCAAACATGATCATAATGAAAAGATTCATGATTACAATATTTTTTCATTTTCTTGGGCTAACGAAAATTCAAAATTAATAAATGAAGACCTATCATTACTTTTACCTACTTCTGGCAGCACAGGCTCAGCAAAGTTCGTTAAAATCTCAAGAAAAAATATCGTAGCCAATACAAAATCAATTATTGATTATTTAAAAATTACAAAAAATGATAAAACAATTACCACAATGCCAATGAGTTATAGTTTTGGCCTATCAATAATTAACACATATTTTAATGCTGGAGCAAAGATAATTTTGTGCCAACATAGTCTTGTTTCAAGAGAGTTTTGGAAAATATTAGATGTAAGCAATATTACTTCATTGTCTGGTGTGCCATATATTTTTGAATTGCTTTTTAAATTTAATTTTTTTAAAAAATCTTATTCCTCTCTTAAAACTATTACACAAGCAGGCGGTAGATTAAAGTCTGAATTAAAAAAGGAAATCTTAAATTACTCTAATAAAAATGGAATTAATTTTTTTATAATGTATGGGCAAACTGAAGCAACTGCAAGAATCTCATATGTACCTCCAGATATGTTATCAAAAAAGATTGATAGCATAGGCATACCAATACCCAGCACTGAATTACATGTAGAAAAAAATGATTCTCAAGAGGGCGAGCTTATCTTTGAAGGAGATAATGTATCAATGGGATATGCGAATGATTACAAAGATTTATATTTAGGAGATTCTAGAAATGGAATTTTAAAAACAGGAGATATAGGCTTTAAAGATTCTGATGGATACTTTTATATAACTGGAAGAAAAAAAAGATTTATTAAAATTAACGGCATTAGGTTATCTTTAGATGATGCTGAAAAATTAATAGAGAACGAATTTTGTAGCACAGGCATAGATGTTAGATGTATTGGAGAGGATGATAATTTAATTTTGGAATATACCTGTGTTAACAATATTGACAATGACCTTAAGAATTATCTCTGTAAAAAAATAAAGATACACCATAAATATTTAACAATAGCCAGAGTTAAAAATATAATGAGGAACTCTTCCGGGAAAAAGATTTACACATAAATCTAATTATGTATTAAATTTAAACTAAATTATTATTATTGATAGGAAAATAAATATTAAATGTAATACAATGACACGCATGAGTGCTATTGATAAATATAGAACAATTTTCAAAGAATGTTTTCAGTATGATGGTGATGTTGACTCTCTCGAATATCAATCAATTGAAGAGTGGGATAGTGTTGCCCATATGCAACTTATGACTGAATTAGAAGAAGAATTTAAAATAGAGCTTGATATTGACGACATCATTGATTTTTCAAGCTTTAAAGTAGGTATAGAAATACTTAGAAAATATAATGTTGAAGTAAATTAGCATGGAGCTTGATGTAACTCAAATATTAAAAATTCAGGAAAATAGGCACCCTATACTTTTTATTGATAAGATTACAAGTATTAATCCTGGAGATTCAGCTGTAGCAATAAAAAATTATTCCTATAATGAATGGTTTTTTCCTTCACATTTCGAGGATGACCCAAATGTGCCCGGGTTTATACAAATTGAGTCTTTAGTTCAAACCTTCATTATGACATTTTTATCAATTGAGGGAGTCCAGGGAAATAAAACAAACTTCTTAAAAATAAATAATGCTGTCTTTAAAAAGAAAATTGTTCCTGGCGACGTAACAACAATTTATGCGCATTTAGAAAGCTTCAAAAGGGGTCTGGCTAAAGGTAAAGCTCATAGTGAAGTTGATGGAGAAATGGCATGTAGTGCTGAATTTCTTGTTTCTGTACCAGCTATATTAGATAAGTTTAAACCAAAATAATTTTCATGAGAGTTTCAGACTATATCTTTAAAAGATTAGAGTCTTACGGGATAAAAAAAGCTTATATTGTTACAGGAAGAGGGGCATTATTCCTAACAGATGGTTTGGCTAAAAATGGTTCATTTGATGTAATTTGTACTCATCATGAACAGTCTGCAGGTTATGCAGCTGTTGCTGAAGCTCAGTTAACTGAATCACCTAGTCTGTGTGTTGTATCGACAGGTTGCGCTTCTACAAACTGCTTGACCCCTGTGTTGAATGCTTGGCAGGACAATAATCCTGTGATTTTTATTTCAGGACAAAATGTTCTTAATGAAACAACGCATTATAAAAAAACAAAATTAAGAACTTATGGACAACAAGAAGCCAACATAATAGAAATGGTTAGGCCTATAACAAAGTTTTCATCCATGATCACTTGTGCTCAGGATGTACCAAATCATCTTGAAGAAGCAATATTAAAAGCTAACACTGGAAGAAAAGGTCCGGTTTGGTTGGATATTCCACTAGATATTCAAAGTTCAAGAATTAAACCTGAAAACATTAATCCAAAGTTGAGACCATTCAAAGAATCATCAGTTACAAAAAAAACAACTCGAAATGTTCAAGAGATATGCAATGCTCTTAGAAAATCAAAAAGGCCTGTAATACTAATTGGAAGTGGGATAAGATCATCAGAAACCGAAAGTCAGCTCAAAAAATTTGTTGAATTAAATCAGATACCGCTTGTTTACTCAGCAAGTGCTGTTGACGTTTATCCAATAGGAAAAAAATTATCAATCGGGAGTATTGGTTCAATGGGATGCTCTAGACAAGGGGCTTTTACTATTCAAAACGCTGATTTTATTCTGGTATTAGGAAATCGTTTATCTTCAATATTAACCGGTAATGATTTTTGTAAATTTGGCAGGGATGCATCAATTCATGTTGTTGATATTGATAAACATGAACATGAAAAAGATGGCGTTAAAATTGATAACTTAGTGAATATTAATTTAACAAAATTTTTTAAATTATTACCAGCTCAAAGATTAACTAAGAATATCGAAATCTGGAACACCAAAACTCAGTATTGGAAAAGATTATTTAAAAAAATGGATAATTTCAATAATAGTAATCTTGTTGACCTTTATGAGCTTTCTAATGTTTTATCAAAAAAAATTAAAAAAGATAGCATTGTTATAACAGATTCTGGATTTATAGAAGTTATTCTACCGACTAATATGAATTTCTTTCCTAAAAGAAGAGCAATTCATCCAGTTTCTCAGGGTTCTATGGGATTTGCGTTACCAGCTGTACTGGGTTCTTATGATTTTAGTCAGCCTAAAAAAGAGATTATTGTTGTTGTTGGAGATGGCTCAATTATGATGAATATCCAAGAGTTGCAAACCATAAAACATCATAAAATAAATGCGAAAATTATTGTTATCAATAATAATATATATTCCATTATTAGAAGAAGACAAAATGAGTTATTTAGAAAAAGAACAATTGGTACTGGTATTGAAGATGGTGTTAGCACTCCAGATTTTGATCAATTATCAAAAACCTTTGGTTTTAAATATATTTGCTCAAAAACATCAAGAAGTCTTAACTCCTCATTAGATAAACTTCTCTCATCAAAAAGCCCAACAATTCTTGAAATATATGGCAGGCATGATCAAGCATATTTAGAAATATCAAGTACAAAAAACTCAGAAGGAAAAATTGTAAGGAGACCTTTAGAAGATCAATGGCCTTTTTTGGATAGGGATCTCTTTAAAAATGAGATGCTCATAGAACCGATAGATATGTGATATACAAATGAATAAAAATTTTATCTTAAATAATAAAAAAGTTTTGAAAGAAAATAGTTTTCCTTACTTTGTTGCTGAATTGAATTCAAGTCATTTTGGCAATTTGGATTATGCAAAAGATATGATAACAGAAGCAAAAAATGCTGGTGCTGACTGTGTTAAATTTCAATCGTGGTCTGCCTCATCCCTATACTCTAAAACTTATTATGATGAAAATCCCATTGCCAAGAGATTTGTTAAGAAATTTTCACTATGCGAAGATGAACTTCTAGAGTTGTGTTCTTTTTGTAACCAAATAGGTATAGATTTTGCATCAACCCCATATTCTAATGAAGAGGTTGAATATTTGTTAGAAAAATGCTCCGTGCCTTTTATTAAAATTGCTTCAATGGAAATAAATAACCATGAATTTCTTAGATTTATTGCTTCACAAAATACTTCGATAATTTTATCTACTGGAATGTCAACATATGATGAAATCATTGATGCTGTTGAGGTTATTAAATCTGCAGGTAATGAAAATCTTGCGGTCCTTCATTGCGTTTCCATTTACCCATTAGATCCAAATCAGGCCAACTTGAATAATATTATCAAGCTGAGAGAATTATTAAAAGATATTCCAATTGGTTATTCTGATCATACAGTTGGCGCTGAAGCAGCAATTGCAGCAACTGTAATTGGAAGCCCTATCATTGAAAAGCATTTCACATTAGATTCTGCAAAAATAGGTATGGACAATCAAATGGCTACTATGCCAGAGGACTTTAAATCAATGGTCGAGGGTTGCAAATTAATAAATTCTATTATGGGTACCGACTTAAGAGAAATTGCTCAAGAAGAATATGAGCAAAGAATTATGATGAGAAGAAGTGTGGTATCTCGAGTTGCCATACCAAAAGATAAAATCATAACAACTGAAGATATTTCTTTTAAAAGACCAGGCAATGGAATACCTCCAACAGAAGCTAGTATTATAATTGGAAAGAAGGCAGTTCGTAATATT
Organism: uncultured SAR86 cluster bacterium; assembly: GCA_902556105.1. Taxonomy (GTDB): domain Bacteria; phylum Pseudomonadota; class Gammaproteobacteria; order Magnimaribacterales; family D2472; genus SAR86A. The sequence goes on from CACDUZ010000004.1 coordinate 77,206, forward strand.
GAAGCTGATGAGTTGTTAAATAAAAGTGATTTCATTTAGACAATTTAATAAAAGTAAAAAAAATTCTGTTCTTTTAATACATGGACTATTTTCTAGTAGTGGATTTTGGTTGGAGTATCTTCAATATTTTAAAGATTTGAGAGTAGTTTTGTGCGATATAGATTATGACGAATTTTTTGATAATCCCAAATATTTTTATAAGATAATTTCAGACCACATACATGCAAATCATATTAATAAAACTATAGCTCATTCATTTGGCTCCTCTATTAATTTAAGTATTTCAAATGACATAATGAAAATTAACATTTGCCCAACTCACTTTAAAAGCAGAGCTAACAAAACAAACTTTATTGATGATATTTATTTAAAGACAAAATTAGATAAAGAAAAAATAAATAAATTGCTAATTAAAGCTGATAAATTTTATAAAAAAAATCAAATCCTTTATAAAAAAAATAAATCCTATACAACAAATTTTATACCAACTAATGATAGCTTTTTCACATATAATGATAATTCAAACTTCGCTGGCGATCATTTTAATATTGACAATGCAGTTAAAAAAATTTTGAAATTAAATGAGTTTATTAAATAATATTTTAGAGCAAAATACTCCATATGAGCTTGAAGCCAGTGAAAAAGAAAAAAAACTCTTAAAAGATATAAAGAAATCATTAAGTTTTCATTCTAAAAACTCAGATACATTTAACAATCTAATCTTAAATACAAATGTACTAATTGATACTAATAAAATTAATCAGCTTCCTTATGTTCCTGCGAGGCTTTTTAAATTGATGGATCTTAAGAGTATTCCAGATGAGAATATTTTCAAAATAATGACATCAAGTGGAACTTCAGGCCAAGCAGTTTCAAAAATATTTCTTGATAAAGAGTCATCAATAATGCAAACAAGGGTACTCAATCACATTGTTGGTTCATATATAGGAAAAAAAAGAAGAAAAATGCTTATTATTGACTCTGAATCAATAATTAAAGATAGAAAGAAATTTAATGCAAGAGCTGCTGGTATATTAGGCTTTTCTTCATTTGGAAAAAATCATACTTATTTGCTTGATAGTGATTTAAACCTTGATGTTAAAAAATTAAATGATACTTTAGAAGATAATGGAAATAATCCTATATTAATATTTGGATTTACCTTTCTAGTTTGGCAAAAATTTTATCAGTCAATCAAAAAGCTTGGAAAAAATTTAAACTTTCCAAAGGATACTCTATTAATACATGGTGGTGGTTGGAAGCGAATGCATGAAAGTAGTGTTGATAACACTCAATTTAAAGCGGCACTTCATGAAATTGGAGTTAGTAATGTGCATGATTATTACGGAATGATTGAACAAACAGGCTCAATTTTTGTTGAATGTGAAAAAGGACATTTACATTGCTCAGATTATTCGGATGTCATTATAAGAGATCAAATGACACATAAACCCCTCGACTTTAATAAAGAGGGGTTGCTTCAAGTTATTAGCTTACTACCTTCAAGTTATCCTGGAAATTCAATTTTAACTGAAGATATAGGTGTAATTTTAGGAGAAGATGATTGTGACTGTGGAAGAAAAGGGAAATATTTCACTATTAGTGGAAGAATGAAGCAATCAGAAGTTCGAGGTTGCAGTGATACCAGAGCCTTATGAAAAATAAGATTTCCTTTATTACAGAGCACAGCGTTATTAAGTCTGATAATGATTTCTTTGAGCACATCTCAAAAATTAAATTTAATGATAAATCTTTTCCAAACTCAGACGCAATAGAATTTGTGAATCAATTTTCAAAATCTATTTTATTAGATAAGAATGCAAGAGCTTTCCCAGAGTTGATAGTGCTAGCTAACTTCTTTAAAAGAAAGAATTTATTCAGAAATATTCAAAGTGAATTAGATAAAAACAAAGAATTTATTCAGGTGCCTCTTGGTAAAATCTTTCATATTGCACCATCAAATGTTGATACAATTTTTTTGTACTCTAGCTTGATTGCATTGCTTTGTGGAAACATATGTTTTATCAGAATATCTTCTAATCAAACAACTCAGCTTGATTTTGTAATTGAAAAGTTAAAATCTACATTGGCTTCATATAAATCGATGAAAGATAAAATTTTTGTATTTACTTATAATCATGATTATGAAATTACAAAAAAAATCTCAGAAGCAGTACAAAGTAGAGTTGTATGGGGCGGGGACGAAACAATTAAGGAAATTAGATCAATTCCATTAAATCCATTAGCAAGAGAAATTGTTTTTCCAAATAGATTTTCATTTTCTATTATTAAAAGTAAGGCAGTCTATGAAAATGAATCTAATTTGAATTCAATTATTAAAGGTTTTTATAATGATACATCTTATTTTAATCAGCAAGCTTGCTCTTCACCTAAATTAATTATTTGGTTTGGTTCCCATGATGATAATTTGAAGGCAAGAAATATCTTTTGGAATCACTACAATGATTATGTCATGGCAAATAATATAAATGACGATGCTGGGATGGTAATGGACAGATTTGTAGCTTCATCTTTTTATGCAGCTAATAATTTGGCATCTAAAAGTAATGATGTTGATTATCCTACAAAACTAAATATTACAGACTTGTCTTCAAAACTTATTAGAGAGGCACATCCTGGAAATGGTTTATTTTTAGAACTTGAAAAAAATAATATTAAAGATGTTGCAGATGAGATAAGAGAAATCGATCAAACTATGAGCTACATTGGATTTACAAAAAAAGAAATTGTCAACTTTGCAATGCATCTTACGAATAGAGGTATTGATAGAATTGTACCTATTGGGCATTCGCTTGATTTTAATGCCATATGGGACGGATATGATTTAGTTGAGCAGTTCTCAAGAAAAGTTACTATCGATTAGTTTAGTTTGTTAGGCCTATCTCCATCAGCATCACCCTTGAATAGAACGATTTTATCATTTGATTTCTCATAATGAATATCAATGTTTTCTTTTACAAATGGTTCAAAATATGTCGGAATTACTATCTCTTGATTATGTTTTTTTTCATAAAAGCCACTTCTGTATAGAATTTTTTTATCTAGTCCAGCAGTTAATATATCAATATACTCATATTTTGAATTAGAAAGCATTGATGCTGCCCAGTTCCTTAAGTAACCTAAAAATTCTAGCTCGCCAACAAAATCAATAATTCTTATTATTTTTCTTTCATTGCATATTATTTGTCTAGTTACTAGAAGCGATAAATTTTTATTCTTTTTAAGTAGGTAGCAGTTGTATTTATATTTGGGATGATTAAAGTATCTCTTAATAATATAGTTCAAATTTTTTACTGGTAATTTATTACTAACCTTTATTAAGGAAAAATTTTTATTTAATTGCCTTTCGTTAATTAGTTTATGCTCAATAATTTCAGTAGTTTTTTTTTGATTTTGAATTATTTTTTTATAGTTATCTGGTATGTAAGCAATTTTAAATTCTGATATCTCAGGATTTAAAATAAAAAACTGGTCCATTACACCAGTGCTTCTTTTAAAAAATCTCTTTACAAGAGGTAACATTGTTTTTGGATTAGTGCCTATACCACAATAGGTTTTTGGTGAAGTGTGCTCGAGCATTTTTTTCATTAATTCAACTCCCAGCAATGGAATTTTAGAATTTGGATGTACTCTTGAAATTACACCACAAATATGAGAATTGGGATCTGAGCCGTATGGAATAAAACCTTGAATAGCTAATATTTCACTTGATTTAATATCTTTTGCTAAAAAAAAATTTATGTTATCACCATTTAAGTGCTCGTAATTAAAGAAATCTTTATCCTTTGCCAATATGTGATTAGGTCTCCAAAACTTATCAATAAATTGCATTATATTTTCTCGATCTTCTATTTTTGCTTGAGAAATTTTGTATGTTTTAGACATAGATTTTCAATTTTTATTAGTAATAAACATATCAGTATGACTGTTCAATTAGCATCAACAATTGTATTAAATTTTTTATACAATACTACGCTGTTCCCCTTGTTGTAAAGACGCATCCTTTTGTCTTTGTTGTAAACATTATTGTAAAGCTCTGCAACTATCACACTTCATAAGTAACAATACATTTAATTTAAGGTTAGAATTTACACATGAAATATTGAGCAAGAATGCTAAACTGCTGAAATTACAGTTGAATATTTTTGTATACATGCTTAAGGCTAAATAGTTTATGGATTTAAAAAATTTTTCTAATAAAGAATACGAATTGAGGGAAGATATTCCTAGATTTGTGCCAAGTGAAAGTTTTGCATCTTCATTTGGCTTGCAATGGAATGCCTTTAGAAAAGTTCAATTAGATTCTTATACTAATACTAATATGTCTGAGAACAGAGTTAAGACAGCCATACCAATGCCATTGGAATCGATCAAAGGATTGAGAATATTGGAAGTAGGTTCAGGCGCAGGTAGATTTACAGAAATACTCTTAAAGTATGGAGCAATAGTCTATTCTTTCGATTTAAGTGATGCTGTTTTAGCTAATTATGCAAATAATATGCCTCATGAAAACTTAACTATTTTTCAGGCAGATGTTGAAAATATCCCTTTTAAAGATAATTTTTTTGATGTCTCGCTTTGCTTAGGAGTTATGCAGCATACTCGAAATTTTGATTCGAGTTTGAATGAGATATCTAGGGTAACAAAGGCTAATGGCATAATAAGTTTTGATCATTATCAAAAGCATATAGGACATTATACGTCTCTATACTTAGTATATTGGTTTATTATTAAGCAACTACCAAAAAATTTACAACTAAAAGTTACCAATTTTTTAACATCAATTTTTTTTCCTATTCATTGGATATTTAGGAAATATTCTTTAGTTCAATATTTACTTAGGAGAATTAGCCCAATCAGCTTTTATTATGGAATGTTTGATCTTAACAAAGATCAGCACTATGAGCTTTCTAAACTGGATACTCATGATAAAAATACTGATTACTACAAAAGAATGGTTACTGCCAAAAAATTAAATAAAATGGTAAGTAAATTTAAATTTAAAAAATTTACAATCTTTCAGGGAGGAACAGGGTTGCAATGTATTGTTAATAAGTAGATTTAGTATTAAATAACACAAACCTCTATAGAACAAATGTTTGAGACCCTACAAGGTTTGACACAGTCAGTAAAACACCTCCGTATCCCTTTTTTTGTAATTAGCTTAAAGCATTTTAAAGAAATTAAAATTGAACTAGAATAGACATTTTTAGGTATATAATAAAAGCAGATTTCTGCTAAATTAATCACTATATATTATTAAATTATGACTTCTAATTGCGAATATAATCCTTCTCTATTGAAGGTTCTAGAAAAATCAGTTCTAATTAGAAAAACAGAAGAAACTCTTCTAGATTTATTTTCAAAGGGCCGTCTGAATGGAACCGTGCATACATGCATTGGACAAGAATATATGGGGGCCATCCTTTCAGAAGTATTAATTGATGGAGATGTTGTTTTTAGTAATCATAGGTGTCATGGCCACTATATTGGAAGAACAGATGATGTCGAAGGTTTAATTCTTGAGGTTATGGGATCAAGTCTTGGTGCTGTATCAGGAGTAGGGGGTAGTCAGCATCTTTATCATGAAAAGGGGTTTTATAGTAATGGAATATTAGGAGGCATGACCCCAGTCGCTGCTGGATATGCCCACACACTTAAGAATAGCAATAATTTAGTATGCTTTTTTATAGGTGATGGTGCTACTGGCGAAGGCGTATTCTATGAGGCCTTAAATCTAATTTCTAAATTTAGCCCGCCTATAATTATTATTAATGAAAATAATAATTATTCACAAAGCACATCGCGATCTGAAACATTTTTTGGTGATATAAAATCTAGAGTTGAAGGTTTTGGCCTTGAGTTCAGAAAAACCAATATATGGAATTTAGACGACTTTGTAGATGATCTCACAATGGCTTTCAATGATATTAGGTCAAGTAAAAAACCAATTTATGTTGAAGTTGATTGTTACAGACTTAAAGCGCATTCAAAAGGTGATGATGATAGAGATATTAATGAAATTAATGAATACTTTGAAAAAGACCCCATAAACCTTTTTAAGAATCAAAAAAATAAAATCTATAAAGAATATGAAGAATCTGCAAATAAGAGAATAGAGTCATTTCTTGAAAAGCACACCTCAGTTACAAATGATGTAGCTATTTCAAAAAAAATTGTTGTAAATGATGACAGCTTTTTTTGGATAGAAACTGAAGTGCAGAGTAACAAAAGGGTAAATGATCTTATTTATGAAGCCATATCTGAAAACATGGATGAAAATAAAGATTTGATGATGATCGGTGAGGATATTGAGCATCCTTATGGCGGGGCTTTTAAAATCTCTAGAGATCTTAGTGCAAACTTTCCAGAAAGGGTATTTAATATGCCTGATAGTGAGCAGGCTATTGCTGGATTTGGAAATGGATTGTCTTTGGGAGGAAAAATACCGATATGTGAAATTATGTTTGGAGATTTTATGGGCCTAATTTTTGATCAATGGTTGAATCATGCTGCCAAATTTCAAAAGATGTATGGAAATAAATTCGAAGTCCCAATTATCTTCAGAACTCCAATGGGGGGAAAGAGGGGATATGGACCCACTCATAGTCAAAATATTGAAAAACATTTTCTTGGTATACCCAATACCCAGGTAATTTCAATAAATCCTAGAAATGCACCAAAAATTATTTACGATACACTCTTGAAAACAATAGATAGACCAACGATAGTTATTGAAAATAAACTTGACTATACAAGGAAAGATTTACCAATATCCTCACATAGTGGCTATAAGTATAAAAAAACTAATACTAAAATCTATGATCTTAAATATTCTATTGAAAATCAAGAGCCAGATATAACCATGGTGTGTTGGGGTGGGCTGGTCTGTGATATGGAGTTATTGATTAATGACCTAACAGAAAAAGAAGAGATAGTGGTTGAAATGATTTGCCCAACTATGCTCTATCCTTTGAATATTCAGCCTATTGTTGAAAGTACTCTAAAAACAAAGAAACTCTTAATAGTTGAAGATGACAACCCTTTTGGAACTCTTGGATCTGAAATAATTGCTCAACTTAAATGCTTAAATATAGAGTTTATTACTATTCAACTAAATACTGCTAATGATATTATTCCCTCATCAAGAATTTTAGAGGAAAAGCATTATGTTACAAATCAAGAAGTTTACAATACAGCTAAAGAATTTTTTCTAAAATGATTACTAAAATAATTTACGAACAACAAGGTGTCTCTGATCAGGAGGTTGAAGTTATATCGTTATTATTTAACGACTACGACGAGGTTGCTGAGGGTGACATAATCGCTGAAATAGAAACAAGCAAAACAGTTGTTGAAATATTAGCATCTTCAAAAGGTCTCATAAAAAACTCTGTTGAGTTAAATTCAACTATTCAGGCTGGCGATATAATTGCAATTATTGGAGATTCAGCAGAAGAAATTGATGGTGAAAAGGATAAGGAGGTTAAACTAGATGTCTCAGAAAAAATTGAAAAAAGTATATCTGCCAAAGCCCTTAAAATTGCTAAATCAAATAACCTTACTGAAGATGATTTAAAAAAATTAAATATAACATCAGTTGAAGAACTTAATGAGCATATTAAAAGTGATATGTCAGATAACTCTTCATCTTTAAATCAAGATTTTTTTGCTCAATATACAGAGCAATCTTCACCAAAAAATAAGCTTTCTGAGATCGAAAGCCTTAAACTTGCGCAGTCAAAAACTCTCCCATGCACTTGCAGTATATTGATTGAAGATTTTTGTATTGAAGCTTTTTCTAAAAAACATAACTTGTATTTTAATAATATATTTCCTGTACTTGCTAGTATTTGTTCTGATGAACTGATGAAATATAGAAACCTAAATGGCTTCTTTCATGATAACAAAAAATATATATACGAAGAGGTAAATATTGGGTTTACACTTGATGCCGATGAATACCTTCAAGTACCTGTTGTGCATAATTGTGAAAAACTTAACTCAGAAGAATTAAAAAATACTTTTATTGAGCTTTTAACAGCATCTATTACTGGAAAAATGACAATCTCTATGATGTCTAAGCCAACATTTGTAATTTCAGATTTATCAGCTGTTGGAGATTGTTTTTTTCATACACCACTTCTAGCGCCCTATACATCTGCAATTTTAGGCACTGCCATTGATAAAAATACTTCAAGGCTATCACTTACACTTACGTATGACCATCAAATGTCTTCAGGCAAGGAAGCCCTTCTTTTTTTAGAATCTATAAGAACGAAACTATCAATATAAGGAAACACAATGAGTAGAGACGAAATATCTAAAATCGTAAATGATATATTTACTGGAATATTTAAACTTGAAAATGAAGTTATTTCTAATGAAACAAATACAGATGATGTAAAAAACTGGGACAGCCTTAATCACATAATTTTAATAAACGCTATAGAAAATGAATTTAAAATTAAATTTCCTTTAGGCGAAATGGCTGATCTTAGGTCTATAGGAGATATTATTGATTCATGTATCATTAAGCTTGAGGGTGAATAGCTTTATTTAAGATATGCATAAAACTCCTACTATTAATGGAATGCTCTAATGCTTTTTAATAGTATTGAATTTATATTTATTTTTCTACCTGTATCGTTTTTTATATATTTTTTTCTCAATAAAAAAAGACTTACCTTGGCTTCAAAAGCTTGGTTAATAACAGCTAGCCTCTTTTTTTATGGGTATTGGAATATTGTTTACTTGCCTCTTATATTAGGTTCTGTATTTTTTAATTTCTTTATTGCTAAACTTATGGGGAACAATGCTTCTCATTTGAACCTCTCAAAAAAAAGCATCCTCCAAATTGGGCTAATATTTAACGTCGCCCTTCTTGCGTATTTTAAATATGCTGATTTTTTTATTTCGAATACAAACATTGTCTTTGGTTCTGAGCTACGAATGCTTAATCTTGCTCTCCCTTTAGCAATAAGCTTCTTTACATTACAACAAATTGCATTTTTAGTAGATACATATGAAGGCTTGGCAAAAGAAAAAAAATTCTTGGATTATGCTGTTTTTGTTACATTTTTTCCTCAACTGATTGCTGGTCCTATTGTGCATCACAAAGAAATGATGCCGCAGTTTAATAATATTAAAAATAAAGTATTAAACATTAAGAATATAGTCTTAGGCATATTTATTTTTTCAATTGGACTTTTTAAAAAGGTTGTAATAGCTGATACATTTTCTCAATGGGCTACCGCAGGCTTTGATTCGGCAAGCTCTCTAAATTTTATAGAATCTTGGATAACGAGTATAAGTTATACGTTTCAGTTATATTTTGATTTCTCAGGATATACAGATATGGCAATTGGAGCAGCTTTAATTTTTAATATTAGACTCCCTATAAATTTCAATAGTCCACTAAAATCAACTGGAATCATAGAGTTTTGGCAACGCTGGCATATAACTCTTTCGAACTTCATTACATCATATATTTATACGCCAATAGTAAGATCTTATAAAGTGCTAACTTTTAATAAAGCTATGATTGGAACTTTTATAACATTTTTAATTGCAGGGCTTTGGCATGGAGCTTCCTGGATGTTTGTTATGTTTGGTGCGCTTCACGGCATGGCATTGGTGGTTAACAATTATTGGAATACGTATAGATTTAGACTCAATAAGGTTCTCGCATGGCTTATAACTTTTAATTTTGTAAATATTGCATTTGTCTTTTTTAGAGCAAAAGAGTGGGAGGATGCAATGAAAGTTTTGAGAGGCATGTTTAATATCACTGAGATAATTCTTCCAAATTGGCTTGAAAGCAAGCTTTATTTTTTGAAAGGTTACGGAGTTAGTTTTGGAGAATGGGCTCCGGTAACAGGCGCTGGCTCATTCACAATAATATGGATTCTGTTTGGATTTTTTTTAGTTCTGATGTTCAAAAACTCTATTGAGCACTTAAATAATCTAAACATTAGATTAAAATATATTCTTACAGTTTTTTGTCTCTCTTTTTCTTTATACTACATTTTAAGTGGAGCTTATAGTGAATTTATCTATTTCGCATTCTAGGATATTTATAAAAATTCTTTCTATTCATATTTTGCTTAATATGCTTCTTATAGCAGGATTATCTTATAACTATTATGGAGGTTATGATTCAGATAATAGAAAAAGCCCAATATCTTATATGGCAGTTTTAGAAAAATTTCTATTTTCAAAAGAGAAAATTGAAAAATTTGACCACATTTATAGAAATCAACAAGTCTTCGAAATGTTATACCAAAGATATATTGATGATCTAGAAAACATAATTAAAACTACTGATAAAAAAGTATTGATGCTTTATCTGCCTTATGGTGAAAATGCACAAATACATAAAAGCGGTGCTGACTTAATCAAAAATAGCTTAAAAAATCTCAATAACAGCAATATACAATTCATTGATATTTTTTCTGAAGTCTTTAACGACTATGACTCATATAGAGTTACTGAATCTGATGGACATCCATCAAAAGAGGCTAACGTCATGATTGCTGATGCTATCATCAAAAATTATTTTAATAAGTATCAGCCTAAAATTTCAAGCTATATCGGTGATGCATATAAGAACTCAAATAAAATAAAGTGCTTTTTTCCCCCCCAAATCAATGTTGATAAAGGAACATGGAGTGTTAGAACAAATAGTAATGGCTGCAGAATGGACAAAGAAATAGATGAATTAAACCTTAAAAATAATTATAGGGTAATTCTTCTAGGAGATAGCGTTGTTGTGCCTTGGAGCGTTGACATTGAAGACGGCTTCCCAAATCTATTAGAAGAAAAAATTGATAATTTATTTATTATTAATATTGGAAAAAATTCAACGTCATTGAAAAAAATGAAAAATTTTATCGAAGAATATAATCAAATTATTCAGCCTGACTTGATTATTTTGCAGACACAAATAGAAAGCATTGCTAATTATTTTTATTCAGTTCCATTTAATAGATCCGATGCAACTAAAGAAGAAATAGAAATAGAAAATGAAATATACAACAAATTAAGACTTCATATATCATTGATTTTTCTTTTGAATACAATAATATTCTTTATTCCGTATTTTTTATTGACTCCCAAGACACAAATTAAAAATAAGGAAGGTCTATAAAATGTATAGAAGAATAATCCGCTATGGGATAGTCTCAGCCGTACTGACTTCATTTTTTAGTTATGGCCTTTTGGTTGGCGTCTATCAGATATTTCCCTACTCACAAATTTTAGCCTTTAAACAATTTTTAATGCCTAATCCGGTATCGGTAGGACGCAACAAAGAATATCGTATTGAGTTATTTGAAAAATTTATTCCACCAGCGGAAGTTGTATTTGTTGGTGATAGCATCACCGAAGGAGGAGAATGGGCCGAATTCTTCCCTAATCTAAAAGTGGCCAACAGAGGAGTTGGAAGCGATAAGACATCAGATGTGCTAAAGCGAATTGATTCAATTATTTCTGTAACACCAAATACAGCGTTTGTTATGTTGGGTATTAATGATATCTTAAACGAAATTGCAATTGACGAAATTGTTTATAACTACGGTTCAGTTATTTCTTCCTTAAAGGTTAAAGGAATATCTGTTTTTGTTCAGTCTACGATTCAATGTCAAGTAAGTAGGTGTGGGCAAAAATCAGTTTCCAAAGTAAACTTATTAAATGAAAAATTATTAGTGCTAGCAGATGACTACGATGTTCCTTTTGTATCTCTTGCTGACTTGTCTAACACAGAAGGGTTAGATGTTGCGTATACATATGATGGAATACATCTTTCAGCAAAAGGTTATATGTATTGGGTAAAACAAATTGAGCTCTTGCTTGAATGATGCTTTGTTTCGCTGCGATGTTGACACTACAAGATTGTGACCTAGATCGACCAACAATGAACTTTATACAGTGTAAAAAATGAACAATTTAACAATTGTAATGTATCATTATGTTAGACCAATCAAAGGAAGTCGTTTCCCAGGAATCAAAGGCTTGGAACTTGAAGGTTTCAGAAGGCAGCTAGATCATTTAAGTGAAAAATTTCATATCGTAAGTACAGAACGAATAATAGATGCTATAAAGAACGGCTCGAAGTTGCCATCTAATGCTTGTTGGCTAACCTTTGATGATGGATATAAAGATCATTTTAAGTTTGTGTTACCTGAATTATTAAAAAGAAATTTACATGGTGCTTTTTTTCCACCCAGAGTTGCAATTGTTGATGACGTTGTCCTTGATGTAAATTCAATCCATCACATTCTTAATTGTGCCACTGATGTTGAAGAATTAGTTCTTAAGCTAAATGCTCATTGTCATAGTAGCGGAATGGCAGAGAGTGAAACAGCTCTATTTTATAAGGAATTGGCTGTTGCGAATAGATTTGATAATGCCAATACCATTTATGTCAAGCGCATGCTTCAACATGCTTTACCAGAAGAGTTGCGATCCTCTATCGTGAACAAGTTATTCCATGAATTCGTAGGTATTAGTACTGCAAGTTTTTCTAACGAACTTTATATGAGTATTGATGAAGTTCAAAGCTTAGTAAAAAGTGGCATGTACGTTGGCAGTCATGGTTCTAGGCATTACTGGCTTGATAAGATTTCGCCCGATGAGCAAGAAAAAGATATTAAGGAATCCCTGATATTTATTGAGAAGATAGGTGCAGCTACCAAAGATTGGGTGATGTGCTATCCATATGGCGCATATAACAATGCGACTTTGAACTTGCTCCAGAAGTATCAGGCATCAGCAGCTGTTACAACGGAGGTTCGTGTAGCTAATTTAACTAACGATAATCCATTTGAATTACCCAGATTAGATACCAACGACTTTCCACAATAGTTGACAAGTGTTTAATAGATCAGTCTGGACCTATCTTGACTGATAGATATTTTTTAGAAACTATTATTTTTGTATAAAATTGAAAGTCTATCAGTATTAATTTTAATTAATCTAAAATTATTTTTGTATAATAAATCAGTAACGGGACCATATGTTTCAAGACTGTTTATACCTCTTTCAGGACCAACATCTGCTGAAACAAATTCAGTTTTCTTTAATATTTCACTTGCTCCCTCAATTATCTCAGGTTCAGCTCCTTCAGCTTCTAATTTTAAAAGCTTTATATGTGTTTTATTAAATTGCAAATTATCTAACCTGTTGCAATTGACTTTGATTTCATTATGAAAATTAGCTGGCATATGTAAAGACGAGTCAGCTCCATCTGAGTCAACATAAAATTTTTTTTCTATCTCTTCATTCCAAAGAGCTATTTGCAGAGTCTTATGACCAGAGGCATTTTCTTTAAGACAAGAATATTCCTCAAGCGAGGGCTCAATTCCAATATAATCAATATAGATTTTATTAAAATCAAAATACAACAGCAAATCTCCAACATTTGCTCCACAATCAATAATACAATCTCCTTTATTGAAATTTATTTCATTTAACATGTAAGCATTGCCAATTTCTATAGCCCGATTATCTAAACCATTTATATAGTTATCAACCCCATAATTCCTATTCATAAATATTAATTCTTTTTTAGAATTTTTAATGATATATCTGTTCTGTATTTCATCGTAATGCAGTCGATCATGATTTCTTTTTAGAAAAAGCATTAGATTGAATAATTTTACATATGACCTATTTGGTTTTTTATATAGATATTTCTCAAGTAATTTTGATAAATGTTTAAGATGCCAGTTTATGTAGCTTACGATCGCTTTCAATATATGTTTTTGATAAACATGTTAAGAAGAATTATATTCTATAAAGTATCTAATAATAAGTACTTAATTTTAGTTATTTACGAGTGACACAATTTGTCACTTTAATGCAGGAATGCAGGTTTCAAGTATATTAAAATACAAATCTCATAAACTCTCGCAACTATTGAAAGTTATAAGTTCGTGGCATAATTATAGCAATGAGAAACGTATTTCAATAAATTATGAAGTTTCCAGAAGCTGAACTTCCGTCTAATAAAAAATTTGGCAACTTTTTTACTGTCGTGTTCATTATTATTGCTAGTTACTTTTATTATAACAAGTCTTTAAACTTAACTTATATATTTGGAGTTGCTGCTGCGGTTTTTATACTGGCTACAATTCTAAAAGATGACTTACTACTTCCTCTCAACAGATTATGGATGAGATTTGGATTATTAATAGGAATGATAATTAGTCCTATTGTTCTAGGGCTGATTTTTTTTACTTTGTTTTCTCCAGTTGCAATTTTTATGAGACTATTTGGTCGTGATGAATTACATCTAAAATATAAGAAAAAATCTAGTTACTGGATTTTACGCGATGAGCCAATTCATACAGATTCTTTTAAACGTCAATTTTAAGGAATGAAAAGATAATGGAGCTTTTAAAAGAACTTTGGGAATTTCTTAGAATTAGAAAAAAACTTTGGCTTGCACCTATTATCGTTGTAATGCTTATATTTGGAGGACTGCTCATACTTGCTCAAGGCTCAGTTATTGCACCTTTCATTTATACAATATTCTAGGAATTAATGTATATTTTAGGTATTTCTGCTTTCTACCATGACAGTGCAGCATGCATCCTTAAAGATGGAGAAATAGTTGCAGCAGCTCAAGAAGAGAGATTTACTCGTAAAAAGCATGATCCAGGTTTTCCTCATCATGCAATACAATACTGCATAAAAGAGGCGAATATAGCTGCAACTCAAATTGATAATGTGGTTTTTTATGAAAAGCCTTTCTTGAAATTTGAACGATTGCTCGAAACATATTTAGCTTTTGCACCTAGAGGCTTTACCAGTTTTGCGAAAGCAATGCCTTTATGGATTAAAGATAAACTCTTTCAAAAAGCAGCTCTTAATAAGGAGTTAAAATCTGCATTAGATGAAAATATTGATTGGCGAGAACGTTTACTATTTTCTGAACACCATTTATCACATGCAGCTAGCGCTTTTTATCCCTCTCCTTTTGATAGGGCTGCTGTATTAACTCTCGATGGTGTTGGTGAGTGGACCACCACATCTATAGCTGTTGGGAGTGGAAGTGAACTAAAAGTACTTAAAGAAATTCATTTTCCACATTCATTAGGATTATTATATTCAGCATTTACTTACTATACTGGATTTAAAGTTAATTCCGGAGAGTACAAAGTCATGGGTTTGGCGCCTTACGGTGAGCCTCGGTATTCAGATCTGATAAAGGAAAAATTAATTACAATTGCCAGTGATGGAAGTTTTCAATTAGATATGAGTTACTTTGATTATGCTACTGGCTTAACTATGACAAACAAGAAATTTAATTCGCTATTTGGAGGTCCACCTCGCAAGTCTGAGACAGAATTAACACAGCGTGAAATGGACTTAGCTGCTTCTGTACAAAAAGTAACTGAAGATATAGTTATTAATATTGCTAAAGTCATTGCAAAAGAAACGGGTGAAAAAAATCTTTGTTTAGCTGGCGGGGTTGCTCTTAATTGCGTTGCAAACGGTATTCTTCTTCGTGAAAAAGTATTCGATAATATATGGATTCAGCCAGCTGCAGGTGATGCAGGGGGAGCTCTTGGTGCTGCACTTTCTATTTGGTACCTACATCATAAAAAAGAGAGAAACTCATCATCAAATCGAGACTCAATGAAAGGCGCCTTTCTTGGCCCAGGATTTGAGGATAATGAGATTGAATCAAAACTTAAATCATTAGGCGCAGTATACATAAAGCTTTCTGAAGAAGATCTTATAGAAGAAGTTGCATCTGCACTAACTGCTGAAAAAGCTGTTGGATGGATGCAGGGGCGAATGGAATTTGGTCCAAGAGCCCTTGGAGCAAGAAGTATTATTGCTGATCCTCGTTCTCCTTTGATGCAAAAGCAACTTAATCTAAAGGTTAAATACCGCGAAAGCTTTCGACCATTTGCACCTAGTGTTCTCCGTGATGATGTAAATGATTGGTTTGAGCATGACTCAGACAGTCCTTATATGCTTTTTGTAGCCGATGTTCAAAAAGATAAACATCTTACAATGACAAGTAATGAAGAAGAATTATTTGGTATAGACAAATTAAATTTACCAAGATCGTCTGTACCAGCAATCACACATATTGATTATTCTGCACGTATTCAAACTGTTCACGAAGATACTAATTCTAAATATCATGCAGTCATATCAAAGTTTAAAGAAAAAACAGGTTGTCCTCTTGTTGTTAATACATCTTTCAATGTTCGTGGTGAACCTATAATATGCTCGCCTGAAGATGCCTTTAAGTGTTTCATGGGCACAGAATTAGATGTCTTAGCCATTGGTAATTGTTTACTTTTAAAAGAAGATCAAAATCAAGAACTTAAAGAAAATTATGAGGAGCGCTATGAATTGGATTAAGAACTTTAGTATTGTTTTTATAGTAACAATTATCTCCGTTAAATGCGCTGATCTTATGTTAGGTCATTTAGCGCCTGAGAGCGCATTTGGAATTAATGAAAGAGGTATTAGTAGGTCACTCAATATGAGAGAAATTAATCCTCACTTTAATGCAGTTTTATGGCCATCCCAAGATTATATTGAAGGAACAGATTCCCTGAAAAGAGATGGTTATTTAATTAGGACAGATGAATATGGATTTATTAAAAATGGAAATGAAATTAACTTCTCTGATGATGTCTTAAAATCAATAATTTTCTTTGGTGGGAGCACAACAGAACAGTTATTTATCTCTGAGAGATCTAGATGGTCAAGTATTCTTGAAAGAAATTTGAATGAAATTGATCAAGAAAATTCTTACATTGTAAGAAATGGAGGTTTTTCTGGAAATAACTCAATGCACTCAACTTTAAATTTTATTGCTAAAGGTGCTCCGCTTTCTCCAGATTATGTTGTACTAATGCATAATATGAATGACCTTGGTATATTACGATTGACGGGAAGTTATTGGAGTACACCAAGTAAATTTTCATTGGTACAAGTTCAAGAATCTTCTTTATATATGATGTTACGTCAAATAAAAGACATCCTCATTCCAAACTCTTATGAACTTCTTAAAAGAAATACATCTAATAATGATGATTTTGAAGCATTTAGGACTCAAGATATAGTAGATATTAAAATTATTGAAAATCAATTTAGAAGATCTCTAAATACTTTTATTGATGTTTCTTTACAATGGGGTGCTGAGCCAATATTAATGACTCAATTTAATCGAATAAATCCAGACGATGAACTCTTTAAAAAGCAAAGCTCAAATATGGTTAATAGCGAAAAATATATTAAAAACTATGCGCGTTTAAACAATGTGATAAGGGAAGTAGGTGCTAGTCGTAAAGTTGATGTTATTGATCTAGCAAATTTAATACCAAGTTCCAGTGAGTTTATGTATGATCCTGTTCATTTAAATGAAAATGGAAGTAGATTGGCTGCAGAAATTTTAACCGAATATTGGACTAAGAAGCTTAGACTTTAATGAATTACAGGCGCGATATAGATGGCTTGAGAGCAATAGCTATATTGCCTGTGATTTTTTTTCATGCCGGGTTTAACAACTTTGATTACGGATATTTAGGGGTTGATATTTTTTTTGTTATAAGTGGTTTTTTAATAACCTCATTTATTGTTAATGATCTAAAACTTGAAAAGTTTAAAGTCTTAAATTTTTTTGATAGACGAGCAAGAAGAATTTTGCCTGGCTTGGTTTTTATTATGATTGCTTCAATTCCTCTTGCGTTAGTTTATATGCAACCAGATGATCTTGAAAATTTTGGTCAAAGCCTTTTTGCCACATCATTATTTAGTAATAACATCTTGTTATATTTAACTTCTGGATATTGGGATATTGCATCAGAATTTAAACCATTGCTTCATACATGGAGTTTGTCTGTGGAGGAGCAATACTATGTTGTTTTTCCTTTCTTGATGATTTTAATTTGGAAGCTTAAAAGTTTTTGGTTGATGTTCTTATTATTCCTCTTTTTGTCTATTATAAGTTTTTTTTATTACTATTTTGGTAGCTTTGGCAATGAATCAATTGAAAGCAGAGCGTCTTTTTTATTACTATTTGGAAGGGCATGGC